>NZ_JAOCEA010000005.1:0-359973 GCF_029841165.1 Pseudomonas sp. GD03842 | reverse complement strand
CGGCTCTGCGAGGGATTGCCAACGCACATAGATCAGACGAGGCACGTCTGCGCTCCAGAGGTGTTTTCCCTTACCGTCCCCAGGCTCCTTAGGCCACCCTCTCGGGTCGGCCCTTAAATTGGGGGGAGTCTGGATAGCCGCCACGCCACTCATGGCGCGTCTGAATACTCGGCCTTTGACATCGAGCACATCGGCGGTTTCGATCCAGACCTCCATGTAGTTGGGCGCCAGAAAACCCAGACGCCAGGCGTCATACGGCAGTTCTGTACCGTAGTCATTGACGTGGCTGCACCCGCAGAGAATGACGGCGAGTGCACATCCCAACAGCGCGTTGAGCTTATTGATTGCCATGGATAATCCGCCGATGATCATCAGCAGGCCGGTTAATGAACAGCGCACTTATGTCCGTTCTGTGTCGATCCTTCACCGCATTCCAACTCGCGGAGAGGTGTATGTAACGGCGGAGTAGCAGCGCCTCCTCAGAAGCTGTCAAATTTGGCGCGGAGGCCTGCCCGAGTGCGTAAGCCTGCAGCTTCGCGGCGATCATCTCCAATTCGGCAGGCAACGCTGATGCGGAGGTTTGCGGGATTTCTTTAAAAGGCGCGTTATGTCGCAATCCCAGTTCCCGCATTACTCTCAGGTAAACCTTCGACAAATCCCCCTCCACCTCGCGCTCAAGTGTGCTCATGACGTACACCCGCTTGTAGGCGGGCATCTGATTATCCCGAGTACGCGCCTCATCCTCTGACCAGATGTGCATCTCCAGCTCGACGCCTTGTTCGATCAACCGCCTGACCAGGGGGCCGACACTTTGCTGAGACCGGGAGACGGCCAGCGCGCGCTCGTTGGGCGTGGCCTTGCGTTCGACGCTGCTAGTGGGTTTTGCCACCAGCAACCGTTCGCGCATGCGGGGCCGGTAGCCACCGCCGATATCCGAGTGCGCACCGGGCAGCACGATGTCGTTCTCGGTGCGGATCAGAGCAAAGTTCAGGCGATGTTCGTCCCGGGCCACCAACTGCACGATGTGGCGTGCGCAACCTGTGGGCAATCCGAGGTCGAGGCCAGCGTTGCGCGCATTGCCGGGGCTGAAGTCCAACTGCAAGGGCGTGACGATGCCGGGCACGGTGTCGAAAAGGCCAATGAAGTTCAGATGGACATCATGCTGAACGCGCCAGCCAAACCCCTCGACGAGTAGGGAGGCGTCGGCGGGCCAGGCTTTGGCAATCAGGCTGTTTGCGCCTTTTCGTATGTCGTTGGCGAAATGACGGGCAGCGGCAGCTCCACGGCTGAAACCGAATACATCGATTTCTATGCATCGGACCTTGATGTCGGGATTGATCCTTTTAAATCTCAAAAGTCGCTCGATGACCAGCATCGGGCTTTGTTCAACCCGCGCCACCACACCGTTTTTCCCCGTCCCAGTGCCTTGCCCCCACAGGTCGTCAGGTCCGCCGCTGACGGTTCCGATCCCGTCGAGATAGACCGCCACGGAAGCCTCATCATCCGCAGGGTCAATTTGTTCGTTGGCTTGATCCCTATACAAGTCATACAACCGCGCCACATTCGACGTGTCATTTCCATAGCTGCTGTCCGGCGCACTTCCATCGAGGCCATAACCCTGTTCGAGACAGAACCGCTGAATGTCCTCGGACTCATGCTCCAACCCGACATCCCGCGCCATGCAGCCTGCAACAGCCTCGCTATTGGCCTGGTTGTTGCCGGTGCCGTCGAAGAATATGCCGAGCCTCAAGGTGATCACCTGCTCCAGCTCGACCTCTTCCTCTTCTTCCTCGAGGTCGTCAGCCAAAGCGGGCTGGCGGTGTGGCGGCTGCGTCGAGTTCGGCCCTGCGGGCGGGGCATATGTCGAGAGGTGGGCAGCGCCTGGGACCGAGGGAGAGTCATCGCCATTGAAGTCGTAAGTGGCGTTCAATAACGACGGCAACAGACGGGCGCTGCAGGGGCACGGCACCATGCTGTGCAGCGTTCCGGCCACTCGCCTGCCAAGGTCTCGCATGTGCGGGATGCCGCCGATGATGTTGAAGGTACTACCGGTCGCCCCACAGGTAGCCCGGTCCCCCTCTCGCGCCAGTGGTTTGCCGCGGATGTCGAATCTTCCGTCGCCTTCGAGAACGACGCCGCCACAGGTGGTTCGATCACCCGGACGAATGAAATGCCCTTTACTCACCTGTTCCAGTCCTTTGCAGCCAATCGAAGGGGTTGCCGCACCCGGCATACCGTCAGCGAACGAAGAACCTATTCGATGGATGTTGACGGCGGGTGATTGGGAAGAAAATCCTCAGCAAGCGGGACTTTCTCCCAAACGGTGGAACGGAAGCTGATGGTCTTGGTGTTGATGACCCAAGCGCCGTTTTTACCGTTCGGACGCTCATGATGGTGCGCGGGAGCAACGGCGTATGCCGGGATGTCCGACCGAGGAAGTCGGAAGCGGGTGAAAAATGATTAGCCGTTTTCCTACAGCAATGGCCGACCAATAACGCTCGCTGCTTTGACAATTCGTCAACGCACGATAGGCATTGGAGGGGTTGTGGCACTCGGACGAGTCAAGCGTATCGAACGGCTGGCGCCTTACCTGTAGTCGGCAGGCTTGCCGACAGTAGCGGTCTTTACAACGCCGACGGCAAAGCGCCCCGCCCTAATCCACCACGCTGAACTCTACCCGCGCCGTCTGGCCGCTTTCGTCGAGTACGCTCAGTTGGTAGCGGCCCAGCCGGTTGAAGGTGTGCGTATAGCTGTCCTGGTTGGCGGTGTCGCCCATCGGTGTGCCGTCGATGAACCACCAGCGGCGGCCGGTGCCGCCCAGCGCTGACAGTTTCAGTCGCAATTGTTGCAGGCTGCCGGTGGGCAATCGGAGTTGATCGCCATCGCGCACGCCGACGATCGAGAGGGGTGCTGCCAAGCTCAAGCCTTGCGGCGGGCATGAGGGGTCGATGGCAGGCAAGCGGGCCTCCCGGCGTTCGCCTTTCGGCAGCCACGGTTCAAGCGGAGCAGGCCACAGCGCGATGTCACGGGATACGGCCTGTGGGCAACCGGCGCCGACCCGCAGCCCCTTGTCATTGACCCAAACCGTTTCCAACAGCCCCAACCCCAAAGGCTGATCGGTGGCCTGTAACGTCGGCGGCGTGGTGCCATCAAGTGTCCAGGCGAAGCGCTGGCGCCGACAATTGGGGTCGGTCTTGTTCATCGCTTGCCCCAGCGGCCAGCAGATCGCGGCCACGCCGACACTGAGCGGCATCGGTTGCACGGGCGGCAGGATGTTGCGCTGAGCGTCGCGATTCACCAACAGATCGTGCACCTGCAACATCAGCGGCGCCGCCGACGCCAGGCCGAACTGCCCCGGTACCGGTGTGCCATCCGGGCGGCCGATCCACACGCCTATCAGGAATCGCGGCCCGACGCCGATCGACCACGCATCACGAAAGCCATAGCTGGTGCCGGTTTTCCATGCCAGTTGTGGGCGCTGCACCAGCTCGGCGTGTGGGTCCAGATCGGGCCGCGACTGACCGCTGAGAATTCGCCGAATGATCCAGGCCGCACCGGGCGACATCATCGGTCGGTCACGCAGCCGATCTTCCGGTTGCAGGCGAATGTCCGCGCTGCGCCCACCCCGTGCGAAGGCGCTGTAGCCGCCCACCAGGTCCTCCAGCCGACTGCCTGCGCCACCGAGGATCAACGCCAGGTTCGGTTCAGCCAGCGGCGGCAAGGTCAGTGGCACCCCACCGTTGCGCAATTCGGCGGCGAAGCGTTTCGGGCCGTAAGCCTCCAGCAATTGCACGGCAGGCAGATTGAGCGACATCGACAGGGCAGAACTCGCCGCCACGGCGCCGTTGAACCCAGACGAGAAATTACCCGGACGGTAATCCCCATAGCGGCGCGGCACATCCTGCATCAGCGATTCGGAGTGGATCAGCCCGGCGTCCAGCGCCTTGCCGTAAAGGAAAGGTTTGAGGGTGGAACCAGGGGAGCGGAGCGCAGTGACCATATCAACGTGCCCGAAGCGCTTGTCGTCGCCAATGTCCACCGAACCGACGTAGGCGCGCACGGCCATGTTCTCGGCCTCAACCACTAGAATCGCCGCCGATGTGCGCTCAGGCAGCCGGGCGCGCCAGCCCAGTAACAGGTCTTCCAGACGCCGCTGCAGGCTGGCGTCCAGGGTGGTACGGATCAACGGCGGGCTGCCAGGACGGTTCAAGCGTCGCGCCAGCAGCGGCGCCAGGCTCGGTTCCTGACGCGGTGCCAGCAACAGCGGTTCCTCCAGCGCTTCGTTCACCGCGTGTTCTGGCCAGACATCGAACTCGGCCAGACGCATGAGCACCTTGTCCCGTGCAGCCTGCGCGCGCTGTGGATGGCGATCGGGACGCAGGCGACTCGGCGCCTGAGGCAGAACGGCCAGCAGCGCGGCGTCGGCGCGGTTCAACTGTCGGGGGGATTTACCCAGATACGCCCAACTGGCAGCCGCCACGCCTTGCAGGGTGCCGCCGAAAGGCGCTCGGTTCAGGTAGAGGCCGAGAATCTCCTGTTTCGACAGGTGCCATTCCAACTGCAACGTGCGCCACAACTGTCGCAGCTTACCGGGCAACGTGCGCGCATGCGGATCCAGCAGCCGTGCCACCTGCATTGACAAGGTGCTGCCGCCCGACACCACATGGCCGCCGCTCAGGTTCTGCCAAGTGGCCCTCACGAGCGCCATCGGGTTAACGCCCGGATGCTGATAGAACCAGCGATCCTCGTAGGTCAGCAGGGCTTCGATGTAGTAAGGCGAGACTTGGTCAATCGTCACGGGATAACGCCACACGCCATTGGCATCGGCAAACCGCCACAAGGGCGTACCGTCTTCGGCAAGCACCACACGGGCCAAGTCATCCTTGGGCAGTGGCAGCGGCCAGATGCGGTCGGCGAGCCAGAGCAGCAGGCAAATGAGCACGATGCTGGCCAGGAGCCCGCGAATCAGTCGTTTCATGCCAAACTGCCTTCGTGCACTGGGGAACTCGTTCTGCCCTGTGATAGCCAAAGCGAACGATCCCCTCTCCATTCAATGCCGGTCATCAGGAAAAAGACATGCAGGTAGAAAGCGTTTTCGAATGGCTCGGCCAGGTCATTGGCGCAGTGATTCGTTTCATCGTCGACGGCTTGAGCTGGTTGTTCAACCTGTTCACCCACGCGGGTGGCAACTTTGTCGACGGACTGGCACGCACTTTGGGCATGGACACTTCTCTGATCAGCATCGCCGGGCTGATCGTGGGGCTGATGCTGCTGTATTCGGCGATCCGCGCGTTCATGCGAGGCTCGATCATCGTCGGCATTATCTGGCTGTTTCTGGGGTTGTGGCTGCTGAGCTGGATCATCCATTGACCTCATCCACGCTCACATCTGCGTAGGAGCGCGCTTGCCCGCGAATGCTGCGCATCAGGCAATCTCTTCGTCACTGACGCGACGCCGTCGCGGGCAAGCGCGCTCCTACAAAGTCCGCACCAATTTCACTCATCAATGATGATCCCCAGGCGGAGCCTGGGGCGGTCTGCAAAACGCAACCCTGCCCCAGGCACACCGCACTCCCACAGAATTGCAGAGCTGTCATGCCCCTCACTTCTTCCCTTTCACCACCAACTGGGCAGGCGCGTCGCCCAGTGCTTGCCAGTTTGGACGGTACATCGATTCGACCTGCGGCGGCGGCACGCGATACGTACCCGGCGTCACCGCCCGCGCCAGGTACAGCAGGTGCACGGTGTTGAAGCCTTGAAGGTCTACTGCGGCCACGTAGCGATCGCCACGGAACTCCTGGTGTTTCAACCCAGCGTTTTCCATCGACTCGCGCCACTGTTTCACTGACTCGCTGGCGTCCTCCAAACTGGCGGCACTCTGCGCCAGATTCTGGTTTTCGATTTCCAGGCCCGCAGGCAACAGATCGACCACCAGTGCATCCGGCACGCGCTCTTTGGATTTCAACTCCAGGTGCACCAACACCAGCTCGCCGCTCTTCAGTGCATTGAGGTTCAGCGCCTCGCCGTCCATGCCGAGGTATTCACGACGAATCGCCAGGTTCTCGCCACCGGCTACGGGCGGTTGCGACGGGTAGCCGGAAATGGTCATCTGCTGATACAGCGTGGCATCGCCGCTGTTTTGAACCGTCAGCGGTGATGCCAGCACCGAGCTGTCGAGCTTCACGCCAGGCTGGTCGTTGCTCAGTTCGCGGCTGTTGCTGCCGCTGTTCAGGGTCGCGGCCCACTTCGCCTCGGGTTTGCCGAGCAGATCACGCCCGGCCAGGAACAGCGAGTTACGCTCTTGAGTCGACAGATAGCGGCTGGCCGCAACTTGATCGGACAACGCGAATAGCCGCTCTTCCACTTTGTCCGACGCCAGTTTGTTTTCTTCCAGCAGGGACAGAATCAGCGCCTGATCGCGCAACGGGCTGCCGTAATCGGCCAGCCAGTCGTTGGCTTTGCGACCCGCGGCCAGCCCGGCCAACAGTGCCTGCTCAGCCCGGGGCTTGTCGCCCATCTTGTCCAGGGCAATGGACAGCTGGACCAGCGGCAGGCCCGAGCGGGCATCGCTGCGACGCTCGAACAGGCTGCGCAACGCACCCAGCGGTGCCTGCTGACTGCGCGACAACACCAGCCCTGCATAGGCCTGCACGGCAAAGCGCGTGTGGTCGGCGTTCTCGCTGTAGTTGACCTCGATCTGGTTGCGGTCTTGCAGATAGCGCAGCAAGCGTTCGTTGGCCTTTTTCAGCGCATCGGGCGGTACCGCGAAGCCCTGATCCCGTGCCCGCAGCAGGAAATCGGTGACATAGGCTGTCAGCCAATACTCCTCCTCACCGTCCGATCCCCACAGCCCGAAGCTGCCGTTGTAGCGTTGCATCCCCAGCAGACGCTCGATGCCGATCTCGATCTTGCGTTTGCGCGCCTCGTCGGACTCACCTTCGAGCCCTAGACGCTTGAGGGTCGCGGCATCGGCGTACAGCGAGGGGTAGAGGCCGCTGGTGGTCTGCTCGAGACAACCATAGGGGTAGGCTTTCAACGCTCTAATCTGCTCGCCCAGGTTAAGGGGAGGACGGCTGGAGACCGAGAGAAGCGCCTCACGCCCCGCCGGTTCGAAGGCCTCAAGGGCACCCTCCGGCAGGCTCCAAGCCTGATCCTTGAGCACGGCGCGGTACTGACGCAGCATGGCTGGATACGCCGGTCGCACACCGATCGTCCATTCGCGGCTGAACGCCGGCAGGTTTTCGCCGGGCAAGTCCAGGCCGTCGACCTTCACCCTGATCACGCCCTGCCCGAAGCCACCCTGCGCCTTCACTGGAATCTGCAATGTGGTCCGCTGCCCTGGGTTCAGTGCCACCGCTTTGGTGCCGTCGCCTTCGGCCAGGCTCAACTGGCCTTCGGCCGAGACCTGAACAGTGAGCTTTTGCGCTTTGCCCGAAAGGTTCGACACGTCGAGCGCCACTCGCGTCTGGTCACCGCCCGCAAGGAAGCGCGGCGCAGACAACTCGGCGATCAGCGGCGCCGCTACCACGGTTTTCGCTTCGGCCATGCCATAGCGCTCGTCGGTCCAGGCTTGCGCCATGATCCGCAGCTCGCCATTGAAATCCGGAATGTCGAGGCTGACTTCGGCATCGCCCTGCTCGCTCAAGGTCACCGGCGCGCTTTGCAGCGCAACGATGGTCACGCTGGTCTCCGGGCGTTTACCGCCTTTGGCCAACGCCGCGTCCCCGCCGAATGCCAGGCTGGCGAGACGATTGCGTCCAGCCTCGATCAACTGCCCATAGATGTCGAGTTGATCGGCGCCATATTCTTTGCGCCCGAACAGGCTGGCAAAGGGATCCGGCGTCGCGTATTCGGTGATGTTGAGAATTCCGACGTCCACCGCAGCGACCAATACGTGCACGTTTTTGGGCACCGAACCGTCAGCGCCTTTTGCATTGATCTTGAGTTTCAGCGGCTGTTTGGGCCGCATTTTTTCAGGCGCCGTGACCGTCAACGCCAGCTTGCGCTGGGAGCGGTCCAGCGGCAGGTGCAGCACGCCAACCGCCCGCTTGGGCGTGACGTTGGCCTTGCGCTCACCGGGGCGAATCACCAGCGCGCTGACATAGAGATCGTGACGGGCCCATTGCTTGTCCACGGGCACGTCGAAGGTCTTGCCCTCGGCTGGCACATCGATCTCTTGCCACCACAGCGGGCCTTCACTGGACTCCACCAGCAAATAACCTTTGCCCGCTGAAGGCGGGGTGACCGTGACCTTGGCCGTGTCGCCGTCGGCATAAGCCGGTTTATCCAGCGCCAGCTTGACCTGATCGGGACGCACCGCTCCGCCCTCAGCGTTGTCCTGCCAGCGATACCCGGCCCAGAAACGCACACTGCTGACGATGCCAGTGGCCGGATCCTCGACCTCTACCCGATAAGGCCCCCACTCCACTGGAAAGCTGACTTTAGCGGTGGCGCCTTTTTCTACGCTGAGCGTTTCTTCGGACAGGTTGAGGAATTTCTCGTTGTAGTGGTAACTCCACCCGTCGCTCTCCGAGTAGTTCCAGTAATAGTCGCGGCGCTCGCGGACCAGCCGCACCTTAAGGTTGTCAGCGGCCAACTTGTGGCCCTCCGCATCCGCCACGAGCACTTCGAATTCCACCGGGCCGTCGCCATCGGTGGCCTCGCCCTCGAACAGACCGCGCAGGCCAGGCAGGGCTTCGGCAGGCCACACCGGCTGGATCAGGCGGCGAGTGACAGGCCGACCACCGGACTCCTGCAAGCTGGCCTGCAGCACCAGCTGCAGCGGCGAACGGGCTTTGGACCACTGGCTGTCAATGCTCAGGTCCAACTGGCCATTGGCGTCGAGGGTGCTGTCCTCGATCTCAAGGTCCTGCTTGAGGTCCTCCTCAGTGATCGAACCGAACTGATAACCCGGCAACCCCGGCACCGCTTCGCGCAGCGGGCGCACGTAGAGCTGGCCAGTCAGGCGATTGCCCGATGCAGGGGCCCCGTAGAGGTAACGCCCGTTGATGGCGACATCGAACGGTGCATCCGGCGCGAGCGGCGCATCACTGCCCTTGAGCTCGAGCGCCATGCGCTCCGGAAGGAAGTCTTCGACCTGAAACTCATACAACTGCGGCTTGCCGTCGCCCAAGTCGAACACCAACTGCCAGCGGCCAGTTGGGGATTCGTCCGACAATTGAAGTTGGTATTGATACAAACCGGTGGCGTCGGCTTCCCACACGAACTTTCGACTGACCTGCTCGTCCGGGCGGCGCACTTCCACCGTAATCGGCTGAGGTTTCACGCCCTTGCCGTCGTTGTCGCGCAACAGGCCGTTGAGCAGCACGGTTTCGCCGGGCCGATACAAGTCGCGAGGACCAAAGATAAAGAATTGCAGCGGATGCGCTTGCGGGCCCGTGATGTCGAACTCGGCCAGGTCCAGCGCCGCGCTGTTGAGGCGCAGCAGGCTGGTTTGTTCGGCATTCTTCGCCAGGAGCACCTCAGCCTTGGCTGGCAACGGCAGTTGAGCATGACCGGCACCGTCGGTTTTACCCTGGCCGACCACGCGCCCTTTGTCGTCATACAGCTCCAGATCGATGCCGCTCAACGCCTTGCCACCCTCCAGCGCCTGGGTGAACACATCCAGACGATTGGCGTAGCGATGCGCCGACAACCCTATGTCGCTGAGCGTGAACAGCGTCGCTGGCTGGGAGTAATTGTAGGTGCCTGACGCCCGCATTACGGCCAGATAAACACCGGGTTGCTGCAACGGTTTGAGCCCGGCAATCGGCAACAGAACGGTTTCCCGGGTGTTGCGTGCAGGATTCAAGTCAAAACGGCCGCCATACACCAGGTCGGCCATAGGCAGCAATTCTCTGGACTCGTAGCTCTGCAGGCTGGACGAGCCCTCCCATGAACTGAGAAAGGCAGGTAGCGAATCGGGCTTGATGCGGAAGAACTCGACATCGACCTTGTCGACGTTCAGCGCGATCACCGGCAGGCCCTCGGCCAGACGGGTCGGCAGCAGGCTGCCGCGGCTGGCGAAGCCGACAGTGGCTTGCAGATCGGACGTTTCCAGGCGCGCCGAGTATTCCGCGGCCAGGGTGTTGCCGTTCACGGCGGCCAGACCCGGATCGATGGTCAGCACCAGCTTGCGCTTAGGTTCAAGGTGGCGCAGGCGCAATTCCATGAGGTTGTCGGACAGCTCCCAGGCGCCATCGACCTTGCCGTTGACGCTGTCCACCAGGTGCACTTTCTCCGCGAACTTCTGGTCGGAGGCCAGCGGCACGGAAAAGCTCAAGGACAGCGTGCTGGCGCCGTCGAGCTGGATTTCCGAAACATCCACTACGGTCAACTCGCGCCCCGCGTACCGTTTGCTCAGCGCAGCGAGGTCAACCGCCGGTTTGGGCTTGGCGGCTTCGACTGCGGCTTGAGGTGCAGCAGGCTGCGATGGGGCGGGGGCGGTTTTTTCAGAGGTAGAGGAATCGCAAGCACTGAGCAGTGCCAGCGCGCAGGCCAGGAACAATCCTTTGTTAAGCATGAGGCACTCATTGGCAGCAGTTGTGATGAGGAGCAGCAGTTATAGCATCGCTTTCGCGCTCGTAAAGCGCGGCGCGGACATAGACCCTGGGATTGTGAGTTCGTTCTCAGGCCCACTCTTCAGGCGGGAGGCGCAGCGCTGCGTGACTCGGCGGGCCCTCGAGGACGGTTGGCGCTCCCTTTCGGTGGATCTGCGCTGTGCACGTCGAGTCGCTACAATGCGGCCCATCTCGCTCCCTTGACCCTATCGAGCCCTCATGCCCAACTTCCTCGCTGACTGGCGCCATCGCACGACCCATCGCCAGGTGTGGGCGCTGGCGGCGCCGATGATTCTGTCGAACATTTCTGTCCCGTTGGTCTCGCTGGTCGACAGCACGGTCATCGGCCACCTGCCCCATGCTCACCAGTTGGGCGCCGTGGCCGTCGGCGGTACGCTTTATAGCTTTCTCGCCTGGGCAATGAGCTTTCTGCGCATGGGCACCACCGGGTTCGCTGCGCAGGCGGCGGGCCGCTCCGATGGCGCCGCTCTGCGCCAGGTACTGCTGCAAGGCTTGTTGCTGGCGCTGGGGTTTTCCGTACTGTTGGGCTTGATCGGCCTGCCGTTCCAACACCTCGCATTGACGATGATGCAGCCGTCCCCCGATCTCGAGGAGTTGACCCGCGAGTTTTTCCACACCCGGCTGTTCGGGCTGCCCGCTGCGCTGGCGAGCTATGCGCTGGTGGGCTGGTTCCTCGGCCTGCAGAACGCTCGAGCGCCCCTGGCAATTCTGTTGACGACCAACCTGGTCAACATTGCGCTGAACCTGTGGTTCGTCATCGGGCTGGACTGGGGCGTGATCGGCAGTGCCCGCGCATCGGTCGTTGCCGAATGGATCGGGGCTCTTCTGGGCCTGGCCCTGACGCGCAAAGGCCTGCTCGCCTTCCCCGGCCCTCTGGCCCTGGCCGTACTCAAACGCTGGGCAAGCTGGCGACCTCTGTTGGCGGTGAACCGGGACATCTTCATCCGCAGCTTGGTGTTGCAATCCGCGTTCTTCCTCATCACCGTCCAGGGTGCGCGCCTGGGCGATGCCACGGTGGCCGCCAATGCATTGCTGCTCAATGGCCTGCTGTTGACGGCCAATGCCCTGGACGGTCTCGCTCATGCGGTGGAGGCCCTTTGCGGCCACGCCATCGGTGCCCGGGACCCCGCCGCCTTGCGTCGAGCCCTGAATGTGGCAGGCGGGTGGTCGCTGATGTGCAGCGTTGCCTTCGCGCTGCTGTTCCTGTTCAGCGGACACCTGTTCATCGAACTGCAGACCGACATTCACGCAGTTCGTGAGATTGCCTTCGTCTACCTGCCCTACCTGGCCCTTCTGCCGCTGGTGGCCGTCTGGAGTTACCTGCTCGACGGCCTGTTCATCGGCGCCACCCGCGGGCGGGAAATGCGCAACGCGATGGTGTTGAGCGCGCTGATTGTCGCACCGTTCGCCTGGCTGGCCACTTCGTTCGGTAATCACGGGCTGTGGATCGTGTTTCTGCTGTTCATGGCCTTGCGCGCCCTGACACTGGGCTACATCGCCCGCTCGCTGAACCGCAGCGGTGGTTGGTTCGCCTAGCCAGAAGCGCGTTCAAAAGGCCTGCTCCGCCTCCGCGATGGAGGACAGCATGATGCGCAGGCCGCTCAGCGAAACGTACCGGGAATCGATCGTCACCTGGCTGTTACCCACCCTGAAGTGCATTTCGTGGTCTTGTGCCATTTTCACGATGAATTGATCGTCCACCGAGAACGCCTGTGACTCATCGAGAAAAAGGGCCCGGTCAATACGCGTCGTGATCACCCGGCGCGCCGGAGCGTCGACGCCGGGTTCGGTCTCAGGGTTGATATCCGGGTCCCATAAGCGATCGCTGATATAGGGCTTGCCCGGATCGCCCTTGCGAAAGCGCACGACGACCTCCATGCCGCCCCACCACAGCGGTTGTTTTTCGATCAGGGCAGGATCGACCGCAATCCAGCACTCATTGAAGCGCGAGCCATCACCCTGATTGCTCCAGTCGAACCGCACCTGCAGGCGCCCTTCAGCATTCGGCTGGACCGACTCGAACAACCCGCCCACCAGACTAGCCCGATGCATGCATGCCCCGGTGAGCGACACCACCGGGGCATCCACCTCCCGCGACTCGGCGCACTCCGCGGCATCGAGGGGCGACTCGTCGGTGAAGACCACCACATGCCGATGGCGTGCGTGCAAGAAGTGATAGCGCATGCCTTCCTCTGCACAGAGCCGCTGAACCAGCTGCAAGTCACTCTCACGGTACTGCGCGCAGTAGTCACGCTTCTGACAGGCTTGTTTGCGCCGCCAAAGAAGGCCTCGGGCCTGGATGCCGTGCTCACTGAGGACTTGCTGGATGATTTGCCGGGCATCGAGCCCTTGGAAGACGCGCTGGTTGTAGCGCCAGGCCATCAACCCCAGCCGAGGTCCGAAAGTGATGCGGTAACGGGAAGGGCCGCTGTGCAGGAGATTGCTCGACGCCGCTCGGCTGGCCATGCGCATGATGCTGTGGACGTGCCCATGGATGCCGGACTCGGCTTCGCTGCCATGCAACCAGCCTGCACTGAACAGCAGTTCGTGAGTGTCCAGATGGCTGTCAGGGTGAGTGATATCGAGTGTGTACAAGTAAGGCTGATCAGCCTCTTCGCTGCGTTCGCAGGCCACGACCTCGAACGAATGCCTGGGGCGATCAACCTCCAGGCGCAATGGCATGACTTGGGGGGGCGATGACATGGTACGAATGACCTCGGCAGACAGTGACAGGCGGTCGAGGATTCTGTAACAGAAAATCTGCGATGTAGAGAGGGCAAATGCAGAACAGGAAAGGGCCTACAAACAAGAACAACAAGCGAGCGCGAACCTGTAGGAGGCCCGCGCCGAACCTGCGGCAAATGGCGATTCAAGGACCGCCAACTCGACGGACAGGGCGCCACCTGACCCTACGGTCAGGGGCTTAAACCACTCTCATGAGGACAGATAGGATGAACGCGTCAACCCCAGGCGCAACGCATCCAGATACTGCGTCCGCTCGCGCGGGGTGATCCGTGCGCTGGCCACCTTGTCGCGGTAGTGGGTCATCAATTCCTCTGGCGACAAGTGCACGTAGCGCAGCATGTCCTCGATGGTGTCGTGGGTTTCGATACCCGCCGAGTAAGCGCTGCCATCCTGATTCTGGTAGATGTTCACCGAGTCGGTGTCACCGAACAGGTTGTGCATGTCACCAAGGATTTCCTGGTACGCGCCAACCAGAAAAACACCCAGCAGATAATCTTCGTCCTCGTTCAGCGCATGCACCGGCAGGCTGGTCTCGATGCTCTGCTCGTCGACGTACTGGTTGATCTTGCCATCGGAGTCGCAGGTCAGGTCTTGCAGCACCGCGCGGCGATTGGGCTCCTCGTCGAGGCGGTGAAGCGGGATGATCGGCAGCACCTGGTCGATCGCCCAGGTATCAGGCAGGCTCTGGAATACCGAAAAATTGCAGATGTATTTGTCGGCCAGCTTGTCGTTCAGCTCGTCGAGCACCTGGCGATGCGAGCGCTGACGCGCCTTCAACGAGTTGTGCAGGCGACGGCAGACAGCGAAATAGCACTGCTCGCCCAGCGCTTTTTGCGCGAGGGTAAGCTTGCCGTCCGAATACTGGGCGGCGATGTCACTCATGTAGTGCGTGGCGCGCCAGTAGGTTTCGGTGACCATCTCGATGTCGGTCGGGCCCAGCAGATCGATGAGCCACTGCAGGGTTTCCGGCAGGCTCTCCTTGTCTTCGATCACTGGCACCTCGTCGTTGTGACGCTCGACGTCCGTGACCTGGATCACCAGCATCGCATGGTGAGCCGTCAGCGAGCGGCCGCTCTCAGAGAAGATGTGCGGATGGGGCAAACCCTGCGCGTCGCAGAATTCCTTGAGCATGCCGACCACGACGCCGGCGTAATCGTCCATGTCGTAGTTGATCGAGCTGGCATTGCGTGAGTGGGTGCCGTCGTAATCCACACCCAGCCCGCCACCGACGTCGACGTGATCGACCGGCAGGCCGAGGTTGCGCAACTCGCCGTAGTAACGAATGGCTTCCTTGAAACCGTGCTGGTAGTCGGCCAGATTGGCGATCTGCGAGCCCATGTGGAAGTGCAGCAGGCGAATGCCCTGATCCAGACCGGCTTTGGTAAAGCGGTCGACCACCGACAGCAATTGAGCGGCAGACAATCCGAACTTGGATTTTTCGCCCCCGGTGTCGGCCCATTTGCTCGACGCCAGCGACGACAACCGCACGCGCAGCCCCACCTGCGGAGCGACCTTCAGCTCGGCAGCCTCTTCGATGACCAGTTCGACTTCCGATTCCTTCTCGATGACGATGAAGACGTTATGGCCAAGCTTCTGCCCCATCAGCGCCAAACGAATGAACTCGCGGTCCTTGTAGCCGTTGCAGACGATCGTCCCGCCTTTCGGCGCCAATGCCAGCACAGCCATCAGCTCGGGCTTTGAACCGGCCTCCAGCCCAATGGACACGTTCTGCGTCGCAATGATGTTTTCCACCACCGCTTCCTGCTGGTTGACCTTGATCGGATACAACGCGGTGTAGGTGCTCTGGTATTCCAGACGGGCAATGTTCGCGTCGAAAGCACCGGTCAACTGGCGGACACGGTCTTGCAGAATATCGGGAAAACGCACCAGCAGTGGCAGTGACAAACCGCTCTTGCGCAATTGGTCTACCTGCTCGTAGAGATCGATGGGCGAACTGCCCGGCCCGTTGGGGCGAACTTCAACACGCCCGGCTTCGTTGATTGCAAAATAACCAGCCCCCCAATGGCGAATCCCATAGACACTGCGGCTGTCCGCCACGGTCCATTGGCTACCATCGTCTTTGCGTGTGCGTCGTACGGACATCGAAGTCCCCTGTATAGAAGTCGTGAAGCGCCGGCCATCGAAGGCTGGGCGCAGTGTATAGCGTGGAAATGACGGTTTGGCGCAGGCGTCGAGCCCCTGAATGGCTCAGTAGACCCTACACGCAGAGCAGAGTTTGCTCCGATAACCGAGCGATCGTGAAAGCCGGAACGGACGAGGCGTGACTCAACCGCCCGATTTTTTTGCCTTGAAACCCTGCTTGACCAGCTCAGCCAGTAGCGTCTCGACGTGATCGCCCTGGATTTCGATCACGCCTTCCTTGAGCGCCCCGCCTGTTCCACACCGTCGCTTGAGCGTAGACGCCAGTTCCTTGAGTGCATCTTCAGGCAGCGGGACACCGGTGACAGTGGTCACGGTCTTGCCGCCACGGCCCTTGCTTTCACGGCGCACGCGGGCGATGCCGTCGCCTTCGGGAATCAGGGTTTTCTTGCAGGTGCAGGCGTCGACAGGCTGACGGCAGTCAGGGCAATGCCGGCCGGCGTCGGTAGAAAATACCAGGCCACCGAGGGCAGCAAAGGAGGCGGCTTTTTTGGCCACGGGCAATCCTCTTCTTGAGGACCAAAGTCTGGTCGGGCAGACCGATGAGCCATCGATCTGTGATACCGACCGCGAAGCCCCACTCAGGCAGGGGCAGCGCAACCGGACCGCGGTGACGGTCCGGCGTGAAAAGGCGCGCAGTGTAACGGCAAACCACGCCGATGCTAAGAGCAAATATGCGGCAATTTACGGGACTTTTGCGACGTCGGCCAAATAGCGCTTCAGCGCAGCCAGAGAGTCCGGGCAATAGGGCATTTGCGAGGCTTCATCCAGCACCTGATCAATCGTCACAAAGCGCGCTTCCAGCACTTCCTCTGGTTGCAGATTGAGCGGTCCATCCCAGACGGCTGAGAACACTGCACACCAAAGCCGGTTGTCCGGCTGATCGAAGAAGAACCGCTCGTGTGCCGTCAATTGAACCCCAGCCACGCCCAGTTCTTCCTCCAACTCGCGGGCCGCCGACGCCGCATAGGTTTCGTCTGCCTGGACCATTCCACCCGCCGCCACATCCCAATACCCGGGGTAAATGGCCTTGCTCAGCGTGCGACGGTGGACGCACAACTTCCCTGCGGAATTGAACAGCAAGATAAAGGTGCCGCGCCCGATCAGGCCGCGCTCGCGCAAGGCAGCGCGGGGGAGCGAACCCAGTAGCTGGTCCTGACGGTCGACCCAGGCGATGAGTTCGGCGTCAGAAGCCGCGCGGTGCGCGACTTCGCTTTCAGGGATGGGCACCGATCAACCCTGCGACAGCAATTGACGAAGATCGATGACGGCGGCATTGGCGCGAGACAGGTAGTTGGCCATCACCAACGAGTGGTTGGCGAACACGCCGAACGGGCTGCCATTGAGGATGATCGGGCTCCACATTGGCTCTTGGGAGGCCTCCAGCTCTCGAATGATCTGACGTACGCTCACCGTCGCGTTCTTTTTCGCCAGCACATCGGCGAAATCCACTTCAATGGCGCGCAGCAGATGAGAGAGCGCCCACGCCTGACCTCGGGCCTCATAGAACACGTTGTCGATTTGCATCCATGGCGTTTCGACGATTTCTTCATCGACCTGCGGAACCTCACCCGGCTTCACCGACACCTCGGACTGCGCTTCGGTTTTCAGGCTGGTGTTGAGCTTGACCCGTCCCACGCTCGCCGACAGCCGTTGCGAAAGCGAACCCAGGCGCGTACCCACGTCACCCAGCCAGTTGTTGAGATTATCGGCGCGCGTGTAGAACAGAGCATTCTTCTGATTCGGGTCGGACAAGCGGGCCTGATAACGGCTTAGTGCCGCAATGCCATCCCGGTACTGCGACTCGCTGGAGGGCAGGACCCAACTGCGGTTATCAAAGTTGAACAGCGGCTCTGCGCGTGCCAGATCGCTGTCTTCGGCGGACTGCGACTGCGAGCGGGCGAAGTCTTTGCGCAAGGCGCGCGTCAGGTCGCGCACCTGGACGAGCACGCCGTACTCCCAGCTCGGCATGTTGTCGAGCCACAGGCCTGGCGGAAAGCGGTCGTTGGAAATATAACCGCCCGGTTTGTCGAGCAACGTCGAGACGACGCTTTTCAGGGTTTCGACGGTGGTGTACCCGATCACCATCTGTTTGCCTTCGCGCTCGGCAGCCGCCTGAGCGTTCTGTTGGACCGGAAACATCGCAGGCTCACTGCTCCACCAGATGCCCAGTGCAAGGGTGACCACCAAGTAGATGCCCACCACGGCACCGACCGCACGACTGAAGAACAGGCCGCCCCAGTAACCACGAGGCGCCTTGCCTATCGGCTTTTCTTCAACACGCTCACCTGTACCTTGAGTCTGCGAGCGTTTTTTCCAATCCAGCATGGCCTTGTCCTTTCAGTCACGGAGTTCAGTGCTTGTGACCGCAACCTTACAGCAAGGTGCGTTCGTCAGGAACGCAGCGGATGGCCCAGATGCGTTATCCACAGGTCCAAGGGCGTCATTGACCGGGTCGCCGCCTCGAGCGCCGGAGCCTGCCGAAGCCCCAGCATGCCGCCCGCAAAAAGGAAGTGCGTCTAGGGTTTTTCCTGAGGAGCGTACAGGGGGGACGTTGCTCGCTTTTCTGTCAGCAATTGTTCTATCGGGGTGGAAAAGATAAAAAATTGACGCGAAAAAGCCTGAAAAAATGACAACTAAATGACTTGCGGCGCACTTAAGAAAGCAAAGTGGTGCTAGCATAGCGCCAGCATTTGCATCAGGGTTTCCCCTATAAGTAGTCAGGACATGACCGAGCCAGAAGATCCGAGTCGCGACCGCCTCAAGCATCACTTCGCCCAGCGCGTCATCCATCAAGCACGTCAAATACTTGAGGTTTGGCAACGCTTGCAGCAAAGCGAATGGTCGCTCGCAGACCTTGAAGAGCTCATTGAAGCAAACCAGCGCCTGCTGCGTTTCGCCGAACGCTTCGATCAGGTCGAGCACGCTCATTTGGCGCGCGACATCAGTCAGTCACTTTTCGAGGTGCAGGCCAACCGTGGACGACTGAGCAGTGCGCTGATCACCGATCTCAATCGGCTGATGCAGCGCCTTTCGCGCACGGGACTGCGTCACGGGGACAAGCTGGAGCACACCTCGCTGCCGCCTCTGCGCAAGCCAGTCTATGTGATGCTGCAGGATCACGAACGGGCCGAGCGCCTGGCCAAGCAGCTGGAATTCTTCGGTTTGAGCGCGCAATCGCTGGACAGCGTGGAAGCGTTCAATGCGTCACTGTCCGAGCGCCTTCCCGCTGCGATCGTGATGGACGTGGATTTCGGCGGCAACGGCGCAGGCCTGCAACTGGCAGCCAGAATGCAAGAAGGGCTGGAACAGAAGCTGCCGTTGTTGTTCTTCAGCCACCAAGAGACCGATACGCCGACGCGGTTGGCAGCCGTGAGGGCCGGTGGCGAAGAATTTCTGACCGGCACCCTGGACGCGTCGAGCCTTCTTGAGAAAATCGAAATCCTTACGCGGGTCGCTCAGTACGAGCCCTATAAGGTGCTGGTCATCGACGATTCGCGTGCTCAGGCCACGCACACCGAACGTCTGCTGAACAATGCCGGCATCGTGACGCGTACTTTGTTCGATCCAATCAAGACCATGTCCGAACTGGCCGAATTCCAGCCAGACTTGATCATCCTCGACATGTACATGCCTGGCTGCACAGGCACTGAACTGGCCAAGGTGATTCGCCACAATGACCGCTATGTCAGTGTGCCGATCATTTATCTGTCGGCTGAGGACGATCTCGACAAACAGCTCGATGCGATGAGCGAAGGCGGCGACGATTTCCTGACCAAACCGATCAAACCGCGCCACTTGATCACCACAGTGCGCAACCGTGCGGCGCGAGCGCGCAACCTCAAGGCGCGAATGGTCCGTGACAGCCTGACCGGCCTCTACAACCACACCCACATCCTCCAGTTGCTGGAAGATTGCAGCTTCCGCGCGCGTCGCGAGTGCAAACCGTTGAGCTTCGCCATGCTCGACATCGACCACTTCAAGAAAGTGAACGACACCCATGGCCACCCAATGGGTGACCGCGTGATCAAAAGCCTGGCGCTGTTTCTCAAACAACGTTTGCGCAAAACCGATTACATCGGCCGCTATGGGGGCGAAGAGTTCGCCGTGGTCATGCCTGACACGGATCTGAAAGCAGCCTATGGCGTGCTCGACGAAATCCGCCGTCGCTTCGCCGAAATCCACTACCCGGCGCAGCCGGCCGATCTGTTCTGCACCTTCAGCGCGGGCGTTGTCGAGCTGGGCGAATACGACGATGCGCTGATGATGGCCTCCCACGCGGACGAAGCCCTGTATCGGGCCAAGAAAGCCGGCCGCAATCAGGTCTACACGGTCAGCGATGATTTCATGCAGACCAGAAAGCATTCGCCGGTGGATGTCGATTAGTCGCAAAGGTCTCTGACGAGGCGCTCACGACCGCAAACACAGACCGGCCACACTGCAACGGGTCACGATCGGTAACGCCTGGCACAGCCTCAGGTAGGCAAGATCCGTTATCATGCGCCGATCTTTGTATCGCGAGACCGCCATGCGCCGCCTGCTTTGTCTGATTCTCCTCACTCTCGCCCTTCCTGCGTTCAGCGCCAGCCTGCTGGACAGTCGGCCGGCATCAGGACTGGGCACCCCGGCGCTGGGCGCTTCAGCCATCGACAACAGCAAAGATTTCCTCCCGGTTCGCCAGGCCTTTCAGTTGAACCTGATCGACACCACGCCTGAGGCGATCAAGCTGCAGTTCGTCGCGACCGAGGGTTATTACCTTTACCGCCACCGCTTTCAATTCCGCACCGAACCGGCTGACATCAAGCTGGGAGCCCCGCAGTTACCGGCAGGTGAGAAAAAGCACGATGAGTATTTCGGCGATGTCGAGGTCTATCACGGCATTCTCGATGTCACCCTGCCCCGCGAATCCGCGGCCACTGGCGCGTTCACGCTGGTGGTGACCTATCAAGGCTGCGCCGACAAAGGCTTGTGCTACCCACCTGAGACCGAGCGCTTGACTATAGGCGGCGCGCCCTCCAGCGAGGCGGACATCCCCGTCAGCGACAGCAACGCCCCATTCAGTTGGAAGCAACTGGCGCTGTTCTTTCTCGCAGGCATCGGCCTGACCTTCACACCCTGCGTTCTCCCCATGTTGCCCATCCTGTCTGGCGTGGTGTTGCGCGGCCAGGTGGGCGGCCTGCGAGGCCTTTCGCTTTCCCTTGCCTACGTGCTGCCGATGGCCATCTGTTTTGCAGCGCTCGGTGCGTTGATGGGCCTATTCGGCGCCAGTCTCAATTTGCAGGCGCGGCTTCAATCTGCTTGGGTGCTCGTGCCGTTCTCCCTGTTCTTCGTCGTGTTCGCCATCGCCATGTTCGGCGTCTTCGAGTTGCGCTTGCCTCGGGCCCTCAATGACCGGCTGGATCGCATCGCAGGAAATGCACAAGGCGGATCCCTATGGGGGGCGGCGGTACTGGGCGTGGTCTCCAGCCTGCTGGTTTCGCCTTGCGTCTCCGCGCCATTGGCAGGCGCGCTTCTTTATATAAGCGCCAGCGGCGATGCGTGGGGCGGAGCATTGAAACTGTTTGCGCTGGGCCTTGGCATGGGCGCGCCGCTGGTGCTCGTCGCTACAGGTGGTGCGGCCTGGTTGCCCAAAAGCGGCCCCTGGCTGGTCACGGTCAAAAATGCGATCGGTGTTCTGCTGCTGGCCCTGGCCATCGCGTTGCTCAGCCGCGTGATTCCAGGGCAGGCCACCCTGCTCCTGCTCGGTTTGCTGTGGGCCGGGGTCGCGCTGTTTCTCGGCACGCTGGAGTTCACGAAGAAGAGCCCCCGAGCTCGCCTTGCTCAGTTGGTGGGGCTCTTCCTGCTGGTTTACGCGGTGTCCTGCTGGTACGGCGCTTTGAGCGGGCAGACCGATCCGCTCCGCCCCCTGGGCCGCGACCAGAACACGTCGATGACCGGGCAGCCCCAGGCACAGCAAGGCTGGCAAACCGTCACTCAAGTCAGTGAGTTGAAACAGCAGCTGAGCGATGCGAAGAATAACGGCACACCGGTGTTGGTGGACTGGTATGCCGATTGGTGCATCAGTTGCAAGGTCATCGAGCATGACGTGCTGCCCGATCCGAAGATCGTCAGTCAGCTGAAGGGATTTCGCCTGATTCGCTTCGACATGACCGATAGCAATGCCGAGCAGCGCGCTTTACTCGATCACTACAAGCTGTTCGGTCCGCCAGCGTTGCTATTTTTCGGAAAAGACGGCAACGAGCTTGAAAATGTCCGTGTTGTCGGCGAAATCGACGTCGAAGGGCTCGCAGAGCGCCTTTCTAGAGCAAATGACCAAATTTAGCCACTTAGTCACAAACTTTGCGCAAACATCGCTCATCGTGCTTACATTGTCGATATCTGGGTCGGTAACTGGACAGTCCATTGCGCTTTCCGGCATAGTCCCGGCGCAATAAACGCTCATCTCAGGCGAATGCCTGGGTGTAAGCGACGGCTAGCAGACAACAAGGAACACTCAATGGCGACTTTTCTGGTCCTGCACGGGCCCAACCTGAACTTGCTAGGGACCCGCGAACCGGGGATCTACGGCTCGATCACGTTGGCCGACATCAATCAGGACCTCGAAACGCGCGCTCGCGAAGCGGGCCACCATCTGATGTACCTTCAGAGCAACGCCGAGTACGAGTTGATCGATCGCATTCACGCAGCCCGCGATGAAGGCGTGGACTTCATTCTGATCAACCCGGCGGCTTTTACTCACACAAGTGTTGCAATACGTGACGCATTGCTGGGAGTGAGCATCCCATTCATCGAAGTGCACCTCTCGAACGTGCACAAACGCGAACCTTTCCGCCATCACTCCTATTTTTCAGATGTTGCCGTAGGAGTGATCTGCGGCCTTGGCGCCAGCGGTTACCGACTGGCCCTGGAGGCCGCCATGGAACAACTGGCCACCCGTTCGCAGGCGTGAGCGGCACGGTTTAGCACTGAGCCACGCAGCCCGAACCGGCTACTGAATTACCCCTGACCGTCCCCTGGGAGTTGATTAATGGATATCCGTAAAGTCAAGAAACTGATCGAACTGCTGGAAGAGTCTGGCATCGACGAGCTGGAGATCAAGGAAGGCGAGGAGTCCGTCCGTATCAGCCGCCACAGCAAGGCGCCAGCGCAGCAGTACTACGCACCGGCACCAGCCGCCGCTCCGGTTGCTGCCCCGGCACCAGCCGCCGCTCCCGTTGCCGCTTCCGCCGACGCGCCGGCCGCCGCACCGAAACTGAACGGCACCGTGGCTCGCTCGCCAATGGTCGGCACCTTCTATCGCAAAGCGTCGCCCACCTCGCCAGCTTTCGTTGAAGTCGGCCAGTCGGTGAAGAAAGGCGACACCCTGTGCATCGTCGAAGCGATGAAAATGATGAACCACATCGAAGCCGAAACCAGCGGCGTGATCGAGTCCATCCTCGTCGAAGACGGCCAGCCGGTTGAGTTTGACCAGCCGCTGTTCACCATCGTTTGAACCGCGGAGTGTCTGTGATGACGAATCCTGCGAAGTTGGAAAAAGTACTGATCGCCAACCGCGGTGAAATCGCCCTGCGGATCCTGCGTGCCTGCAAAGAGCTGGGCATCAAGACCGTCGCCGTGTATTCGAAGGCCGACAAGGAGCTGATGCACCTGGGTCTGGCGGACGAATCGGTGTGCATCGGTCCGGCATCGGCCGCTCAGTCCTACCTGCACATCCCGGCCATCATTGCCGCCGCCGAAGTCACGGGCGCCACGGCTATTCACCCGGGCTACGGCTTCCTGGCGGAAAACGCCGACTTCGCCGAGCAGGTCGAGAAATCCGGTTTTGCCTTCATCGGCCCGAACGCTGACGTCATTCGCCTGATGGGCGACAAGGTGTCGGCCAAGGACGCAATGATCAAGGCCGGTGTTCCGACCGTTCCAGGTTCCGACGGCCCGCTGCCGGAAGACGAAGCGGAAGCACTGCGCATCGGCCGTGAAGTGGGCTACCCAGTGATCATCAAGGCCGCTGGCGGCGGCGGTGGTCGCGGCATGCGCGTGGTGCACAAGGAAGAAGACCTGATCGCTTCGGCCAAACTAACCCGTTCCGAAGCGGGCGCGGCATTCGGCAACCCGATGGTTTACCTGGAGAAGTTCCTGACCAACCCGCGCCACGTGGAAGTTCAGGTGCTGTCCGATGGCCAGGGCCACGCGATTCACCTGGGCGACCGCGATTGCTCCCTGCAACGCCGTCACCAAAAGGTGCTGGAAGAAGCGCCAGCGCCAGGCATCGACGAAAAAGCCCGCGCTGAAGTGCTGGCCCGCTGCGTCAAGGCGTGCATTGACATTGGCTACCGCGGTGCCGGTACGTTCGAATTCCTGTACGAAAACGGCGCGTTCTATTTCATCGAAATGAACACCCGCGTTCAGGTCGAGCACCCAGTGTCCGAAATGGTCACCGGTATCGACATCGTCAAGGAGATGCTGAGCATCGCCGCTGGCAACAAGCTGTCGTACACCCAGGATGACGTGAAGATTCACGGCCATGCGCTGGAGTGCCGGATCAACGCCGAAGACCCGCGCACCTTCATGCCAAGCCCTGGCACGGTCAAGCATTTCCATGCCCCGGGCGGTAACGGCGTTCGCGTCGATTCGCACCTGTACAGCGGCTATGCGGTGCCACCGAACTACGACTCCCTGATCGGTAAACTGATCACTTGGGGCGCGACCCGCGACGAGGCCATGGCCCGTATGCGTAACGCGCTGGATGAGATCGTCGTCGACGGCATCAAGACCAACATCCCGCTGCACCGTGATCTGACCCGTGACCCAGGCTTCTGCAAGGGCGGTGTCAACATTCACTATCTGGAACACAAGCTGGCCGGTGAGAAACACTGATCCACCCAGTCACGCTGCAGATACGACAAAGCCGCTTCCGAGCGGCTTTGTCGTTTTCCCGACCTGCCCCATCAGCCTCTTTGTTGTTTTTCCCCGAACCCCGTAAACTTGCCGGTCTTTCGCGACATTGCGTCGCCTGTCATCTTTTCATTCGAAGGTAATACGCCATGCCTTGGCTGCAAGTCCGTCTCGCCATCAGCCCGGAACAAGCCGAAACCTACGAAGATGCGCTCCTTGAGGTCGGCGCGGTGTCCGTGACCTTCATGGACGCTGAAGATCAGCCCATCTTCGAACCGGAACTCAACACCACGCCGCTGTGGACCCACACCCATCTGCTGGCCTTGTTCGAAGCTGATACTGACGCCGCTCTGGCCCTCGCCCATCTCAAGCTGCTGACCGGGGCCGAATTGCCCGAGCACAGCCATGAAGTCATCGAGGACCAGGATTGGGAACGCAGCTGGATGGACAATTTTCAGCCCATGCGTTTCGGCCAGCGCCTGTGGATCGTACCCAGCTGGCATGCCGCGCCCGAGCCCAACGCCGTCAACCTGTTGCTGGATCCAGGGCTGGCGTTCGGTACCGGCACCCACCCCACCACCGCCCTGTGCCTGGAATGGCTGGACGGCCAGGATCTCAGCGATAGCCACGTGCTGGATTTCGGCTGTGGCTCGGGTATTCTCGCCATCGCCGCCCTGCTGCTGGGTGCGAAACATGCCGTGGGCACCGACATCGACGTGCAGGCATTGGAAGCCTCGCGTGAAAACGCTGGCCGTAATCACGTACCCGCCGAAAAATTCCCGCTGTACTTGCCGCCGGATCTGCCTCAAGAGCCGGCTGACGTGTTGGTGGCGAATATCCTGGCCGGGCCGCTGGTCTCGCTGGCACCTCAGTTGAGCCGCCTGGTCAAACCGGGTGGGCGTCTGGCGCTGTCCGGCATCCTGGCCGAGCAAGGCGATGAAGTGGCCGCCGCCTACGCCGACGCCTTCGAGCTTGACCCAATCGCCAATCGCGACGGCTGGGTGCGCATTTCCGGCCGCCGTCGCTGATACACACTGACCGCAACCTATAAGGGCTTCCAACCCCGGATAACCGCATGACCGATAGCTTCGTCACTCAGTGCCCTCACTGCCAGACCAGTTTCCGCGTCAGCCACGCTCAGTTGAGCGTGGCGCGGGGGATGGTTCGTTGCGGCTCCTGCCTGCAGGTGTTCAACGCAGCGAAACAACTGCTGGAAAAAAGTGCCCAGGCGCAAACGTCGACCGCTGCCCCAACGTCAGCACCGGCACAGAGCGACCCGCAGCCAGCGATCATTGCACCGCACTCTGTCACCGTCGCACAGCCTGCCTCGCCGCCCGCCCGGCAGGCCGATCACACGGTCGATCTGGACAGCCTTGACCTGGACGATCTGGATGTCGAACTCGCCCGCCTGGAGCAACGCGAAATCCAACTGCCGGAATCCTTCGGCCGCGCCCAGCCATCGAAAGAGCATGAAGTCGAATCCTTCAGTGCCCGCCGGGATGAACCGGACGTGGCGCCCGAAGATTGGAACCCAGCCCTCAGTCACGACGACATCAACCGGCTGCCGGAGCTGCGGGCTGAAGTGGTGGAAGAGCGTGAAGACCCGCTGGAGTCCGACGCACGGCAAGAGCCCATCGTGGGCGAAGCGTCTGACCCTGATGACCATCGCACCGAACCTTCGCTGTCCATGGCGCCAGACGCGGTGGACGACGAACGTTATCCTTCAGAGCACGTCCGTGCGACTGAAAACGCCCAAAGTGCGGCCCCTGCCGAGCGGCTGTCGGCGCTGGACGACGAGGACGATCACCCTTCCGCCCGACACGAGATCGATGAGGATGACGGGCCGAGCCTTGGCAAGGGCAAGCGCAGTGAACCGGGCTTGCGCGATCAGGCGCTGCTGGACCTGATGGACGACCCGCTGCAACTGTCCTGGCAAAAACCCAAGCCTCGCTGGGGCCGCCGCCTGCTGTGGCTGGCTCTTGCACTGATCGCGCTGGGCGCCCTCGCGGGGCAGTACGTGTGGTATCACTTCGATGAACTGGCGCGACAGGACCAGTACCGGCCCTGGTTTCAGGACATTTGCCCGCAGGTCGGCTGTAAGGTGCCTTCCAAGGTCGACATCAAACTGCTCAAGAGCAGCAACCTCGTCGTGCGCAGTCACCCCGAGTTTCAGGGGGCCCTGGTCGTCGACGCGATCATCTATAACCGCGCCTCGTTCTCTCAGCCGTTTCCCCTGCTGGAGCTGCGTTTCGCCGATACCAATGGTCAGTTGATTGCCAGTCGTCGGTTCAAACCGGGGGAATACTTGAGTGGCGAGCTGGCGGGAAAGGACGAAATGCCGCCCCAGACGCCCATTCATATCGCCTTGGACATTTTGGACCCCGGTCCCAAAGCGGTGAATTACAGTTTGAGTTTCCGCTCGCCGGAGTAGACTTCTCCACGGGCCAAGATGATGCTGACCCGGCGCCACGCGCCAAAATGCGGCACAGAGCCATCAGCATTCCACTGACGCTTTCGGCCATCAAGCGAACCGTGACCTAACCGTTCGCGATAAGAATGCAGCTGTTCAGATTTTATCCAATTCAGCCTTTATCCAGTCATCGAGAGCGGGTATCATGCCCACCCTTTTTCATACTCTGGGTCCCGTCTGAACAGTTGCCTAAGCACTTTTCGGACCAGGCTTCGTGATTCGGCCCCACAACAGGTCACCCTATGTCGGCGGTACGCATCGGCCCCTATACATTGCAAAACGGCTTGATACTCGCCCCAATGGCGGGCGTCACTGACCAGCCGTTCCGCCAGCTCTGTCGCCAACTCGGCGCGGGCCTGGTGGTGTCGGAAATGGTCACCAGTGACATGAGCCTGTGGAACAGCCGCAAATCGCGGCTTCGCATGATTCATGAAGGCGATCCCGAGCCCCGCTCGGTCCAGATCGCCGGTGGTGATCCGCAAATGCTTGCAGATGCGGCGCGTGCCAACGTCGAACTTGGCGCACAGATCATCGATATCAACATGGGTTGCCCAGCCAAGAAGGTCTGCAACAAGGCTGCTGGCTCTGCGCTGTTGAAAGATGAGCAGTTGGTGACCGAAATCCTGCACGCGGTAGTCGCGGCAGTCGAGGTACCGGTCACCCTGAAGATTCGCACTGGCTGGGACCGGGCGAACAAGAACGGTATGACCATTGCCCGAATCGCCGAACAGGCGGGTATTCAGGCATTGGCGGTGCATGGGCGTACCCGTGCGGACCTGTACACCGGCGAAGCCGAATACGACACCATCGCCGCCATCAAACAGGCGGTGTCGATCCCGGTTTTCGCCAATGGCGATATCGATTCACCGGAAAAGGCCCGGTACGTGCTGCATGCGACCGGCGCCGATGGACTGCTGATTGGCCGGGCCGCTCAAGGGCGCCCATGGATTTTTCGCGAGATAGAACACTTCCTGCGCACCGGAGAAAAACTTCCGGCGCTGGCATTGGATGAGGTGGAACGCATTCTGCTAGAGCATCTGGCCGCGCTTCACACGTTCTATGGCGACGTGATGGGCGTGCGGATCGCCCGCAAGCACGTCGGCTGGTACCTCGCAACCCTGCCGGGCGCCAGGGAGTTTCGTGCCCTTTTCAATCGTTTGGAAGATACGGAAGCACAGTGCGCCAACGTTCGGGACTTCTTTGCCGAACGCCAAAAAAGCCCGGTAGCAGGGAACGAACAAGAGGTGGCCGCATGACGATGATGACTGAGACTTTAGTGAGTGGAACAACACCCGTGAGCGACAACGTCAATTTGAAACAGCACCTCAACACGCCGAGCGAAGAGGGTCAGACCCTGCGCGGCAGCGTTGAAAAGGCGCTGCACAATTATTTCGCTCACCTGGAAGGTGCTGCCGTCACTGATGTCTACAACCTGGTGCTCTCGGAAGTCGAAGCACCGTTGCTTGAGTGCGTGATGAACTACGTCAAGGGCAACCAGACCAAAGCCTCCGAGCTGCTGGGCCTGAACCGTGGCACCCTGCGCAAGAAGCTCAAGCAGTACGATTTGCTGTAAGCCGCCCACACACAAAAAGCGACCTCACTCGATGCGGTCGTTTTTTTTGCTGAACCCTTTAGCTTTTGATGGAAGTTGAGATGACCGACCAGACGACCCGCCTGCCGATCCGCCGCGCCTTGATCAGCGTTTCCGACAAAACCGGAATCCTTGAATTCGCCCGTGAACTCGAAACCCTGGGTGTCGAGATCCTGTCCACTGGCGGCACGTTCAAACTGCTCAAGGACAACGGCGTCGCTGCAGTCGAAGTCGCGGACTACACCGGCTTCGCAGAGATGATGGACGGACGGGTCAAGACCCTGCACCCGAAAATCCATGGCGGCATCCTGGGCCGTCGCGGCACCGACGACGCCATCATGGCCGAGCACGGGATCAAGCCGATCGACCTGGTGGCGGTGAATCTGTACCCATTCGAAGCTACGGTCTCCAAACCTGGCTGCGATCTGCCGACAGCTATCGAGAACATCGACATCGGCGGCCCGACCATGGTCCGCTCGGCGGCGAAAAACCATAAAGACGTGGCCATCGTGGTCAACGCCAGCGATTACGGCCAAGTGGTGGACAGCCTGAAAGCCGGTGGCCTGACCTACGCCCAGCGCTTCGACCTGATGCTCAAGGCGTTCGAGCACACTGCCGCCTACGACGGCATGATCGCCAACTACCTGGGCAGCATCGATCAGCGCGCCGACACCCTGTCGACCGAAGGCCGTAGCCAATTCCCCCGCACTTTCAACACCCAGTTCATCAAGGCTCAGGAAATGCGCTATGGCGAGAACCCGCACCAGAGCGCGGCGTTCTACGTGGAAGCCAAACCTGCCGAAGTCGGTATCGCCACTGCGACTCAGCTTCAAGGCAAGGAACTGTCGTACAACAACGTGGCCGATACCGATGCCGCGCTGGAGTGCGTCAAGAGCTTCGTCAAGCCTGCCTGCGTCATCGTCAAGCACGCCAACCCGTGCGGCGTCGCGGTCAGCCCGGAAGGCGGCATCCGCCAGGCCTACGAATTGGCTTACGCCACCGACAGCGAGTCGGCCTTCGGCGGCATCATTGCCTTCAACCGGGAACTGGATGCTGAAACCGCCAAAGCCATCGTCGAGCGCCAGTTCGTCGAAGTGATCATCGCCCCTTCCGTGAGTGCCGAAGCGCAAGCCATCGTTGCCAGCAAAGCCAATGTGCGCCTGCTGACCAGCGGCCAATGGGCGGCCGAGCGTGTACCGGCCTGGGATTACAAGCGCGTCAATGGTGGGCTGCTGGTACAGAGCCGAGACAACGGCATGATCACCGCCGACGACCTGAAGGTCGTCACCCAACGCGCCCCAAGCGAGCAGGAAATCCATGATCTGATCTTCGCCTGGAAAGTGGCGAAATATGTCAAGTCCAACGCCATCGTTTACGCCAAGAATCGCCAGACCATCGGTGTCGGCGCAGGCCAGATGAGCCGGGTGAACTCGGCGCGCATCGCCGCCATCAAGGCCGAACACGCGGGTCTTCAGGTCGCCGGTTCCGTGATGGCATCGGACGCCTTTTTCCCATTTCGTGACGGCCTGGACAACGCTGCCAAGGTGGGTATCACCGCAGTGATCCAGCCGGGTGGCTCGATGCGTGACGCGGAAGTCATCGCGGCAGCCGACGAAGCCGGTATCGCGATGGTGTTCACTGGCATGCGCCACTTCCGCCACTGAGTTATGAAATCGGCCGCACTGGCGCAGGCGTCTGCTGCGTTGGATGGGGCTCCGCTGATGCTCATTGCCAGAAGGCAACTCCGCTCAGCGAAGCCCCATCCGCCTTGCATCCACCTACGCCATTGCGACCTCGTGATGCGGTGAGGCATTCCCACGTGGAGCGTGGGAACGATCAACCGTCACACCGGCGAATGCCCCAAACAGAATTAGCGTCATCGAGGTTTTGAAATGAACGTACTCATCATCGGCAGCGGTGGCCGCGAACACGCGCTGGCCTGGAAGGTTGCGCAGGACGCCCGCGTGCAAAAGGTTTTCGTTGCGCCAGGCAACGCTGGAACGGCCATCGAAGCCAAGTGCGAAAACGTCGCAATCGATGTGCTGGCACTGGAACAACTGGCGGATTTCGCTGAAAAGAACGTCTCGCTGACCATCGTCGGCCCTGAAGTCCCCTTGGTCGCCGGTGTGGTTGACCTGTTCCGTTCCCGCGGCCTGGACTGTTTCGGTCCGACTCAAGGCGCTGCGCAACTGGAAGGTTCGAAAGCGTTCACCAAGGATTTCCTGGCGCGCCACAAGATTCCAACCGCTGACTACCAGAACTTCACCGAGATCGAGCCTGCGCTGGCTTACCTGCAGGAAAAAGGCGCACCGATCGTGATCAAGGCCGATGGCCTGGCTGCGGGCAAGGGTGTGATCGTCGCGATGACCCTGGAAGAAGCCGAAGCGGCCGTGCGTGACATGCTGGCGGGCAACGCGTTCGGCGACGCTGGTTCGCGCGTGGTGATCGAAGAATTCCTGGACGGCGAAGAAGCCAGCTTCATCGTCATGGTCGATGGCAAGAATGTACTGCCGATGGCCACCAGCCAGGACCACAAACGTGTCGGCGATGGCGATAGCGGCCCGAATACCGGTGGCATGGGTGCCTATTCGCCAGCCCCCGTGGTCACTGCCGAGGTGCATCAGCGCGTGATGGCCCAGGTGATCTGGCCGACTGTCAGAGGGATGGCCGAGGAAGGTAACGTTTATACCGGTTTCCTCTATGCTGGTCTCATGATCGACAAGGCCGGAAATCCCAAGGTCATCGAGTTCAACTGCCGTTTTGGTGATCCGGAAACCCAGCCGGTGATGCTGCGTCTGCAATCGAGCCTGGTCTTGCTGGTCGAAGCCGCTTTGGCGCAAGCTCTGGACAAAGTGGAAGCCCAATGGGACTCGCGTCCCAGTCTTGGCATCGTGCTGGCCGCAGGCGGCTACCCCGGCGATTACGCCAAGGGCGCGGCCATCCACGGCCTGGACGCAGCGGCAACATTGCCGGGCAAGGTTTTCCATGCGGGTACTGCATTGAAGGATGGCCAGGTGGTAACCTCCGGCGGTCGAGTTCTGTGCGCCACGGCACTGGGTGACAGCGTTGGCGACGCTCAGAAACAGGCCTCCGCGCTGGCTGCAAAGATTGATTGGGAAGGTTGTTTCTACCGCAAGGACATTGGCTACCGCGCCATTGCCCGGGAACGCGGCGAACATCTGGAGTAACGCCGGCTTCGGACAATCACCTGGAAACAGGCGATTGTCCGATCGTCCACGGCCGCACCAGAGTAACTGGCTTCATTCACGAAGGGATTTCGCCGTGCGCTGGCTCAGGATTGCCACTTGTTCGATCATCGCCATGATGACCCTGCTCTGTATGCCGCCTTCGACCGCGGCGGTGAGTGCAGGATGGTCGACGCTTGTCGACGACCAGGCCAACCTTCAGCTCAGCGACGTTCGTTCTCCTCACTATGACTCTCAGTTCGGTCCTGTCGAGCTGGGTCAGATTCGCGCCTTCAGCCGCGATGCCGCCCTCTGGCTGCATTACCGACTCGCTCCAACCCCTCATGAGCAACTGGTGCGCATTTTCGCACCTGACCTTGCGACCGTGGACATGTACGTCCTCAACGGGGAATCGTTGATCGATCATTTGCGTTCGGGCAACAAAGTCCCGCGCGCCCAGCAACCGCTCCCCTCCGTCGACTTTCTCCTGCCTATACCGCAGAGCAGCACCCCGCTGGACATCTACCTGCGCCTGAAATCCGACCAGGAACTGCGACCGAACATTTCGCTGGAATCTGCCGTGTCCAGCGCCGCGGATGAACATCGCCCGCTCCTGCTCGGCCTGTTCTTCGGCTCGCTGATCATGTTGATCGTGCAGAACATCACCCGCTACGCGCAATCGCGCTCGGTCAGCAGCCTGTGGCTGGCCGCCTGTGAAGCGTGCCTGGGGCTTAGCGCATTCCTGCTGTTGAACCTGCAGGCGCTGTGGCTGCCGCACTGGCATCTGGCGCAAACGCCAAGCGCCCATCTTGCGCTGCTCATGGCCGCGGCGACCGGGCTGATGTACACCCAATGTTTCTTTGTCCAGCGAGGTGCCGAATTCCTCAACAGGCTGCTGATGGGCGTACTGTTGATCGTGGGGTTCGGCGGTCTGCTGGTGCTGTTCGTCGATAACCTGCCGCTCAATATCATGACGTTCCTGTTGGTCGCGCTTACCACGCTGACCATCACCCTGGTGTCGATCTATCACCTGCAAAGAGGCTACACACCGGCGCGCCCCTTCGTGATCGCGATGATCGCCTTCAATCTCGGGAACCTGGTGATTCTTCCCGCCTTGCTTTGGCTGACGACCCTTCCCGCCCAGACGCTGATCATCGCCGTGATGGGTATGTTCTGCCTCTGTGGCCTGCTGATGAGCATTGCCTTGAGCGAGCGCCATCGCAGCATTACCGAAGACAACTTCAGCATCAGCCGAGAACTGGCGGCCAGTACCGCAGAGATCAACGCCAAGGCCGAATTTCTGGCCAAGATCAGCCATGAGATCCGCACCCCCATGAACGGCGTGCTGGGCATGACCGAGTTGCTGCTCGGAACACCGCTGTCGGTGAAACAGCGCGACTACGTTCAAACCATCCACAGCGCGGGCAATGAACTGCTGACGCTGATCAACGAGATTCTCGACATCACCAAGCTGGAGTCGGGGCAGATCGAGCTGGACGATGTGCAGTTCGACCTCAACGCGATGATCGAAGATTGCCTGAATATCTTCCGGGCGAAAGCCGAGCAGCAACGCGTGGAGCTCATCAGTTTTATTCAGCCGCAAGTGCCGCGGGTGATCAGCGGCGATCCGACGCGGCTTCGTCAGACGCTGCTGAGCCTGCTCGAAAACGCACTGAAAATGACCGACGAAGGCGAGATTCTGCTGGTGGTCGCGCTCGACTCACGGGGCGGCAAACCGCGGCTGCGCATTGCCGTTCAGGACAGCGGCACGCCGCTCACCGCCAAGGAGCGCGACGCGCTGCTGCACGCCGAGTTGCACAGCAAGAATTTTCTCGCCGCCAGCAAGGTGGGCGGCCATCTGGGCCTCGTCATTGCCCGCCAGTTGATTTTGTTGATGAATGGCGAGTTCGGTATTCAGAGCGGCGCCAGCCAAGGCAGCACACTGTGGCTCAGCTTGCCTCTGGATGCCGATCGGCTGGAGCAACCGCCTGCCGATCTGGACAGCCCTCTCAAAGGCGCACGCGTGCTGGTCGTGGACGATAACGACACCTGTCGCAAAGTGCTGGTCCAGCAATGCAGCGCGTGGGGGCTGAACGTCAGCGCGGTGCCTTCGGGCAAGGAAGCGCTCGCCCTACTGCGCACCAAAGCCCACCTGCGCGACTACTTCGACATCGTCCTGCTGGATCAGAACATGCCCGGCATGACCGGGATGCAACTGGCGGCGAAAATCAAAGAAGACCCGAGCCTGAACCATGACATTCTGCTGATCATGCTCACCGGCATCAGCAATGCGCCGAGCAAAGTCATCGCCCGTAACGCAGGGGTCAAGCGCATCCTCGCCAAGCCAGTGGCAGGCTACACGCTCAAGACCACGCTGGCCGATGAACTCAACCAGCGCAACAAAGGGCAGGCTGCGTATCTCTCGGTGCCAGCCCCCGTTCCGGAAGTCGACGTCCCCAGTGATTTCCGCATTCTCGTGGCCGAGGACAACAGTATTTCCACCAAAGTCATCCGTGGCATGCTCGGCAAGCTCAACCTGCAACCGGACACGGCCAGCAATGGCGAGGAAGCGCTGAGGGCAATGAAGGCGCAGCGTTATGACCTGGTTCTGATGGATTGCGAAATGCCCATTCTCGATGGCTTTTCGGCAACGCAGCAATTGCGGGCCTGGGAGGTGGGCAACCAGCGGCTGCGTACGCCCGTGGTGGCATTGACCGCGCACATTCTGGCGGAACACAAGGACCGCGCCCGGCAGGCCGGCATGGACGGGCACATGTCCAAACCCGTAGAGCTTTCGCAACTGCGCGAACTGGTTGAGTACTGGGTCGAACAACGGGCGCGCACGCCGGTGAGCGATGAGCCGGACGAACGGAATCGCTATCAGCGAAACTGACGCTCGGTCGGCGGCGCCTGATAGACTGCCCCGGTCCGAATCTGTCACCACGAGCCCACCCCATGCTTCATGTGCTGTTCAGCGTTTATCTGAAGATGCTGGTGCTTTACAGCCCGTTCTTCGTCCTGTCCTGCTTCATCAGCCTGAGCCGCGGCTATACCCGCAAGGAGCGACGCCATCTGGCCTGGAAAGTCGCCTTCGCCACCTTGGTGGCCAGCGTGTTGCTGTACTTGTTCGGACGAGTGATTTTCAGTGTGTTCGGGATCACCGCCGACGCCTTCCGCATAGGCGCGGGCAGCGTGCTGTTCATCTCGGCGCTGGGCATGGCGCAGGGCAAATCAGGTGTGCAGACGGACAACGTTCAGCAGGACGTGACCATCGTCCCGCTGACGATCCCCATCACCGTCGGCCCAGGCACCATCGGCGCGCTGCTGGTGATGGGCGTCAGCCAGCCCCATTGGGACGACAAGCTGACCGCCATCGTGAGTATCGCCCTGGCCAGCTTCACCGTGGGCGTCGTGCTTTATCTGTCCAATAGCATCGAGCGCATCCTGGGTGAACAAGGGTTGCAGATCGTCAGCCGCTTGATGGGGCTGTTCGTCTGCGCCCTCGCAGCACAGATCATTTTTACGGGGATCAGGGGCTATCTGATCCAGTGAGCGAACGACCCGCCAGCCCTACAGCTGGGTGATCGCGTGGTGCGCCTCACGTGCCAGGTAGCGAGTGATGGCCTCTCGGTAGGGCGCACATCGTCAGTCAGCATTTGAGGGGCTATGTCAGCCGATACTCGATTATTTCCCGTCTGGTCCTATCTGACTTCGAGCTTTTTCCGACCTTCGACATCTTCATTTCCCAGGCTTGGCGCCATACCAGCGGGGCGTGTAGACCCATTGAGCGCCATCGCCGCGCGGGAAGGTGCAGGTCAGCGACGAACCAATCAGCACCATGGTGCGCATGTCCACCTGCTCAGCGGTGAGCTCGGCGAGGGTAGTGACGCGCAGTGTCTGCCCCGGACGGCCGATGTCACGCCCCAGCGTGACGGGTGTTTCAGGACGACGATGCTGGCGCACGATCTCCAGCGCCCGTCCCAATTGCCACGGACGCGAGCGGGAAATGGGATTGTAGAAGGCCAGCGCCAGATCGGCCTGACACGCCAGTTCCAGACGCTTTTCGATGATGTCCCAAGGCTTGAGGTTGTCCGAAAGCGACATCACGCAGAAATCGTGGCCCAACGGGGCGCCCGCCTGTGCGGCGGTCGCCAAGGACGCCGAGACGCCTGGCAGTATTTCGAGGTCCACCGCGTGCCACTGCGGATTGTCGGACTCGTGAAGCGCCTCCAGCACCGCCGCCGCCATGGCGAACACTCCGGGATCGCCCGAAGACACCACGACCACCGAGCGCCCTTTGGCTGCCAGCTCGAAGGCATGGCGAGCACGTTGCATCTCTTCGCGGTTATCGGTGCAATGCAGCACCTGATCGGCTCGGAAGGGGCCAGCCATTCGCACGTAGGTCTCATAGCCCAGCACATCGTTGGCACGCGTGAGTTCGGCCTTCACGGCAGGGATCATGAATTCGGCAGCGCCCGGCCCCAACCCGATTACCGCCAGGCGTCCACGCCCTCGCCCCACCTGTTCAACCTCCAGCGGCTGTGGCGCCACCGCAATGGCGACGCCATCGACCGTTGCAAGCACTGACGACCCGTGCGGCGAGGCCCGCTGCGCCATGTCGCCAGGTACAGCATGCGCCGTGAAGCGTACCGGCACACCCAAGGCCGCGGCGGCAGCGTGCAGCGCAGAGTGCGCCATGTCGCGCTCGCTCGCCAGCAGGCAGGCCACTGCCTGTACGGCGATGCGCGAATCACGCAACGCGGCACGTACGACATCAACCAGGTTTTCCACCGACGCGTCCACCGCGACCAACACGTTTCGCGGGTAAATCAGCAATTCATTGGCAGACGGCTCCCGCTCGAGGCAGCTCACATGAATCGCCAGGTTCGCCTGATCGTCCTGCGGCAGTTGCGCCTGCGCCAGCCAGGGTGCGGTGCCTTCCACGCGGACGGACTCACCTGAAAGCAGGTCCGACACGAAACGCTTGCCCCGCTCAAGGTCACCCAGCGAATAGCCCGCAGGTGGATTGAGCAGGCAGGTGCCAAAGCGCAACTCGCCACTGGTGGTGATGGCCGCGTCAGTTTCCAGCACAGCCGCGATTTCACGCGCCATGACGTTGACCCCGCCCAGCCCGCCCAGTAACGGAACGACCGCACTGCCATCCTCGGCTACGGCCAGTACGGGCGGCTCCGCGCCTTTTTCCAGGAGTACGGGGGCGAGCGTGCGTATGACGATGCCCGCTGCACACAGCGCGATGATCGGCGTGTCCTGTTGATACAACTGGCGCAGCGTCGCGCCGAATTCGACGTAACGGCGGTCCGCCCCCTCGACTCGGTCGGCAAGCCCGTGAATCACAGCGTCCGGATACCGCTGTTGAATCCGGCGCGCGGTGTCCAGCGCGCCTTTGCCCAAGATGACGATGGCCGGGGCCTGGCCGTTCGAAGCGCCCATCAGCCTTGCCACCTTTCACCCGGAACGATGATCAGCGAGAAATACGGCGACGACATCGGATCGACGTCTGCCAGGGGCACGATCTTCTGGTTGGCCATGGTTGCCCGCTCAACGTACAGTGCCCGTGCCGCCAGGCCGGTTTCCACCAGCACCTGACGAACTTTCGGCAGATTGCGACCCAGCTTCATGATCACTGCCGCATCGGCATCCTGCAGTTTGCGTTTGAGCTCTTCGGACGACAGCACGCCTGATAGCACCGACAGGCTCTGGTTGCGATACACCAACGGCGCCCCCAATACCGACGCGCCACCCAGCATCGAGCAGACCCCCGGCACCACCTCAGCTTCATAGCGTGCGGCGAGGCGATCGTGCAGGTACATGTAAGAGCCATAGAAAAACGGATCGCCTTCGCAGATCACAGCCACATCGCGACCGGCATCCAGATGCGCCGCGACGTCCAGGCTGGCAGTGTCGTAGAAGTCACTGATGATCCGCTCATAAGACAAGGGTTCGGGCAACACTTCGGTGGTCACCGGGTAGACCAATGGCATCAAGGTCTGGGCAGCCTGCAAATGCGCTTCAATGATCCCGAAGGCATTGCCCTTCTTACCCTTGGCGACGAAATAGGCCACCACAGGTGACTCACGCAGCAACCGCAATGCCTTGACCGTGATCAATTCCGGATCACCCGGGCCCACGCCAAGCCCGATCAGACGACCGCGAGCCTGCATCATTCGACCTCCGTGGCAAGGGCGTTGACCGCCGCAGCGGCCATGGCACTGCCGCCACGACGCCCTTGCATGATCACGTAGGGCACGCCACGGCTGTCCGCGGCGAGCATGTCCTTGGATTCAGCCGCGCCGACGAAGCCGACCGGGAAGCCGAGGATCAGCGCGGGTTTAGGCGCGCCCGCGTCAAGCATTTCAAGCAGGTAGAAAAGCGCTGTGGGTGCATTGCCGATCACCACCACAGCCCCTTCCAAATGAGGGCGCCAGAGTTCCAGCGCGGCGGCGGAGCGGGTATTGCCCAGCTCGCGTGCCAGCTCCGGTACGCCTGGGTTTTTCAGGGTGCAGATGACCGGATTGTTGGCGGGCAAACGGGCGCGGGTCACCCCTTCGGCGACCATATGGGCGTCACACAGGATCGGCGCTCCCGCGGCGAGAGCCTGACGTCCCGCTGTACCGGCACCCGGCGAAAAACGCAGGTCATCGACCGCATCGACCATGCCGCAGGCATGAATCACCCGCACCGCGAGTTTCTCCAGATCGGCCGGTACGCTGTCGAGGCGGGCTTCGGCGCGGATGATCGCGAACGAATTGCGATAGATCTCCTGACCGTCGCGGATGTATTCAATCATGGGTGTTGCTCCGTGAGTCGGCGGTCAACAACGCACCAACTGCTTCAATAGTGAGGTCACGCCCGCGCAACTCGCCGAAACCCGGCTGATCGGCGTGGCGAAAATACAAGTCGTAATGGCCGGCGCTCACCGCCAGCAAGGTGACAGGCGCTACGTGGGCGGCAGCGCAGGAACGATTGCACCCCGTCAGGTGCACGGCGTAAGTCACGCCTTGTTTCTGCAAGTCAGCCGCCAGTTGCAACGCGTCCGTCTTGGTGTCGGCCAGGCCCTTGCCACAGGCGGCCGAGCCCGTGCACGCAATCATCTGCGACAGGGCCTGACCGGCGTCACACATCAACCCGGCGTTCTGCAGACTGTCGAGGACGCGCGACGTATGTTCATCTTGCACGTTACGCAACATCAGGCTCTGCCATGGCGTCATCACCAGGCTCCCGTCGCCGACGTCAACAGCCAGTTTCGCGGCGCTGCGCAACATGGACGGCGTGAGGCGCCCCAAAGGCACGCCACCGCCGACCGAGAACAGACCGGGCTGGCGTTGTGGATAAATCCCGATGTGCGCGTTTGGCCTTGTCGGGATGGGCCGCGCATCGGAAAGGGTACGATCCCTTCGAAGGGCGTGTGGCAAGCGCTGGGCCAAATCGTCGAGGAACTGCTCGGGCGACAGCCCCTCCAGCAGATGGCGCATGCGCGTCTGATCGGGCCGGGCATGGTGGAGGAACCCTTCCAGTACCGCGACAACCAGATCATGCGCTGCATCCAACGACACCGCTGCCAAGGGCGAATCGGTCGCAGGGCAGCCGGCAAGGCCGAAGCCCAGCACGACCTCGCCCTCCAAGTGGAGCGCAGATAGCCAAAGGTCATGGGGATGGTCGCGCATCGTCAGGCCCTCACCCGCATCCAGCGAGAGTGCGAACTTGGGCGAGAGATCATGAAAGCGACGATGGCTTTGCAGCGTATCGAGGATCTGGCTCGCCAACGGGCGCGCATCGAACAACTGCTGCGGATCGATACCGGCAGTGGGACTGATCATCAGGTTGCGCACATCATCGCTGCCAGGATGCTTCGGGCCCAATCCGGCATTGAGTAACGTCATGATCAGGCCCTGATGATCCTGACCGATCCCGCGAACCTGCAGATTGCCGCGATTGGTCGCCTCGATGACACCGCAGCCGAATCGCTCGGCGGCATCCGCCACGGCCATCGCCTGATCCGCGGTGATCACCCCGCCCGGCAGCTTGATCCTGCAAATCCCGCCATCCAGCGCCGGGACGATACGCAGCAACCCCGGGCAAGCCGAGGGGCGCAGGGGCGCAGCGGGGATTCGAGCGGACAACGGCTCGGCCAAAGGATCACCTGGTGTGAACGGACTGAACGGGCAGAAGGCGGGTTCTGCGAGGGCAGTATTATGCCTGCTTTGGCAGGGGGCGGGAAAAGGCGGTTGGTCGGAAGCGTCCGGCTCGATGGGGCGAACCCGCGCGGACGTGAGCATCTGGGCAAGACGACGAGCCCCCTCTCTCGCGCTATCATGCCCACCTTATCCACAGGCCCCCGCAACCGGGCCTGTTGCAAGCATTCTGTCTGAGGGCAATACATGTCGCCGTGGCTGACAGTCGTGGGAATCGGTGAAGACGGCTACAAGGGCCTGGGGCGCAATGCGCGGCATGCGCTGTTACAGGCGCGTCAGGTGTTCGGCAGCTCGCGCCAACTGGAGCTGCTACCGGCGTGCATCCAGGCCGAGCGGCGGCGGTGGCCGAGCCCTTTCTCCCTGCAACCAGTCCTGGAGCAGCGCGGTGAGCCGGTGTGTGTGATTGCCAGCGGCGACCCCATGCTGTTTGGCGTAGGGGCCAGTCTTTCACGTCACGTGCCGGCGGAGCACATGCGCGTGATCCCCGCGCCCTCTTCCTACTCGCTGGCCGCCGCGCGCCTGGGCTGGGCATTGCAGGACGTGGTGACACTGTCGGTGGTCGCGCGCCCCATGGCCGCACTCAATGCCCATCTGCACCAAGGCCTGCGCTTACTGGTCCTGAGCAACGACGGCAGCAGCCCAGCCGCGATCGCGGCGTTGTTGCGTGAGCGCGGATTTGGTCTCAGCCACATGACCGTGCTGGAACATCTGGGCGGATCATCCGAGCGACGCATCGATGGAGCTGCGAACGACTGGACGGACGTGCAAACCGCAGCCCTGAATCTAGTGGCGATCGATTGCCGTGCCGAGCCTGGGGCACTTCGCCTGTCGCCGCTCGGCGGCCTGCCCGACGACGCATTCCGCCACGACGGCCAACTGACCAAGCGCGACGTGCGCGCCGTCACACTCGCCCGCCTTGCGCCAGTGCCCGGCGAGCTGCTATGGGACGTGGGGGCAGGCTGCGGCTCTATTGGCATCGAATGGATGCGCGCTCACCCGACCTGCCGTGCGGTGGCCATCGAGGCGAACGAAGAACGCCAACAGATGATCGAGTTCAACCGCGATGCGCTGGGCGTGCCTGGACTTCAGTTGGTACGTGCCCGTGCCCCCGATGCCCTCGAAGGCCTGGAACAGCCCGACGCGGTTTTCATTGGCGGTGGCGTCACCCGCCACGGCGTCCTGGATCGTTGCTGGGAGCAGTTGCGCAGCGGTGGTCGGCTGGTGGCCAATGCGGTCACGCTGCAGAGCGAAGCGATGCTGGTGAACTGGCGTGAACGGCACGGCGGCGAACTGACGCGCATACACTTGGCCCATTCGAAGCCGCTGGGCACATTCGACACTTGGCGCCAGGCGCTGCCCATCACCTTGCTGGAAGCGGTCAAACCCTGATGCGCGAAGAGACCGGCGAACAACCTGCACCGCTGCGCAGTGGCCTGACGACGGGCAGTTGCGCCACCGCCACGTCACTCGCCGCCGCGCGGTTACTGCTGTGCGCCGAGGTCAATGACGCTATTCACATCACCCTGCCCAAGGGCAAGCAGGTAGAGATGCGCCTGGAGTTCTGCCGCGCCGTTGAGGGTGGCGCAGAAGCCGGCACGATCAAGGATGCCGGCGATGACCCGGACGTGACCCATGGCGCGCTCTTGTCCTCGCAAGTGCGCCTGATTGCCGGGCCGGGCGTTCGCTTCGTCGCAGGGGCCGGTGTCGGCACGGTCACCCGCCCCGGCCTGGTGCTGGGCGTTGGCGAACCGGCAATCAACCCCGTGCCCCGGCGAATGATGACCGAACATCTGATGCAACTGGCCGCCGAATGCGGTTACACGGGCGGCTTCGAGGTCACCGTGTGCGTCGAAAACGGCAGCGAACTGGCACTCAAGACCATGAACCCCCGCCTCGGCATTCTTGGCGGTCTATCGATCCTGGGCACCAGCGGGATCGTTCGTCCCTTCTCTTGCGCCGCTTATATCGCGTCTATCCACCAAGGCATCGATGTTGCTAAAACCAACGGTTATATGCACATCGCCGCTTGCACGGGCAATGCGAGCGAAGACACCATGCGCCGGGTCTATCGCCTGCCCGATATCGCGCTCATCGAAATGGGCGACTTTGTGGGCGCCGTCCTCAAGCACCTGCGCAAAGTCTCGGTGGATAAACTCAGCCTGTGCGGCGGGTTCGGAAAAATCAGCAAACTGGCCGCAGGGCACATGGATCTGCACAGCCGTCATTCCAGTATCGACCTGGAACAACTGTCGCATTGGGCTGCGGACGTCGGCGCCAGCGCCCATCTGCAGCAACAAATCCGCGAAGCCAACACCAGCCAGCAGGCGCTGGCGATGGCGTCCGCCCTCGGTGTGCCGTTGGGCGATGCCGTCTGTGAGCATGCGCTGGCTTTCGCTCGCACGGTGGTGCCATCACAGGTCGAGGTCGAAGTCTTCGCGATCGACCGTCAGGGCGAGATCGTGGGCCACGCCGGGGCTTTGGCATGAAACGAATCCTGCTGTTGGGCGGTGTCACCGAAGCTCTGGCAATCGCCCGCACGCTGGGGCCAGCGCACATTTACAGCCTTGCGGGTGTGGGGCGGGTGCCCAACGATCTGACCTGCCAAGTCCGGGTCGGGGGCTATGGCGGAGCGCAGGGGCTGGCTCGATTCATAAGCGATGAAGGCGTAGACCTTATCCTCGATGCGACGCACCCCTACGCGGCGCAGATCAGCCAGAACGCCGCCACAGCGGCGAGACTCGTCGGCACCCCCATCTGGGCCCTGCGACGCCCAGCCTGGCAACCCAGGCCGGGAGACGACTGGCGAGAGGTAGCGAACTGGGCTGAGCTGGCCGCTGCCCTCACCCCCTTCGAACGGCCGTTGTTCACCCTCGGCCGCGAGCCGCTCGAGCATCTGGACGAGATTCCACATCATCAGTTCTGGACCCTTCGCGCGCTCGACACCTACCCCGGCAACGAGCGCTGTGAGGTGATCGGGGCCCGAGGCCCGTTCAACATCGAGGACGAACGGGCGCTGTTCACGCAGCGCGCGATCGATGTACTGGTCAGCAAGAACAGCGGCAGCAGCGCAACCGAGCCCAAACTTGAGGTGGCGAGGGAACGGGGGATACCGGTGCTGGTAGTGAGGCGCCCAGTGTTGGCGGGGGTGGATCGGGAGTTCTGGGGTGTAGAAGAGGTCGTTGCGCAGTTGGCGGCGTTTTCTTGAAGCTCCCACTCCAGCGAAACACCCACGGCATCCAGAAAACGCTGACTGGCTGGGATTGCCCACCCATCCGCGACATAACGCCGCACCCTTAGTTTTTACATCCATCGGCCATTCAGGCTAAATGGCCGACATGAAACCACAACAATATTCCCTTCCCAGCCAAAAGCGGCGCCGGACGTTCGCCTGGATCGCCTGCTTTGCGCTGCTGTTTGGCATGCTGGCGATGCCCATGACGCCAACGATGCCCCGCATCCAGGGTGAACAGTGGGTATGGAGCAGCTTTTGCACCGGTCAGGGCACAAAATGGGTAGCGACGCCCGTTGCGCTGGTCGATCAAGGCACCCCCACGCACAACGACCACACCTCTGTGCAACATTGCCCGTGCTGTTCCGGCGCTCTGTCGATGGTCGCGGTCCCCGCGGGCAATCAGCTCGGTTTCCTGGTTTTAGTGCAGCCGGTCCACCTGCAGGACGTCGAACTCTGGTTCCATGCGCCGCCTCGTGTGCTCTGGCCCCATCTCAATCCACGCGCCTCCCCACGAGTCTGATCGTTCGCACACGCCCTATGCCGCGTATCTGAATGGATTGGAGACTCTCCGCGATGTTGAAAACACTTCTGTTGCTCGCAGTGCTGCTGCCTGCCTGCTTTGCTGATGCCCACGACTATGCGAAAGGCAATCTCGCCATCGCTCACCCTTGGTCAAAGGAGCTACCGCCGAATGCGCCAACGGTGGCGGCCTATTTCGTGATCCAGAATTCCGGCTCGGACGACGACCGGCTGATGGGGGCTGACAGCCCTATCGCTGGTGCCGCACAACTCCATGAACATGTGAGCAAGGACGGGCTGATGAAAATGCAGCAGGTGCAGACCGTCAGCGTGCCGGCGGGCGGCACCGTGACGTTCGCGCCCATGGCCTATCACGTCATGCTGCTGGATGTGAAGGACCGCTCCAGGCTGACCGAGGGCCTGACGTTTCCGCTGAACCTCCACTTCGAGAAAGCTGGCGACGTGACGGTGCAGGTCATGGTGCAGAAGCAGCCACCCGACGCATCCACGTCCCACACGCATTGAATGATCCCCGACCGTAGAAGCTGACCGAGTGAAGCGCATGCTTGCGAAACACGCTCATTCCACCCATGCCCCTCGCAGATTGCCAGGTGCGTGGCTGAGCCTGTTCGCCATGCTGATGATCTTCATCGGGCCACTGATTTCCCAGTCGATGCCAATGGAGCATCACACTGGGATGTCGATGTCCTCGTCCATGTCGGGCGGGATGGACATGTCCTCGCCGATGACCATGACGGCAGACGATCACGCCGGCCATCACACCGTGAAGGCCGATAAGGGCGGCATCGATCATGTGATCTGGGCAAAGTGTGGCTATTGCACCCTGCTCTTCAGCTGTCCGGCGCTGACGCAGACATTGGCGGTGACAGCGCCCGTCCCGCCCAAACCGGCCGACTTCTACCGGGCGCTCCCGCAAAATGGCCACGCCCAACGCAGCGTGTTCCCCAACGCCCGCAGCCGAGCGCCGCCCTCCCGCTCCGTCGTGTAATGCCTTTGACAAGATCCGTATCCGTTGGCGGCCCTGGTGCCGCTGACGTGCTGCGCCGTGTTTTTCCCTGACGGGAGCGTTTCACCATGTCCAAACCGAATGTGTCGTTCTACAACCTGGCGTGGCGTTGGCATTTCTATGCCGGGCTGTTCGTTGCGCCGTTCATGATCCTGCTGTCACTGACCGGGATCGTCTACCTGTTCAAACCCCAGCTCGACTCGCTCATGTACAGCGACTGGCTGACGGTCAAACCCGCCCATCATTCGCTGAGCGCCGATGCTCAACGCCAGCGAGTGCTGGAGGCGTACCCCAATGTATCGATCAGCAAGTACCTGCCGCCCGTCAACGCGGAAAGCAGCGCGCAATTCGTGGTGAAACAGGACGGCCGTGAGTCGAACCTGTTCGTCGACCCGTACAGCGGGAATATCCTTGGCACGCAGGACGCCAAGAACAACCTGCAAGCGATGGCCCGCGCCCTGCACGGCGAGCTGATGATCGGCACCGTGGGGGATCGTTTGGTGGAACTGGCCGCAGGTTGGGGCGTCGTACTGGTGGTGTCGGGCCTTTACCTGTGGTGGCCTCGTGGACGCGCCTCGGCGGGCGTACTCTGGCCAAGGGTCACGGCGAAAGGGCGCGTTCTGTGGCGTGACATTCACGCCGTCACCGGTTTTTGGGGGGCCGTGGCATTGCTGTTCATGCTGCTCAGTGGCATGACTTGGACCGGTATGTGGGGCAAGCTGTACGCCGATGTGTGGAACACGTTTCCGGCTGCCATGTGGAATGACGTGCCCAAATCCACCAGGCAGGCGAGCGAGCTCAATACGGCCGCCGCACAGACGGTGCCCTGGGCCATGGAAAACACGCCGATGCCGGTGTCGAGTGGCGATCACGCCGAGCACATGAACCATGGCGCGCACTCCAGCGCCCCTGCCGCCCCGGGCATCACCCTGCAAAGGGTCGTGGACATCGCCCGCGAACGCCAGATCGAACCCGGCTACAGCATCACCCCGCCCAAGACCGCCGACGGCGTGTTCACCGTTTCGGTCTTCGCCGATGATCCGCGCAACGACGCCACGCTGCACATCGATCAGTACAGCGGCAAGGTGCGGGCGGACGTTCGCTACAGCGATTACAGCCTGGTTTCAAGAGCGACCGAACTGGGTGTGATGCTGCACGAGGGCAAGATGTTCGGGTGGTTGAACCAACTGGTCATCCTGCTTGTTTGCCTGATGGTATTGCTGAGCTCGGCGAGCGGGATCGTGATTTGGTGGAAGCGCCGCCCCCAAAACGGCTGGGGCGTTCCGCCGTTGCGCCATGACTTGCCCCGTTGGAAAACCGCGACAGGCGTGATGCTGGTGCTGGGCATCGCTTTCCCGCTCGTCGGGATTTCCATGCTTGCCGTGTGGTTGCTCGATCGGATAGCCCTTTCGCGCTTTGCCAAATCCTCGGCGACAGCTTAGATTGCGTGCTGCGGGGCCTGGGATCATTTTTGAGTGGTTTAGTGATGAATTCCTCCTCATTTTCGATCCCAGGCCCCGTCCTTCTTTCGTAAGTCCCCGCCCGGCTCCGCTATCAAAAAACCTGTCGGGCGCGTCAGCTTTACGCACCAGACCGGCGCGCGCAGCGCACCATCCCCACCACCCCGCCTCACATTGGTGCGCCAGCCTGATCACAGGCGACGCTTTCATTCGATTTTGCGACCTGCCGCGCCTTGGCCCAGCCTTTGCTAAAGCCTCAATAGCCTCAACCTCTGCATCGCCAACCGCAGTCGTCTCAAAAAAATCAAAGAATGGAGCTAGCCAATGAAGCGTCGTAGTCTGCTAAAAGCGTTCACCTTGTCCGCGTCGATCGCCGCGATGGGTTTGACCTGGACCGCCCAGGCCGCCGAGACCATCAAGGTCGGCATTCTGCACTCTTTGTCCGGCACCATGGCCATTTCCGAGACGTCGCTCAAAGACATGGCGCTGATGACCATCGACGAAATCAACGCCAAGGGCGGCGTCAACGGTAAGAAGCTGGAAGCGGTGGTGGTCGACCCGGCTTCCAACTGGCCGCTGTTCGCCGAGAAAGCCCGTCAGTTGCTGACTCAGGACAAAGTGTCCGTGGTGTTTGGCTGCTGGACGTCGGTCTCCCGCAAATCGGTACTGCCGGTCTTCGAAGAACTGAACGGGCTGCTGTTCTATCCGGTGCAGTACGAAGGCGAAGAGATGTCACCGAACGTGTTCTACACCGGCGCTGCGCCCAACCAACAGGCGATTCCTGCGGTCGAGTACCTGATGAGCGAAGACGGCGGCGCGGCCAAGCGTTTCTTCCTGCTGGGCACCGACTACGTTTATCCGCGTACCACCAACAAGATTCTGCGCTCCTTCCTGCACTCCAAAGGCGTGAAAGACAGCGACATCGAAGAGGTCTACACCCCGTTCGGCCACAGCGATTATCAGACCATCGTGGCCAACATCAAGAAATTCGCGGCCGGTGGCAAGACCGCCGTGATTTCCACCGTTAACGGCGACTCCAACGTGCCGTTCTACAAAGAACTGGGCAACCAGGGTCTGAAAGCCACCGATGTTCCGGTCGTTGCGTTCTCGGTGGGTGAAGAGGAACTGCGCGGGGTCGACACCAAGCCGCTGGTGGGCAACCTCGCCGCCTGGAACTACTTCGAATCGGTGAAGAATCCGGTCAACACAAAATTCGTGAACGACTGGAAGGCCTATGCCAAAGCGCACAACCTGCCGAACGCCGACAAGGCGGTGACGAACGACCCGATGGAAGCCACCTACGTGGGCATCCATATGTGGGCGCAGGCCGTCGAGAAAGCGAAATCCACCGACGTGGATAAAGTCCGCGAAGCCATGGCGGGCCAAACCTTCGCTGCGCCTTCAGGGTTCACGCTGGAAATGGACAAGACCAACCACCACCTGCACAAACCGGTGATGATCGGAGAGATCAAGGCCGACGGTCAGTTCAATGTGGTCTGGAAAACCAAGGAGCCTATCCGCGCTCAGCCGTGGAGCCCCTACATCCCAGGCAACGACAAGAAGCCTGATTATCCGGTGAAGAGTAACTGACACCCCGTCGGGTTCACGCCCGACATCCCTGTAGGAGCGCGCTTGCCCGCGATGCGTTGTGCCGGGCGACGTCAATGGCACAGGCATTGCGCAATCGCGGGCAAGCGCGCTCCTACAGGTTGATCGCGTTCCATCTGTGGGAGCGAATTCATTCGCGATTGCCTCAACGCGGTTGCCCTGCTGTACGCCGGCACCAAGGCCAAACGATATGCCCAGATTTCTTTACCGCCTCATTTTCGCCCTGACCCTGGCGTTGCCTATTGCAGCCCACGCCAGTGACGCTGGCGACTTTGTCGCAGCCGAATCCTCCGAACGCGCCGAACTGCTGGAAACCTGGGCCGCCAAGCCCGATCCGGCACGGGTGCCCCTGCTCATAGCGTTGCAAGAAGGCCGAGTGGCGGCCGACAGCAGCAACCGCGCATTCATCCAGAGCAGCGACGACAGCTTCACTCCCGTCGACCCCGATGCGCCAGCAGCGGCTGACGCACCGAACCCCGATGAACCGCAATCCATCAGCCTGAACAACCGTTTGCGAGGTCTGCTGGAAAATGCGATGGCCAGCCATCGTCTGCTGGATCCGGATGCAAAGCTGCGCCTGGCAGCGGCCCTCACCTTGCAGAAGACTGCTCGTCCTGCGCAGTTGCCGCTGCTGATGCAATACGTCGCCAGCGAGAAAGATGACGCCGTTCATTCCGCGTTGAACCTGGCACTGGCCAACCTTCAACTGGTCGATACCAGCCCCACCGTGCGCCTTGCCGCGGTGCGCTTGCTGGGGGAAACCGGCGACCCACTGGCCCGCACCCGCCTGGAAAACCTGCTCGAACCCAACGTGGAAACCGATCCGACCGTTCGCCTCGCGGCCGAGACCAGTCTGGCGCAAGTCAAACGCAAACTGATGGTCGGCGAAGTCATCGGTCAGGTGTTCAGTGGTGTCTCGCTGGGCTCGATTCTGTTGCTCGCAGCGCTGGGCCTGGCCATTACCTTCGGCTTGCTCGGGGTCATCAACATGGCCCATGGCGAGATGCTGATGCTGGGCGCCTACGCCACGTACGTGGTGCAGCTGATGTTTCAGCGCTACGCGCCCGGCGCCCTCGAGCTTTATCCGCTGGTTGCGCTGCCCGTCGCGTTCTTCGTCACGGCCTGCATCGGCATGGCACTGGAACGCACGGTGATACGCCATCTGTATGGTCGACCGCTGGAAACCCTGCTCGCCACATGGGGGATCAGCCTGATGCTGATCCAATTGATCCGCGTGCTGTTCGGCGCTCAAAACGTCGAAGTGGCGAACCCGCAATGGTTGTCCGGTGGCATTCAGGTGTTGCCGAACCTGGTACTGCCCTACAACCGAATCATCATCATTGCCTTCGCTCTGTTCGTGGTCGCCCTGACCTGGCTGCTGTTGAACAAGACCCGCCTGGGCCTGAACGTGCGTGCCGTGACGCAGAACCGCAACATGGCTGCGTGCTGCGGCGTACCCACAGGACGCATCGACATGATGGCTTTCGGGCTCGGTTCCGGTATCGCGGGGCTGGGCGGGGTGGCGCTGAGCCAGATCGGCAACGTTGGCCCCGACCTCGGTCAGAGCTACATCATCGACTCGTTCCTGGTGGTCGTCCTTGGCGGCGTCGGACAGTTGGCCGGGAGCATCATGGCGGCGTTCGGGCTGGGCATCGCCAACAAACTGCTCGAACCGCAAATCGGCGCAGTGCTGGGCAAGATCCTGATCCTGGCGCTGATCATTCTGTTTATCCAGAAACGTCCGCAAGGTCTGTTTGCACTGAAAGGACGGGTGATTGACTGATGAACCAGCCATTGATGGTTACCGCTGCGCAACGCGCTGGCACCCGCATCACGCTCGCTGTGGGGGCCGTGATCCTCGCGATCCTTATCGCCCTGCCCTTGCTGTCGCTGCTGCCTGACGACAACGGGCTTCAAGTGTCGGCCTACACGCTGACACTGGTGGGCAAGATTCTCTGTTACGCCATCGTCGCGCTGGCCCTGGATCTCGTCTGGGGCTACGCCGGCCTGCTGTCGCTGGGCCATGGCCTGTTTTTCGCCCTCGGGGGCTACGCCATGGGGATGTACCTGATGCGCGAAGCCTCGGGGGACAGCCTGCCTGCGTTCATGACTTTCCTGTCCTGGACGGAACTGCCGTGGTATTGGATCGGCACCCAACACTTCCTCTGGGCCTTGTGCCTGGTGGTGCTGGCGCCGGGGCTGCTGGCGCTGGTATTCGGGTTCTTCGCCTTTCGCTCGCGGATCAAAGGCGTGTATTTCTCGATCATGACCCAGGCCTTGACCTTCGCCGGCATGCTGCTGTTCTTTCGCAACGAAACCGGCTTCGGCGGCAACAACGGCTTCACCAACTTCCGCAGCATCCTGGGCTTCGGCATCACGTCCCAGGGGACGCGGGCTGTGCTGTTTCTGCTGACCGTGGTGTTGCTGGCGGGCAGCCTGTTCGTCGGCTGGCGCCTGGCACGCAGCAAGTTCGGCCGCGTCCTGACCGCCGTGCGCGACGCAGAAAACCGTTTGATGTTCTGTGGCTACGATCCACGCGGGTTCAAACTCTTCGTGTGGGTCTTGAGCGCCGTGCTGTGCGGCCTCGCCGGTGCGCTGTATGTGCCGCAAGTCGGGATCATCAACCCGAGCGAAATGTCGCCGACCAACTCCATCGAAGCCGCGGTCTGGGTTGCACTCGGTGGCCGCGGCACGTTGGTGGGTCCGCTGCTCGGCGCCGGTCTGGTCAACGGCATGAAGAGCTGGTTCACCGTGGCATTTCCTGAGTACTGGCTGTTCTTCCTGGGCGCGCTGTTCATCGTGGTCACGCTGTACCTGCCCAAAGGCGTGATCGGACTGATCAAGAAAAGGGGCGAACAATGAAAACCACTCCAACGCCCGCATTCGATCCGGTGCTGGATCCGACTCTCCATCCAAACAGCGATGCCGGCACCAGCCGCGATGCCATCGGACTGGGGCAAGTGGCGGGCGAAGGGCTCAACACCCTGCACGGCACCATCCTGACCCTGGAAGACATCAGCGTGAGCTTCGATGGCTTCAAAGCCCTGAATGATCTGAACCTCTACATTGGCGTCGGCGAGCTGCGCTGCATCATCGGGCCCAACGGCGCGGGCAAGACCACGCTGATGGACGTGATCACCGGCAAGACCCGCCCCACCCATGGCAAAGCCTGGTTCGGCGAGACGCTCGACCTCACGCGCATGAGCGAAGTGCAGATCGCCCAGGCCGGGATCGGTCGCAAGTTCCAGAAACCCACCGTGTTCGAGGCGTTGAGTGTGTTCGAGAACCTGGAACTGGCGCAGAAAACCGACAAGTCGGTATGGGCCAGCCTGCGGGCCAAACTCAAGGGTGAACAACGCGACCGTATCGACGAGGTGCTCGAAACCATTCGCCTGACCGCGTCCCTGTCACGTCCGGCAGGCCTGCTGTCTCATGGTCAGAAGCAGTTTCTGGAGATCGGCATGTTGCTGGTTCAAGACCCGCAATTGCTGTTGCTCGACGAACCGGTGGCCGGCATGACTGACGCCGAGACCGAATTTACCGCTGAACTGTTCAAAGGCCTGGCGGGCAAGCATTCGCTGATGGTGGTCGAGCACGACATGGGCTTCGTCGGCACCATCGCCGACCACGTGACGGTGTTGCATCAGGGCAGCGTACTGGCCGAAGGATCGCTGGAAGACGTGCAGGCGGATGAACGAGTGATCGAGGTTTACCTCGGCAGATAACACCGCCCCGTTTGTTCGTTCCCACGCTCCGCGTGGGAATGCATCCGCTGACGCTGCGCGTCAGGCAGGGGACGCAGAGCATCCGTCGCGGCGTTCCCATGCAGAGCGTGGGAACGATCACTGGGAGAATTCGTACATGTTACAAGTTGAAAAGCTTCATCAATACTACGGTGGCAGCCACATCCTGCGTGGTCTGTCTTTTGACGTGAAGGTCGGTGAAGTGACCTGTCTGCTGGGCCGCAACGGGGTCGGCAAGACCACCTTGCTCAAGGTGCTAATGGGCCTGCTGCCCGCCAAAGAGGGCGTCGTGCAGTGGGAGGGCAAGCCGATCACCGGCTTCAAGCCGCATCAGCGCGTGCAGTCAGGTATCGCCTACGTGCCTCAGGGGCGAGAGATTTTCGGGCGCCTGACGGTGGAAGAAAACCTGCTGATGGGCCTGTCACGCTTTCCGGGCTCGCAAGCCAAGGAAGTCCCAGCATTCATTTACGATCTGTTCCCTGTGCTCCTGCAGATGAAACATCGCCGGGGCGGTGACTTGTCCGGCGGTCAGCAACAGCAGTTGGCGATCGGGCGGGCGCTGGCCAGCCGCCCTCGCCTGCTGATCCTGGATGAACCCACCGAAGGCATCCAGCCGTCAGTGATCAAGGAGATCGGCGCGGTGATCAAAAAGCTCGCCGCACGGGGCGACATGGCGATTCTGCTGGTGGAGCAGTTCTACGACTTCGCTGCCGAGCTGGCCGATCAATACCTGGTCATGTCCCGTGGCGAGATCGTCCAACAGGGCCGCGGCGAGCACATGGAAGCCGAAGGTGTGCGTGGTCTGGTGACCATCTGATGCGCCGATCGGCTAAGGTACACCCCTTCGTAGAACGATCACGAGCCTTATGAACTTTCCTGCCCACACCGCCCTGTTCACGCCCAGCTGGCACGCCGAGCTGGAACTGGGCTATGGACGTTTCGACGCCACCACACGCCCGACGCTGCGTCGCCACAAAGGCCCGTTGCGCGTGCAGAAACACCTCTATGCCGAAGGCCCGGAAGTTTGCCAGCACATCATCGTTCACCCGCCGGGCGGGATTGCCGGTGGCGATCGGCTGGACATCAGCACGACCGTCGGCCCGAACGCCTGGGTGCAACTGACCAGCCCGGGCGCCGCCAAGTGGTATCGCGCCACCGGGGCCGCCTACCAACAGCTTGAGTTAAAGGTGGCCAGAGGCGCGACGCTGGAATGGCTACCCCAGGAAACGATCGTGTTCAGCGAGGCCAAAGCCGAACTGACCACGCGCATTGACCTTGAGGGAGATGCCCGGCTGTTCTATTGGGATGTGGTCGCGCTCGGGCGCCCCGCCAGTGGAGAGCGCTTCGATCAAGGATACTTTCAGGCCCATCTGGACATTCACCGCGACGGCAAGCTGCTGTGGCACGAGCGCCAGCGAGTCATAGGCGATGACGGCCTGCTGGACTCCCCGATTGGGCTGTGCGGAAAACCGGTGTTCGCGACGCTGATCGTGACAGGGCAAATCGACGCCGCGCTGATGGAGCGCTGTCGGGAGCTGGCGGGGCACGCCTCGGTGCGCGGAGATCTGAGCCAGTTGCCAGGGCTGATCATCGCCCGCTGCCTGGCCGATGAAGCCCTGCACGCCCGAGCCTGGCTGATCGATCTGTGGAAGCTGCTGCGGCCCGCGTTATTAGGCAGAGAAGCGCTGGCGCCGAGGATTTGGAATACATAAACACAGTCCCTCCCGTAGGAGCGCGCTTGCCCGCGATGACATCATGCCTGTGCCATTGATGTCGCCTGACACAACGCATCGCGGGCAAGCGCGCTCCTACGGGGTGGCGTTCACCACTTATTTGGCTTTCTGAAACGGACAAACACATGGACCTGACCCCACGCGAAAAAGACAAGATGCTGATCTTCACCGCTGGCCTGGTCGCCGAGCGGCGGCTGGCGAGAGGGTTGAAGCTGAACTACCCGGAAGCCATGGCGTTCATTTCCGCCGCGTTGCTGGAAGGCGCGCGGGACGGCCAGACCGTGGCCGAACTGATGCACTACGGCACCACCCTTTTGACGCGGGAACAAGTGATGGACGGCATCCCGGAGATGATCCCGGAAATCCAGGTAGAGGCTACCTTTGCGGATGGCACCAAACTGGTCACCGTGCACCAGCCGATTGCCTGACCCCTTCGACCCGTGGAAAGAAGATGATGTTTACGATTCGTGACGCCCTCCTGACCGACATGCCTGCGGTGCTTGAGATCTACAACGACGCAGTGCTCAACACGACGGCGATCTGGAACGAACAACCCGTCGACCTGGCCAATCGTGAAGCCTGGTTTGCAGCGCGTCAGAGTCAGGCTTACCCGATTCTGGTGGCTGTCGATGACGCCGAGCGCGTGCTGGGCTACTCCTCGTTCGGCGACTGGCGCCCATTCGAAGGTTTTCGTCACACCGTCGAGCATTCGGTCTATGTGCGTGCCGATCAACGCGGCAAGGGCCTTGGACCCCTGCTGATGCGGGCGCTGATCGAGCGGGCGAAAGCCTGTGACAAGCACATGATGGTGGCGGCCATCGAAAGCGGCAACGCGGCGTCGATTCACCTGCATGAGCGTCACGGCTTCGTCACCACCGGACAGATGCCGCAGGTGGGCACCAAGTTCGGCCGTTGGCTGGACCTGACGTTCATGCAGCTGGACCTGTCCCCGGGGGCGGATGCTCCGCCGTCCCAAGCCCCCATCCGATGATGGACAAACCCATGTGTCCCGATTTCTCTCAATGAAAGGAAGCCGAGTCATGAATGCTGCTCAGTTGCGACGTGTTACCGGTGAAAGCTTTGCCTATTACCGTCACGGCCTGGTGGCGCTGCTGATGGACGCCGTGCATCGCGGCGCTTCGGTAGGCTTCATGGCGGATTTGAATGCCGATCAGGCGTACACCTGGTGGGAGAGCGTCAAGGCAGACGTCGAACACGGCAAGGTGCTGCTGTGGGTCGTGGTCCAGGAAGAACAGGTGCTGGCGACTGTGCAGTTGGCGCTGTGCCAGAAACCCAATGGCCTGAACCGCGCCGAAGTGCAGAAACTGCTGGTGATGCACCACGCCCGCCGTCATGGCTTGGCGACACAATTGATGCAGGCCGTTGAACAGGCTGCCTATCAGCATCAGCGCGGCCTGCTGTACCTGGATACGGAAACGGGCTCACCGGCCGAGGATTTCTATCGATCGCAGGGTTACCAACTGTCCGGCAAGATTCCGGACTACGCGTGCAACCCGGACGGGGAATACCACCCTACATCCCTTTATTACAAGTTACTGTCGAGGAAGAGCGCATGATTCCTGGTGAATACCAGATCCAGCCTGGCGAAATCGAGCTCAACGTCGGGCGCCGGACGATCACCCTCAGCGTCGCCAACAGCGGCGACCGACCAATCCAGGTCGGCTCGCATTTCCATTTTTTCGAAACCAACGACGCCCTCACCTTCGACCGCGCCGCGAGCCGGGGCATGCGCCTGAACATCCCCGCCGGAACGGCCGTGCGCTTCGAGCCGGGCCAGGCACGGGAAGTTGAACTGGTCGACCTGGCGGGCCATCGTCGGGTGTTCGGGTTTGCCGGACGCGTGATGGGCGATCTGTAACCCGCTTTTGATCGTTCCCACGCGCCACGTGGGAACGCCGGACTGGACGCTCTGCGTCCGTTTTGTGACGCAGAGCGTCACGGGATGCATTCCCACGCGAAGCGTGGGAACGATCATTGAATCTCAAGGCATGCGCATGAAAATTTCCAAACAAGCCTACGCTGACATGTTCGGTCCCACCGTCGGCGACCGCGTCCGACTGGCCGACACCGAGCTGTGGGTGGAGGTCGAGAAGGACTACACCGTTTACGGCGAAGAGGTGAAATTCGGGGGCGGGAAGGTCATCCGTGACGGCATGGGCCAGAGCCAGTTATCGGCGGATGAAGTGATGGACACCCTGATCACCAATGCGTTGATCATCGATCACTGGGGGATCGTCAAAGCCGACGTCGGGCTCAAGGGTGGACGCATCGCGGCGATTGGCAAAGCGGGCAACCCAGACATCCAGCCCGGCGTGACCATCGCGATCGGTGCCGCGACGGAAATCATCGCCGGCGAAGGCATGATCCTGACAGCAGGCGGCGTCGACACCCACATCCACTTCATCTGCCCGCAGCAGATCGAAGAAGCCCTCATGAGCGGCGTAACCACCATGATCGGCGGCGGCACCGGCCCCGCGACCGGCACCAACGCGACGACCGTCACCCCCGGCAAGTGGCACATGATGCGCATGCTGCAAGCCGCCGAAGCGTTTCCGATGAACATCGGCTTCACCGGCAAGGGCAACGTCAGCGTGCCCGAACCGTTGGTCGAACAGGTGAAAGCAGGGGCCATCGGCCTGAAGCTGCACGAAGACTGGGGCACTACACCCGCCGCGATCGACAATTGCCTGAGCGTCGCCGATCAATACGATGTGCAAGTGGCCATCCACACCGACACCTTGAACGAATCCGGCTTCGTCGAAACCACCCTCGGCGCGTTCAAGAACCGCACCATTCACACCTACCACACCGAAGGCGCCGGCGGCGGTCACGCGCCCGACATCATCAAAGCCTGCGGCTTCCCGAACGTCCTGCCGAGTTCGACCAACCCGACCCGCCCATTCACCCGCAACACGATCGACGAGCACCTGGACATGCTGATGGTTTGCCATCACCTGGACCCGAGCATCGCCGAAGACGTGGCGTTCGCCGAAAGCCGCATCCGTCGTGAAACCATCGCCGCCGAGGACATCCTTCACGACCTCGGTGCGTTCTCGATGCTGAGCTCCGACAGTCAGGCCATGGGCCGTGTGGGCGAGGTGATCCTGCGTACCTGGCAGACGGCCGACAAAATGAAACGCCAGCGCGGTCCGCTGCCAGGCGATGGCGAAGGCAACGACAACTTCCGCGCCAAGCGCTACATCGCCAAATACACCATCAACCCGGCGATCACCCACGGTATCAGCCATGAAGTGGGGTCGGTCGAGGTTGGCAAATGGGCGGATCTCGTGCTGTGGCGCCCGGCGTTTTTCGGCGTAAAACCGACGCTCATTCTCAAGGGCGGCTCGATCGCGGCCAGCCTGATGGGCGATGCCAACGCTTCGATCCCGACCCCGCAGCCGGTGCATTACCGCCCCATGTTCGCAAGCTTCGGAAGCGCCCTGCATGCCAGCAGCCTGACCTTCATCAGCCAGGCCGCGTTCGAGGCCGGCGTCCCCGAACAATTGGGCCTGAAAAAACAGATCGGCGTGGTCAGAGGCTGCCGCAGCGTGACCAAGGCCGATCTGATTCACAACGACTATTTGCCGAAGATCGACGTCGATCCGCAAACCTACCAAGTCAAGGCCGACGGCGTGTTGTTGTGGTGTGAGCCTGCAGAAGAACTGCCGATGGCGCAGCGATACTTTCTTTTCTGACAGGCACCAGAGGGAGGCGTCATGCGCCTCCCTATCGCAGTTTCTCGCCGGACAGGTTTGACCGCCTCTTGGGGCGAATTGTCGAGTGGCAGCCGCATGGCCAATGCCAGGCTCTTCGCGCCTGCCCGTCTACTGTCAGAAATGACAGTCCTGCTGCACGAATCCCTGTTCTTCCTGACACAACATGGCGCTAAGATGGCCCCCTCTTCCTCCAGCGCCCCACCAGCAAGGTCGTACCTGAATGCGTCTCTCCGATTTCATCGTGCATCACGTTGATCGCATCGTCGATGAGTTTGAAAAGTTCGCAGCCACGTTGACGCCAGCGGCCGATTCGATGAATCGGGTGGAACTGCGCGATCACGCCAAGTCCATTTTGCTGGCCGCCGCGCGGGACATGAACACGGCACAGACCAAGGCTGAGCAGATCGCCAAATCCCAGGGTGAGGAAATCGGCAAGACGCCGACGCTGGACCAGGCCGCCGCCAGTCATGGCGAACTGCGCCATAACGTCGGCTTCGATCTGGTGCAGATGACATCCGAGTTCCGGCACCTACGGGCGACCGTCATCCGCTTCTGGGTCGAGAGCCTGACGTCGCCCGATGTCGCCTATTTCACGGACATGATTCGCTTCAACGAGGCGATCGACGAAGCGCTGGCCGAATCCACAGCGGCTTACGCCGAGCGAGTGACGCGCTCGCGGGATATCTTTCTGGCGATTCTCGGCCATGACCTGCGAGCGCCATTGCAAGCGATTGGCATGTCGGCCGAAATTCTTCTGCGCAAGGCGGGTCTAGCCGAGGCTGATCTGGCTTACATCAAGCGCATCAAAAGCAGCAGCCGTCATATGTCGACGATGGTCAGCGATCTACTGGAATTCGTGCGCAGCCGCCTCGGCGTGACGCTCCCGGTGGAGCGCAAACCCATGGAAATGACCCTGGCCTGTCGCGAGGCGATCGAAGCCGCCACTGCCGGAAATCCGGACTGTGATCCGCTGTTCACCACCACTGGCGACACTCAGGGGGAATGGGACCGCGCGCGCATCGACCAATTGCTGCAGAACCTCATCGGCAATGCCCTTCAACACGGGGCCGCAACGCACAAGATCAGCGTGTCACTGGCAGGGGGCGAGCATCATGTCAGCCTGTCCGTGCACAACGACGGCGAGCCGATCGCCGAAGAAGCGATCGGCAGCATCTTCGATCCCCTGGTGCGTTCGGTCAATGCAGAGGCGGGCAACCGCAACCCGTCCACCAGCCTTGGCCTGGGATTGTTCATCGTCAAGGAAGTGGTCAATGCTCACGGCGGGAGCGTCACTGTGACCTCTAACGTCGGCGACGGGACAACGTTCACCGTCGTGCTGCCGAAAAAAGGGTGAGGCCTGTCGGCGTTTTACAACGCCCCGCTGACGCGGTCGGAACCCGCTCAGTCCTGAATGAAACGCCCCAGCCGTTGCCTGAGCATGCGATTTTCGGCGCGCACCTGCTCCAACTCATCCAGCAGGTCCAGCGCCAGCGCCACGCCGTCCCATTCCATGGCCAAATCGCGATGCAACTTGGCCGCACGTTTGGCGACCGACAGTGAGGACGTGTCGAACAGCCATTCATCCGGCCTCTGCCCCTGAGGTTCGACGATGCCGTGCTCGACGATTTCGATGACATACGCGGTGGGCATACCGACCACCTGACAGAATTCCTGCATGTCTACGACCAGGGTGTTGCTCATGATCAGTGACTCCCTCTAGCTGCTCCACTGCGCCCGTGGGTCGAACGCGGCCTTTTTGGCGAGCTGTTCCCAGAGGGCTTTAGTGGCGTCATCGGTGGACTTGGGCATGACGATTTTCAATTGCGCGAAAAGATCGCCCCGCTCGCCCTTCTTGTTCAACAGACCGTTACCTTTAACCCGCAATCGCTGCCCGCTCTGACTGTCCGGACGAATGGTCAGGTTGATCTTGCCGGTCAGCGTCGGCACCGCGACCTTGGCACCCAGTGCGGCCTCCCACGGAGCCAGCGGGACAGTGATAATCAGGTCATGCCCCTCGACATCGAACTTGGGATGCGGCGCCAGACGAATGGTCAGAAACAGATCGCCGTTTTCTCCGCCGGCGATGCCCGGCGCGCCTTGCCCCTTCAGACGAATGCGCTCGCCATCGGTGACCCCGGCCGGAATCTTCACGTTCAGGTTCTTGGTGATGTCCGCCATGCGCTGGCCATTGGCGCTGTGCTGGGGCACCTTGAAGCTGATCTTCTTCGACTCGGTCGACAATGTTTCTTCCAGGAAAATCGCCAGATCCAGTTCCACGTCTTGCCCTCTGCGGCCTGTGCTGTGCGAGCGGCCGCCCGGCTGCTGACCGCCACGGTTGCCGAAAATCGAGCTGAAAAAGTCAGAGAAGTCTCCGCCTTCGAAGCCGCCCCCGAAGCCGCCGGTCGCACCGCCCCGGCTCTGCCAGCCAGGCGGTGGCTGAAAGCGGCCCTGCTGGCCATATTTGCGAATGTCGTCGTACTCGGCGCGCTTTTCTGGATCGCTTAGCGCTTCGTAGGCCTCGGACGCCTCTTTGAATTTGTCTTCCGCGCCAGGCTCTTTACTGACGTCGGGGTGATATTTGCGCGCGAGCTTGCGGTACGCGGTCTTGATTGTCTTCTCGTCCGCGGTCGGCTCAACGCCCAATATCTTGTAATAGTCTTTGAAGTCCATCTAACGGTCACCCATTCCGGATTGTCCAGCACAGTTCCGTACCGCGTTTTCTGATGAGAACGTCGACCGCGCTGAATGTTGCAAGGTTATCGGCACGCGGCCTCGCGCGCTTGAAACAGGGTTCATGCCGGGCCGAATGCATCGAGAGTTGCCTGAAAGATTGGGGGTGGCGCGCCGCTATTCAAGTTGCAGGCGCGAAATAGCCCGGTCAGTGAAGAAAACCGACACGACGCGCTACGCATCTGGCGTTCTCTCGCATACACTGCGCGGCCGTTTTTTTGACCGGAACGTACCGAACATGAGCACCTCATCCCCGGCCCGAGCCCTCGGCATCGACTTCGGCACCTCCAACTCGACGGTCGGCTGGCTTCGCCCCGGTGAGCAAACGCTGATTGCGCTGGAGGACGACAAGATCACCCTGCCGTCGGTGGTGTTCTTCAACCTTGAAGAGCGCCGCCCAGTCTACGGTCGCCTGGCACTGCACGAATATCTGGAGGGTTATGAGGGGCGACTGATGCGCTCGCTCAAGAGCCTGCTGGGGTCCAAGCTGATCAAGCACGATACCAGCGTGCTCGGCACCGCCATGCCATTCAAGGACCTGTTGGGGCTGTTCATCGGGGAACTGAAGAAGCGCGCCGAAGCGACTGCCGGCCAGCCATTCGAACAGGTGGTGCTGGGCCGTCCGGTGCATTTCGTCGATGACGACGCAGCGGCGGATCAGGAGGCTGAAGACACCCTGGCGCAGGTTGCGCGCAAGATCGGTTTCAAGGAGGTCTCGTTTCAGTTCGAACCCATTGCCGCCGCCTTCGACTATGAGTCGACGCTGGACCGCGAAGAACTGGTGTTGATCGTCGACATCGGCGGCGGTACTTCGGACTTCTCGCTGGTGCGTCTGGCTCCGGAGCGTCGTCAGGTCGACGAGCGTCAAAGCGACATCCTGGCCACCGGCGGCGTACACATCGGCGGCACCGACTTCGACAAGCAGCTTAGCCTGCAAGGCGTCATGCCGCTGTTCGGCTATGGCAGCCGTATGAAAAGCGGCGCCTATATGCCCACCAGCACCCACATGAACCTGGCGACCTGGCACACCATCAACTCGGTGTATTCACAGAAATCGCAGTTGGCGCTGGGCAGCATGCGCTATGACATCGAGGACACCTTGGGCATCGACCGTCTGTTCAAGCTGATCGAACAGCGCGCCGGTCACTGGCTGGCGATGGAGGTAGAAGAGACCAAGATCCAGCTCACCCACGCTCACACCCGCCGGGTGCCGATGGACCGTATCGAAGCCGGTTTGAACGCCGACCTCACCCGAGCATTGTTCGAATCGTCTATCGAATCGTTGCTGGAGCGCGTGCGGGAAAGCGTGACCGTTCTGCTCGGCGATGCCGGGGTGACTGTGGGCGACGTCGACACGGTGTTCTTCACCGGCGGCTCGAGCGGCATCCCCGCCCTGCGCAACAGCGTGTCCGCGATGCTGCCCAATGCGCGGCATGTGGAAGGGAATATTTTCGGCAGCATCGGCGCAGGCCTGGCCATCGAGGCGAAGAAGCGGTACGGCTGAACCCAGGCGCAAACGGGAGCGCACATGCTGATCGTTCCCACGCTCCGCGTGGGAACGCCGCCCAGGACGGTCCGCGTCCCGTCGACGCAGAGCGTCTTCACCGCGTGCCCACGCGGAGCGTGGGTACGATCAGTCAGGGCTTGGGGTCAACAGATCAAACCAGCTCAGCCTTGCGCAGCTCGCTTTTCAGGTAGGCGTAGTAAATCGGCCCGGCCACGACGCCCGGCAGCCCGAATGCGGCTTCGAATATCAGCATCGCCAACAGCAGTTCCCACGATTTGGCACTGATCTGCCCGCCGACGATCCGCGCATTGAGGAAATATTCCACTTTGTGGATCACGATCAGATAGCCCAGCGCGGCCAGCGCTACCCAGATCGACAGCGACATCCCGACGATGAAAATCAGGGTGTTGGACATCAGATTACCCACCACGGGCAACAGCCCCAGCAGGAAGGTCATGACGATCAGCGTCTTGGTCAACGGCAGGTGCACACCACACAACGGCAGGATCACGGCGAGGAAGACTGACGTAAAGGCGGTGTTGAGCGCCGAAATCTTGATCTGCGCGAAAACGATATTGCGAAAGGCCTGGCTCAACAGGTGAAGACGCTCGAACAGCGCAGCGGCCAGCGGCTTGCGCTTGGTGACGTCGGGAATGCGTTGCAGGGCAATGATTGCCCCCAGCACCATGCCGATCAGCAAGGTGACGAACATGTGGGCGGCGCCCTTGCCAAGCAATTGCAGCTCGCCGATGTGCTTGGTCAGCCAGGCACTGAGCGACGCCTGGAATTCCGACGCGCTGGCGGGCAGGTACCCGTCGATAAAGGGCGGCAACTGACCTCGGGCACGGTCCACCAGGATCATGAACTTGTCGAGGGAGGCCCCTGGGTTCTCGGCTTCGTGCAGGATAAAACTGATTGCTCCGGCGAACAGCAGCGCCAGCACGCTGACCACCAATGTGCCCAGCAACGCCACGGCCAGCCAACGCGCGCGCTCTCCGGCGATCAGGCGCTGCAGTTGGGGGGTGAGCATGTCGACCAGTTCATACACCAGCAATCCTGCCAGAAGGCTGGGCAGCAATTTGAGCGGTAATACCAGCAGCAAACCACCAAACACCAGAATGCAGCTGGCCAGGTACACATGACGCGGCGAAAACGTTGGCATACAGCCTCAAAACAAACGGCCTGAAAAGATGGGCAGTCTGCCAGCGTTCCCCGCTTACGACCAGCGTCAGGAAGCGTCGTCAGTCGCGTTGCAATGATTTGTAGCAGTACGGCAGGGCGGCAGTCATTCACTCGCGCTCACCACCCCGCCCAGCAATGCGATCCGACGTCGTCGTCCGCTTACTTTTTCTTCAGGCAATCGCTCATGAAGGCCTTGCGGGCGTCGCCTTTGAGTGCCTGACTGCTGGCCGTGGCATTGCAGGTCTTCATCTTCTCCTGCTGAGTGGCCGCCGGGGCTGGCGCGGCCTTGAGGCAGGTGCTCATGAAGGCCTTGCGCTCGTCACCCTTGAGCGATTTGGCCGTCGCATCAGCATTGCAACTGGTCATCTTGTTCTGTTGCGCAGTGGCCGCGAAACCTTGAGCGCACACCATCAAGCCCACGACCAAAAGAGGAACACGCAGCATTTTCATCGACCTTCTCCAGAGACGCCGCGCAAACCCGCAGCTTTCGAAGCAGTGTAGCCAAGAAATGTTGCGCCATATTTCAGATACCAAGCGCACAGGGCTGGACGCTCATGCTCACAGGCCGATAATGGCGTCTCTTTCGACTGCCGGTTTTCCCATGCAATACCTCTTCCCCCTGCTGACCGTCATGATCTGGGCGGGCAACAACGTTATTACCAAAGCTGCGGCCGGTCGCATTTTTCCGGCCGAGATCGGTTTCTATCGGTGGCTGCTGGCAGGGCTGCTCTTTACACCCTTCCTTCTTGGGCCGGTGCTGCGTAACCGCACCACGATTCGTCCGGTTCTGGGCAAGATCGCGATCCTCGGCGTGCTTGGCATGGCCATCTACCAGAGCCTGGCGTATTACGCAGCAAACATCACGACCGCGACCAACATGGGCATCATCCTGTCGTTGGTACCGGTAATGACGCTGGGCATGTCGATCGTCAGCCTGGGTACGCGGTTGACCGCAGGTGCCCTGGTGGGCGCGCTGGTCTCGTTTGCAGGGGTGTTGTCAGTGGTGTCACAGGGAAGTTGGGCGACGTTGGTCGCTCACGGTGTCAACCTGGGTGATCTGATGATGCTGATCGCCACGTTGGCTTACGCGACTTACAGCACGCTGCTGAAAAAATGGCAGCTGCGCATGCCGCCGCTGCAACTGCTCTACTTGCAGATCCTGGTGGCGATCCTTGCCCTTTTTCCGCTATTCCTGATGTCTCCACGGAGCGGGCTCAATGCGAACAACGTCGGGCTGGTGCTCTATGCGTGCATCCCCACCTCGATGATTGCGCCCTTGCTATGGATGAAGGCCATCAGCAGACTGGGGCCTAGCCGCACCACGCTGTTTTTCAACCTGGTGCCGATCCTGACCGCCTTGGTCGCCGCAGTTGCACTGGGCGAGCGGCTGGCGCCCTACCACTTCGTTGGCGGCGCGCTCACACTGGGCGGCGTGATCCTCGCCGAACGCTGGACCACACCGCTGCGCAAAGCCATCGACCGCTGAAACTCAAGCTTCATCCCGCTCCTCGGCGCTGTGAATCGACACATCAGTGATGCCGGCGACCAAGGGCATGTCGGCGTGGGCTTCGCCTATATCCAGCGGATCGTCCTCCAGCGCCACATGATGCTTGTGCGCCAGCTCATGGACGATCTCGATGATCGGCACGTCCAGGTCGTCGATCACGTCGACATGATGCTCACCGGCCAATTTGTACTCGATTTCATAGTGCTCTTTATCACTCATCGCATCACTTCCTTAGCGGCCCTTTTGGCTCGTTGATCACTCATCACAACTCATGAAGTCATAGACCCGCGGCCTTCAACCGCGCGGCATGCTCGACGAACAGCCCCACTGGATCAGCCCCTTTGCCCACCAGACCGAGGTGCTGGTTGACGATGTCGAAATGGTCGAGTGGAAAATCATCGCCAATGACGGTGCCGAGGTGAGAGCTGTATCGCCCGACCATGCCATCAGATTGACCTCGCTCTTTTGTGAACGTGCGAGCGAATAATTTGCAGGTGAGATGAGTGGTATCGAGCAGGTTCTTGCCCCGATCCGTTCGTCCCGGCTGCAACGTGCCCGACCACGAGTAATACCTCACGCCATTCACTTGCTCGGCACCCTGCCCGCCCCAATGGGTGGGCAAGCCCTGAGGAAAGAGAAGGTTGAAGCGCGCAACGCCCTGAGTAGTCAGCGAGTGATGCGCTGCTTCCACATCGGTTGGCAACCGAGTGCCGCGATAGCCCGTGTCGAGCGTGGCCAGCACCCAGGTGGTCACGCGTATGGCGGCATTGACCAGCCAACCGCGCAAGCTGCTTGGCGGGCAATGCGCTTCGAGGTAGTCCGCCAGTTCCGAGCCGTGGTTTGGCCCTGCGACGGAGGTCACTGACGCGACCAGGTCGGGTCGTATCCCCGCCACGTAACGGATGGTCAGCGCCCCCTGACTGTGGCCGATCAGGTTGACCTTGGCCGCGCCGGTCTCCTTGAGGATTTCCTCGACCCGGGCCAGCAATTGCTCGCCACGGATCTCGGTGGAGTTGACGGCCGACACCATCACCGGAATCACCGTCGCCCCGCCACGGCGCAGCGCCGGAACGATGCCGTACCAGTACGGGTAGACCACCAGCTTCACGAAGCCCAACAGTCCGGGCACAAGCACGATGGGGTATCGGGTCGCCTGATCTTGCGTCATGAATGATCCTCGTCGAACAACGTCCGAAAGCCTGGCGTCACGGGCTTGAAGCGCCTGCATGAACAGTAGCCGCAAAGCCGTTCCGCATTGATGACAGCCGGTAATGCCCCTTCGCCATCTGTTGGATCGAACTCTTTGAAGCGGGCAGCGCTCATACCAGCAACGGGCCAATGAAGGCTCTTCTGTGGAGTGAACGGTTATGTACAAGCAATCTTTGGCAGTCGTGTTTGCAATGGCCGCGCTGGCTGGCTGTACGTCGACGACCTTGCAAAACCCGGTGGATTACGCGACTTACCGCAATGAACCGCTGGTCAAGCAGGTGGACGACGGCATGACTGAACAGCAGGTGCTGACCATTGGTGGCGAACCTTCGTCTCGAGTGCAGCGCAAGGTGCACCCCGGCACGTGCAATAACTACGTGCTCAACAAGGACGGCCATCAACAGACCTATTACGTGACGTTCAACGCCAATGGCCGGGTGGACAGCAAAGGTTTCATGACCTGTGAACAGCGCGAGGCCAACGAGCGCGCGATGTGATGTGAGGCAGCAAAACAAATCAAACTTTTCGAAGCGCTTGCCACTCACATCTTGAACCCGATCTTGCCGGGCGTCGGTCAATCAGTGCGCGACCGACGCATCAAGAGCGAGACGGCCCCAAACCGGATCAGCCCTGGAGATGAATCATGAGCGATGTGCATCAATTAACGGACGTCAGCACCCTGCGTGAACGCGCGCGCCAGCATGTCGAGAACGGCGCCGTCACTGAAGGCTACGACGCCGACCGCGAGACCATTCTGCGCCTGCTCAACGAGTCGCTGGCCACCGAATGGGTTTGCGTACTGCGTTACAAGCGCCACTACTACATGGCCAAGGGTGTGAAAGCCCAGGTCGCGGCGGACGAATTTCTCGAACACGCAAATCAGGAAGCCTCCCACGCCGACAAGCTGGCCGAGCGTATCGTGCAACTGGGTGGCGAACCGGAACTGAACCCGGACCTGCTGTCGAAGAACTCCCACGCGCAGTACGTGGCGGGCAACACCCTCAAGGAAATGGTCACCGAAGACCTGATCGCCGAGCGTATCGCGATCGATAGCTACCGCGAGATCATTCAGTACATCGGCGACAAAGACCCGACCACCCGCCGGATCTTCGAAGAAATCCTCGCGCAGGAAGAAGAGCACGCCGACGACATGGCGGACATTCTCGACGGTCTGTAAGGTTTGACGGAATGCAAAAAGCCAAGGCTCGAGCCTTGGCTTTTTTGTGGGTGCGGCGCCAGTGATGTGTCTCCCCCCAACGGTCGCGCAACGGTGCGCGCTCCCGCTGAGGCGCCGGTCCTGCAACAGAATCGGCTGGTTTTATTGCACCGTTTTAGGCGCCTTGCCCGAACGCATCTGCTCCAGCAGAGGCGCACACTGGTTAGGTTCACCACCACTTGGGGCCACCAGTGCCAGTAAGCCCGCCGCCGGTCCCGCCGCCGCGCCCAACAGCACCATCCCCGCGCCGCGCAACAGCAGGGGTCCAGATTGCACGCCTGCGCTGGGCTTGACGAACGGCCCACGCACATAGAGCGGCGACCGCAGCGAGAACACGCGGAAACCTTTGGACTCAGGGGTGATCTTGAGATCCAACTGCTCGGTCTTCATGTTCGCGGTGCCGTCGATGTAGATAAACGCGTTCTCGGTATCGAAGACCGACAATTTGCTTGTCGCCAGCCCATCCTTGAAGCCGAAATTGGACGCTGCGCAGTTGATCTTGACGTTCTTGTCGCCAAACAGCCTCCCAACGACGTAGTTGCCCACGTTCAGCCCTGCGATCTCCATCAGGTCACGGCTGATCGCCCCATCATTGATCAGCAACTTCATCTCACCGTTGGCCGTGCCCAGCAGCGCTGCGACGGAGTTGCCTTTGCCGCTGATATCGGCATCGCCGTTGAGCTCGCCAAAGCTGGTTTTCATCGGCTCGAAGGTCGGGAACAATTGCTTGAGCTTGAAGCCTCGGGCAGTGAGCCGGGCCCGCCCATCGAGCGGCCGGGAATGGCCATTGAGTTTGATGTCCGCGTCCAACTTGCCACCCGCCACGCCAAAACGCAGGGGTTGCAGACTCAATTGCCCGTCATTGAGCACAACGTGGGTGTACAGGTCTGTGAAGGGCAGGTCCGCACTCTGAACAATGCGCTTGCCGGTAAATTCGACATCCGCGTCCATCGCGCTCCAGCGATCGGTCTTGAACTCTTCGACCGGAAGCACCTTGTCGGCAGGCTGCTTGCTTTCGCCGCCACGGTTTTTCTGCTCTGCGTTGGAGTCGGCACCGATCAATGGTTTGAGGTCAGCCATCAACAGTTGGTTGGACACCAGCGCCCCGGTCAGCTTGGGGCGGGGCTGGCTGGCGACGAAACCAAGGTCGCCATGGATATCGCTGTTGCCGATTTTGCCGTTGAAGCCTTTGTACTGGAATGAGGCGCCGGCGGGGTCGTGCAGCTTGGCGATCAGGCGGCCGTCTGTGGAATAAGGCGGCGAGTCAGGCAGCGTCACGCCGGTCAGCGGGTAGAGGTTGCCAAGGCTGTCCCCAGACAACTTGAGGCGCAAATCCAACTCGCCCAGGTTTTGCGGGTCGGTCACGGTCCCGGCGACAGCCACACGCGTGTTTCCGGCACTGACGTCAGCCTGTACAGGGAACGGCAGCGCGGCGTCTTTGAGCGCCAGCAGACCACCCACTTTGCCGCTGCCGTTAAGTTTTTGCCCGTGGTACTGCCCCTTGGCAGTAAAACCGAATGCGTAGTCCTGGGCAGATGCACCTTTATCCTGCACCTTCTTGGCCTCGCCGCTGCCAACGATATCGCTGAACGGTATCGGCTTGCCCAGCGGATCGATCACGACGTCCACTGCAGTGTTGATCATTTGATCGTTATAGCTCACGAAGCCTTTGTCGAACCCGATGGTGCCTATGTCCACGACCCAGTTGGACGGGGCTGCATTCGGGTCGCTCTTGGGCAAGTCGAACACCCAGTTGGCGCGACCATCGGCCAGACGCTCTATTTTTGCGTTGGGCTCCTTGAGGTCGATGCGGGGAATCACCACGCGCTGAGCCAGCAACGGAAGGGGCGACAGGCGCATCTCAACCCGTTTGAGGGTGACCATTTGAGGTGTCTTCGACCATTCAGGATTACCCAACGCGATGTCTTCGGCCGACATGTGCGGCCATGGCACCCAGGCACGCCACCCCCCTTCGTCCGGCTCACGCTGCCAATGCACCGCCAGGTTGCCGTTAATGGCGAACGGTCGGTGCAATTCGGCGGAAACTTTTTCGTTGATGGTCGGTTTGAGCCGGTTCCAGTCGAAGGTAGCGATCACAACGATCAATATGGCCAGCAACAGCAGTACGATGCCCACCGTCCAGGCAAGAATCTTCCGTCCTCGCGTCATTGCGTTATCTCCCCAAATCCGAACGCCCATCCTGGACGCGTTGCATACGTCGTAGCCGTTCGACTGACAAAAGCGCAGCGGGTTTGATCGAATCCTCAAAAACCAGCGGTTTCATACCGCTGCCAACGCTGAGCGAGCGCGCAGGCGGCAGCGAGCCTGTGCCTGGAAAAACGCTACAGCCCTCGATTTACAAGGCTTGAGGGCTGAATCAATTCCATCGATGGTCACCATCAGCCCTTTGAACTTCTTTATACAGGCAGCCCCAGTAAAATTGCCTCCATGTTCACTGCCCGCCCTTTCGAGGAGCACCCATTCATGAAACGCCAACTGATCGCACTGACCCTTTCCCTCCTCGCCACGACTGCCTTCGCGATGCCTGCCAGCGAACAGCCCGTGCTTGGCGAAGCGAAAGCGACCCAGCACGTTGGCCTGCCAACTGTGGCGCAGGACGGTCCCGGTCGATTGATCAATCAATATCAGCGTGTGGCCGATAACGGTCCTGACCGCCTGGTTCAGCAGTATCAACGCGTCTCCTGAATCAAGCGAACCCCATGAGCCCGGCACCCTGCCGGGCTTTTTCATGCCCGGTCGCCAAGACGCCCCCTTCCCGATGGAACCTTGCCACTGGCGGGAGAAACCGCTGCCGGCGCGATGTCACGGCTTCTTGAGGCCTGCGGGCGGGTTCGGGAAACTGGGTTCGACGCCGCGCGAGGGCATTTGTTAGAGTGCGGCCCAAATTCGCTTCAAACAGTTCGAGTCCCATGCTGCCGCGCGCCGAACAGAAACAGCAGACCCGCCACGCCTTGCTCGATGCCGCCAAGGGGTTGATGGAGAGCGGGCGTGGCTTTGGCAGCTTGAGCCTGCGCGAGGTGGCGAAGACAGCGGGTATCGTGCCGACAGGTTTTTATCGCCACTTTGACGATATGGATCACCTCGGGCTGGCCTTGGTCAGCGAAGTGGGCCAGACCTTCCGTGAAACCATCCGCCGGGTGCGACATAACCACAACATCAACGGCGGCATCATCGACGCGTCCGTGCGCATCTTTCTGGAAGTGGTCGCGGCCAACCGCTCACAGTTTCTGTTCCTGGCCCGCGAGCAATACGGGGGCTCGCTGAAGGTCCGCCAGGCACTGGGGGCGCTGCGCGAAGCTATCATCGCGGACTTGGCGACTGACCTGGCCTCGATGCCCAAATTCCAGCACCTGAACACCGATGACCTTTCGGTGATGGCCGACCTGGTGGTGAAAAGCGTTTTTGCCATGCTGCCGGAACTGATCGATCCTCCGCCGTCGACCTTGGCGGAGCATTTGACGCCCCGCGCCAAGATCACTCAACAATTGCGTTTCATCTTCATTGGCGCCAAACGCTGGCAGGGGCTGGGCAGCACTGAGTGAGGGGACACTGCGCGCGCTTGATGGAACAAGGGCGTAATTGCACCAAATCAATGCACGCCCTGCCGATGCGCACCAACAAGCATCATGACAATGCCCCACCTTCAACCATCGCCCTCCCACCACCCGCCAATTTCTGACCACTCTGTCAGTTGGCAAGCCCCTTGCTCTGGCCCTGTCATCGCACATTGCTGGAAGTAATCCGATGCTGGTGATTCACCAACGAATCGACCCCCAGTCCGAATGGGCCGCTGAGCTGCATTTGAATTTCGAGGCCCGAAGCAAAAGTCGCCTGCGCTGTTTCAGTGCCGAGGGCGAGGATGTCGGGCTGTTTCTGGAACGCGGGCAACCCCCATTGCGTGACGGGGACTTTCTCAAGGCGCAGGACGGACGCGTCGTACGCGTTTGTGCACGCCCGGAAGCGCTGATGCACGTGACGTGCGAGAGCGCATTCGAGCTCACGCGGGCCGCCTATCACTTGGGCAACCGTCACGTCGCGCTGCAAGTGGGCGACGGTTGGCTGCGCCTGCTCGATGACTACGTGCTCAAGGCGATGCTGGATCAACTCGGCGCCACGACCACGTCCATCGAAGCGCCTTTCCAACCGGAGCACGGCGCCTATGGCGGCGGCCATCACCATTCGCGAGCTGGAGAAGAAGACTTCAACTACGCGCCCCGCATCCACCAGTTCGGCGTTCGCAAATGAGCGCGCGCCGATGAATAAGGCATGGGCGCTGTTACGTCTGGCGAGCCCGCAACTGCCGATCGGCGGCTACAGCTACTCGCAAGGCCTGGAAATGGCAGTCGAAAACGGCATCGTCACCGACCCAGCCACTGCCGGGCGCTGGATCGGCGACCAGTTGCTGCTCAACCTCTGTCGCTTCGAAGCGCCCATGCTGCTGGCCCATTGCGTCGCCGCGACCGACGGGGATTGGGCAACGCTGCGCCGACTGAGCGAAGAGCATCGCGCCAGCCGGGAAACCCGCGAGCTGCAACTGGAAAGCCGACAAATGGGCTATTCGTTGCAGCAATTGCTCAGCGGCTTGCCGGAACTGGACCCATCGGCCAGCGACTTTCTGCAACAAATCGACGAGCCGCACGTGGCGCTGGGCTGGGCGCTGGCCGCCCGTGCTTGGGCCATCGAACCGCAGGACGCCCTCGCCGCCTGGCTGTGGAGCTGGCTGGAAAATCAACTCGCGGTGCTGATGAAAACCTTGCCGCTGGGCCAGCAGGCCGCTCAGCGACTGACCACGGAGCTGACGCCTTTGCTGCAACAGGCTCAGCAGCGGGCGTGTGAAATTGACCAGGGACACCTCGGCAGTGCGCCGTTTGGCCTGGTGCTGGCGAGCATGGCCCACGAGCGTCAATACAGCCGCTTGTTCCGATCCTGACCGCTTAAGGGCCTCACCTTGAATCGCACAAGAAGATCAACGGAGAACACCATATGAACAGCCAACCTCTGCGCGTCGGCATCGGCGGCCCGGTCGGGTCAGGCAAAACCGCGCTGACCCTTGCCCTCTGTCTCGCGCTACGCGAGCGCTACAACCTCGCGGTGGTCACCAACGACATTTACACCCGTGAAGATGCGGACTTTCTGGTGCGCAACGAAGCCCTCGCGCCGGAGCGCATCATCGGTGTCGAGACCGGTGGCTGTCCGCACACGGCGATTCGTGAAGACGCGTCGATCAACCTTGAAGCGGTTGATCAATTGAACCGACGCTTCGAAGGGCTGGACCTGATCATCGTAGAGTCGGGCGGCGACAACCTCTCCGCCACGTTCAGCCCCGAATTGTCGGACCTGACCATCTATGTGATCGACGTGTCGGCAGGCGACAAACTGCCTCGCAAAGGCGGCCCCGGCATCTGCAAGTCCGACCTGCTGGTGATCAACAAGATCGACTTGGCGCCACTGGTGGGCGCGTCGCTGGAAATGATGGACCGCGACACCAAGAAAATGCGCGGCGAGAAGCCGTTCGTGTTCAGCAATCAGAAAACCGGCCATGGCCTGGAAGACATCATCGCCTTCATCGAGCGCCAGGGCCTGCTGACTGCCGCCTGATTTCAATCACTCCAAGGACTTCTGTTCATGAATTGCAAAAAACTCTTCGGCGCACTCGCGCTGCTGCTGGCACCGGCGCTGGCGTTCGCTCACCCCGGCCACGATGAAAGCGGTCTGGTCGCGGGGATCAGCCACCCCTTGGGCGGCCTCGACCACTTGCTGGCAATGGTCGCCGTGGGCCTGTGGGCTGCACAGCAGAAGGGCGCCGCGCGCTGGGCTTTGCCTTGCACCTTCGTCGGCACCATGCTGATGGGCGGCCTGCTGGGCTTCGAAGGGCTCGACGTCCCCGGCCTCGAAAGCGGCATCGCGGCCTCGGTGTTCGCCTTGGGCCTGGCGGTGGCGCTGGCTGTTCGTCCACCGCTGTTGATGGCGGTCGCGGCGACCGCGGTGTTCGCTTTGTTCCACGGCGTGGCGCATGGCTTGGAATTGCCCGAAATGTCCAGCCCTTGGGGTTATGCAGCGGGCTTCGTCGGCGCCACCGCCGCGCTGCACGCAGCGGGTTACGCTGTCGTCCGCTTCCTGCCTGCCGCTGCGGCACCTCTGGTGCGTATCGCCGGTGCGCTGTCGGCCGCTACCGGCATCTGGTTGTTCGCAGGTTGATTTGAAGGCGCATCGCCCCTCCCTGTAGGAGCGTGACTCGCCCGTGATCGGCCCGGGGTCGCACCCGACCGAGGCAGTCGTGAATTCGGCCACTGTGTCCTGACCCGACACTCCGCGTTGGCTGATTTTACTGCCGCTGCGCGCCAGATCACGGGCCAAGCCACGCTCCTACAGCGTATTGCGGCGACCATTTGATCGCCCCTCATCCCCGCCTCCTGCTACCATGTCGCGCCATTTGTCCTCTGCTGCGACGCCATCCAATGCCTGACGCCTCTTCTCTTCCTGCCAAGTCCGAATTGTCTGCGATGTTCGCTCGCGTGCAGCAGCATTTTACGGGAGTGATCGTGCCGCTCTGGCAAGGCCCTGGCTGGAATCCGGACCTGGCGTTGCCGTATGAGGCGCTGGACGCACAGCATCGACCGCTACCGCCTCAACGCTATCGCGCCATGGCCTGTGCGCGGCAGCTTTTCCTGTTTTCCAGCCTGATCGACGACCCACGCTTTCCCGACGCGCGAACGCGTGCAGCCGCGCTGTTCCGCTCGCTTCAGCACCACTTTCATGATTCGGAACACGGTGGCTGGTTCTACAGCATCGGTCCCGACGGTGTGCCGCTGGATCGCCGCAAGGATCTGTATACCCACGCCTTTATCATCTTTGCGTGCGCACATTACTGGGCCAAGGTCCGTGAGCCGTTGGTTGAATCCGTGTTGAACGCCGCCCTGCACGTCGTCGCCGAGCGCTTTGCCGATGGCGACGGTTTGTATGAGTCAGTGCTGGACGAAGACTGGGCGTTGCTGGGCGCCGGCCCTCTGCAAAACCCGCTGATGCACCTGGCCGAGGCCTTCCTGGCCACGCTGGAGGTGCGCGAGGACACCGCCACCCTCGCCGCTCTCGATGCGCTTGCCGACAGCATGCAGCGTCGCTTCATCGATGCCGACAAAGGAGTGATGCTGGAACGGCCGCTGGGCTCGGAGGACAACTGGTCAGAGCCGGGGCATCAGTTCGAATGGTTTTACTTGCTGGAGTCGTCAGACCGACTGCGTGGCACCGCCTTGCACCGCTCGCTGAACACCGCCTTCGACCATGCCGAGGCGCAAGGCGTCGATCCGGTTACAGGCGCAGTGGTTGCGTCGCTGGAGGTGGATGGACAAGTGAAGGACGGCACCCAGCGCATTTGGGCCCAGGCCGAATACCTGCGAGCGCTGACACTGCGCCCGCACAGCGAGCCACTGCTTGCGCGGCAACTGGCGGCCTTGCAGCAGCGTTTTCTGCACGCCGGGGGCTGGAACGAGTGCCTGGACAGTCAGGGCCGGGTCAGCCGCAGCGACATGCCCTCGACCACGCCCTATCACTTGGCGACCTGTTATATCGGCCTGAGTGAGTACTTCAGCGCCTGACACCCTCCGGTTGAAAGGCAGCACGTTCGATCACCCCCACGCGCCGCGCGGGAGCGATCAGCTTTATTTGCGCTTACTTCGCATCACCGCGGGTACGGTCGATGGCAAAACCTGCCCAGGTCTGGCTCACAGGCATCAATTCCAGGCTGTTGACGTTGACGTGGGCCGGTGTGTTCATGATCCAGAAGATCGTCTCGGCGATGTCCTGCGGCTGGATAGGCTCGGCGCCGGCATAGGTGGCGTCATACTTGGCCTGGTCACCGCCGAAACGTACCAACGAGAACTCACTCTCGCACAACCCAGGCTCCAGGTTGGTGACGCGCACGCCCGTGCCAATCAGGTCATTGCGCAAGTTGAGCGAAAACTGACCGACGAAAGCCTTGGTGCCGCCATACACGTTACCGCCCGGATACGGATAGTTGCCGGCCACCGAACCCAGGTTGACGATGCTTGCGCCGCGGCCATACGCAATCAATCGGGAAAGCAGCAGGCGAGTGGTGTAGACGAGCCCTTTGACGTTGGTATCGATCATCGTTTCCCAATCGTCGAGATCGCACTTCGGTGCGGGGTCGATGCCCAGCGCCAGGCCCGCATTGTTGATCAGGCCACGGATCTTGCCGAACTCGGCAGGCAGTCCTTCGATAGCCTTCTCCACGGCCGCCCGATCCCGCACGTCGAGCGTCAGGGTGTGGACCTTGGTCTTTTTTGACAACTCGGCGCTCAGCGCCTGCAGACGCTCTTCACGGCGACCGGTCAACACCAGCGACCAACCCGCTTCAGCGAACCGACGGGCACAGGCTTCGCCAAACCCGGATGTGGCACCGGTAATGAACACGGTAGAAGTCATTTGATTCTCCTGACTGAGGGTTTCGGCTGAGGGACAGCTCGGATTGACGCAAGCAAGCGCGTTGCGTGTAGGAAAGTTCTGGAGAATGCCCGCGCAGACGGTTCGGGATCAAGCCTGTCATGAAGCAGCGCCTTCGGCTTACTGCACCGTACAAAAAACGACCAATCCTCTACGAGCCTTGTACTGCATGGGCTGCGGACGCTTTTGCCCACCTTATCCACAGCCGGATGCACAAAATCCGGGGGCAACTTCAGCCGATGCAAGCAAACGCGCCAGGCCCCGGTAAGCCACATCCACGACGATTGCGCTTGACCGATCTCGCTTCTCGGAACGGCCTTGACTCCGACGATTCGCCTAGGCGGTCAAGATCGACCGCCTCCACCCTCGGATAACGCTATCCTCAGCGCTCTTTCCAAGGGTTGCACACAGAGTTATCCACAGGTCTTACACTGTCAAAAGCTGTATAAAATACCAGCCCACCAACCGTTGACAAACCTGCAGAAAACAGGACCCAAAAAGACTGTTCAAATTATAACCGACGCGCCAGAGCCCACGTAGATAAAGGCTTGTAGCTAACTGCCACCAAGTTATTCACAGCAGACTCCACAGTAAAACTGAACAAGTCAAAACCGTGACAAAACAACTGTTTGCAGCGGCTAACTGTCGAGGTTTGGCAACTGCTCAAAAAGGTTTTCCACAACGGCGCGTCGGAGCTCGAATCAGCCAGCACGGCGCTCGGCAGAGCCGGTCAGCCTTGCTCCCCCCCCCAAAAAAAACGCCCCGGTGTGTATCCACCCGGGGCGTTCATGAGGTCAGCGTAACGGACCGACTCAGTGGCCGCCGAGGTACGCGTTTCTCACTTCTTCGTTCGTCAACAACTCCTGCCCTGTGCCCGTGAGGCGAATTTCGCCATTGACCATGACGTACGCGCGGTCCGACAGCTTCAGCGCGTGGTTGGCATTCTGCTCGACGAGAAAAATCGTCATGCCCGTTTGAGCCAGTTCACGCAAGGTGGAGAAGATCTGTTTCACGATGATCGGCGCCAGCCCCAGGCTCGGCTCGTCCAGGAGCAAGAGCTTGGGACGGCTCATCAGGGCACGTGCAATCGCAAGCATCTGTTGCTCCCCGCCTGACATGGTCATCGCCCGCTGGTTGCGACGCTCCTTGAGGCGCGGGAACAGGTCGAACATCCGTTGCATGTCTTCCTTGGCGTACTGATCCCCAATGGGGATAGTGCCCATCATCAGGTTCTCTTCCACTGACATGTCCGGGAACACGCGACGCCCCTCCGGAGACTGCGCGATGCCGTTGGACGCGATGTAGTGAGACGACTTCTGAGTGATGTCGGTACCTTGATAGATAATCTGCCCGCGTGCGGCCCGTGGCTGACCGAAAATGGACATCAACAGCGTGGACTTACCCGCGCCGTTGGAGCCGATCAGGCTGACCGTTTCACCTTCGTTGATGTGCAGCGAGACCTTTTTCAGGGCCTGAATCGGCCCGTAGTACACGTCGATCTCTTTCATTTCGAGGATCGGCTTACTCATACCAACTCCTCTTCATCAGCACCCAGATACGCGGCGATCACTTTTGGATCGTTGCGAATCTGCTCCGGTTTGCCCTTGGCGATGACATTGCCATGGTCGAGCACGACAATGTCATCGGAAATGCCCATGACCATGCCCATGTCGTGCTCGATCAGCACGATGGTCATGTCATGTTCGTCGCGCAGGTGGCGGATCATGCCGCTCAGTGCTTCGGTTTCCTGCGGGTTGAGGCCTGCGGCTGGCTCGTCCAGGCAAATCACCTGCGGACGGGTGCACATGGCGCGGGCGATTTCCAGGCGCCGTTGCTGGCCATACGAAAGCTCGCCAGCCAGGCGGTTGGCGCAGTCCACCAGGTCGACCACCTCCAGCCAGTAGAACGCCGTGTTCATGGCGTCCTCTTCGGCCTTGCGATACCCCTTGGTGTTAAGGATGCCCGCGATCATGTTGCGGTTGACCCACATGTGCTGGGCAACGAGGAGGTTCTCGACGACGGACATTTCCTTGAACAGCCGTATGTTCTGGAACGTCCTCGCCAGCCCGGCGCGGTTCACCAGGTGGGTGCCGCCGAACATCTTGTAATAAAGGCGGCTGCCGAAACGCTTGGGCGAAGCGAAGTCGCTGGCGCGGAACTGTTCACCCAGCAGCTGAATGACGTCGGTTTTCTTGCCCCGCGCATTGAGTTCGATGCGCCCGCCCGTGGCCTTGTAAAAGCCGGTCAGGCAATTGAAGACCGTGGTCTTGCCTGCCCCGTTAGGGCCGATCAGGGCGAAGATCGAGTTGCGCCGCACTTCGAGGCTGACATCGCTGAGGGCCTTGATGCCGCCGAAATGCATCATCAGGTGTTCGACGGACAGAACGATTTCGTCGCTCATCAAAAGCCCTCCGCTTTTGCCAGCACGCCTTTGCGTGGTTGTACGCCGGTTCGGCTGATTCGGATCAGGCCCCGCGGGCGCCAGATCATCATCAACACCATCAGGACGCCGAACAGCAGAACGCGGTATTCGGCGAAGCTGCGCAACATTTCCGGCGCAACGGTCAAGACGAACGCGGCAATGACCACCCCGACGGTGGAGCCCATGCCGCCCAGTACGACGATGGCGAGGATCAATGCCGACTCGAAGAACGTAAACGACGTCGGGTTGACGAAGCCCTGATAGCTGGCGAAGAACACGCCGGCCAGTCCTGCGGTCGATGCGCCGATGGTGAAGGCCGAGAGCTTGACCAGCACATGGTTCAGGCCCATGGAGCGGCACGCGATCTCGTCTTCACGCAGGGCTTCCCAAGCGCGACCGACCGGCATGCGGGTCAGGCGATGCTTGATGTACAACACGGCCAGCACCACGAGGAACAGCACGGTGTAGATGAAAATGAATTTCAAGTCCGGGTTGTATTCGAAACCGAAGTATTCATGGATCGGAATGCCGCCGTCTTTGGCGCGGCGCCCGAACTCCAGACCGAAAAAGGTCGGCGAAGGCACTGGGACGCCATTCGGTCCACCGGTGAACGACAACCAGTTGTTGAGCACCAGGCGAATGATTTCACCGAAGCCCAGGGTCACGATCGCCAGATAATCGCCGTGCATGCGCAAGACGGGGAAGCCCAGGATGCAACCGGCGAACGCTGCGGCAATGGCCGCCAAGGGCAGCGCTGACCAGAAGCCCAACCCGAGGTACTGATAGCCGAGCGCGAGCCCGTACGCGCCGATGGCGTAGAACGCCACGTAACCCAGGTCGAGCAGGCCAGCCAGACCGACCACGATGTTCAGACCCAGGCCCAACAGGACGTAGATCAAACCAAGGATGACCACCGTCAGCACGTATTTGTCGGCGAACACCGGAAAGATCACGGCAATCAGGATCATCAGCGGAATGATGAAGCGCAACCGCGTCTTGTAACCCGGCGGCAGCACATGCACGCCCGACCCCGGCCGCTCGAAGCTGTCGGCGATCGCACGGCCCTTGGGCGTCTGCAGAAAGAGGCTCATGAAGAAACGGCCGACCACTACCACGCCGACCAGTACCGCGACGCGGCCCGGCTGCAGGTTGAAGTCGTAGCCATCCAGCACGATGCCGACGATGGGACCGAACACGATCAGTGACAGCAGACCCGCCAGCACAGCGTCGATCACGCTTTGTTTGATATCGATGGGTTTGACAGGAGCAGACATGGTTATACCTTCGCCACGAGTGGGCGACCCAGCAGGCCTTGAGGACGGAAGATCAGAATCACCACCAGCAGGCCGAAACTGAACACGTCTTTGTAGTCGGAGTTGATCAGACCGGAGAATTGCGACTCGGCAACCCCCAGGATCAACCCACCGAGCATGGCGCCCGGCAATGAACCGATACCGCCCAATACCGCAGCGGTGAAGGCCTTGATGCCGATGACGAACCCGGCGAAGAAGTCGAATGTGCCGTAGTTCATGGTGATCAGCACACCGGCCAGGGCCGCCATGGCGGCGCCGATGACGAACACATAGGAAATGATGCGGTCGGTGTTGATCCCCAGGATCGAGGCCATTTTCCGATCCTGCTGCGTGGCACGGCACATCCGGCCCAGCTTGGTGTATTTGATGATGTAGGTCAGCACGCCCATGCCGATGAAGGCGGCGACGAGAATGAAGATTTTGGTGTAGGTGATCTGCACGAAGCCCGTACCGACCTCGAAGCGCATGGCGCCTTCGAGCAGGGTTGGGACGCCTTGCTGGCGCGGCCCCTGGGCGATCTGGGCGTAGTTCTGCAGGATCAGGGAAATGCCGATGGCGCTGATCAGGGGCGCCAGACGCGTCGAGTTGCGTAGCGGCTTGTAGGCCACGCGCTCAATGACGAAGCCGTAGACGCCGGTCACCACGATGGTGAAGATCAGGGTGCCGAGAATCAGGAAGGGGAACGACTGGATACCGAAGAACGACAGCACGGCCAGGCCGATGGCTGCCAGATAGGCAGAGATCATGTACACGTCGCCGTGGGCGAAGTTGATCATGCCGATGATGCCGTAAACCATCGTGTAACCGATGGCAATCAGGCCATAGACCGAACCTAGGGTCAGGCCGTTGACCATTTGTTGCAGGAAAATACCATCCATCACGCACGCTCACGAACTTGAAGGCCAACCTGGTGCGGACCGGCAACACCCTCGTGAGGCGCAGCGGGACACACTCGATGGCAACAGAAGAAATCCGGCGCCACACAAGGCGGCGCCGATTACCGAATCAAGCGGCGCAGAGGTTCCAAGCCCGCTGAGCCGCTCGCTCGACTAGGCGCTCAACTCACTTCTGTTTTTCAAGCTGGTGGTATTTGCCGTCCTTGTCCCACTGGTAAACCACGTAGTCGGAGACCTTCAGGTCGCCTTTCGCGTCCCAGGCTTTTTCGCCCATGACGGTTTTCACTGGATGGGACTTGAGGAATGCGGCGGCGGCTTCGCCCTTGTTGGACTTCGCACCGTTGAAGCCGGCGGCCAGCGCCTGCACCGATGCATAGGCATACAGAGTGTAGCCTTCAGGCTCATAGCCAGACTTGCGGAACTGCTCGACCACAGCCTTGCTGTCGGGCAGCAGACGTGGGTCGGCGCCGAAGGTCATGTACACGCCGTCAACGTATTGAGCGCCACCGGCGGTGGTGACCAGTTCGTCGGTGACGACGCCGTCGTCGGACATGAACTTGACGTCTTTCAGGCCTTGCTCACGCAGTTGGCGAACCAACGGGCCGGCTTCCGGATGCAGGCCACCGAAGTAAACCACGTCGGCACCGACAGAACGGATCTTGGTCACCAGGGCGCTGAAGTCTTTCTCGCCACGGGTCAGGCCTTCTTCCAGAACCGGCTTCACGCCACGGGCAGTCAGTTGCTTGGCGGTAGCGTCCGCCAGGCCTTTGCCGTAGGTGTCCTTGTCGTTGATGACAGCGATTTTTTTGCCTTTGAGCACGTCGACGATGTAATCACCCGCCACAACGCCTTGCTGGTCGTCACGCCCGCACATGCGGAACATGGCGCTCAGGCCGCGTTCGGTCACAGTCGGGTTGGTGGAGCCTGGGGTAATCGCGATGATGCCGGCTTCGTCATAGACTTCCGACGCAGGAATGGTCGAAGACGAGCAGAAGTGGCCGACGACGCCGGCGACTTTTTCCTGAGACATTTTGTTGGCAACGGCCACGGCCTGTTTCGGCTCGCACGCGTCGTCGCCCTGAACCAGAACGATCTTCTCGCCGTTCACGCCGCCTGCGGCGTTGATGGCATCGGCTGCTGCCTGAGCGCCCTTCATGTACTGCTGGCCGAACGAGGCGTTGGCACCGGTCATGGGGCCTGCGACACCGATCTTGACGTCAGCCTGCGCCAAACCAGCCGCACCTATTGCAGTAGCGACTGCGAGTGCCAGAAAGCCTTTCCTGTAAAACGTCTGCGACATGAGTTGGTGCTCCTAGGTTTTTTAATTAGCACTGCGACCACAGAAATGCTCTGAGCAAGCGCCGTGCCATCGGTTTTTTATTCTTAAAAAAGTCATCGATTTGTTGTTATTTGACTGATTCGGGCCCTTTTTCACTGGGCGTGCAACCGTCTAAACCGCGCAAGGTGCAACCCTGCGACTTCAAAAGAGCAACCCGTGACGTCGGGACGAGCAACCTCGACGCGCCAACCTGTACAACCCTGTTGTAACAGCCTGCGTCACCGAACTGCACACCCCCGGTGCGAAGCCGCTACGGGACGCACCATTTCAGGCGACCGGATGTGCAAAAGGCGCTGGCGAAGGTTTCAAGTCCCGCACTAGATCACAATTCTCAAACACTGACCGGCATGGTATAGCGAAAAGCCAGCCTCATACAGCGCGCTGCGCAAACCGATGCCAGAGAGCGGCTGCATGGGCGAGAACGGGATTGGCAGTACCTGAGGGTCGCCACTGCACAGGTAGTCGGCGAACGCCTTGCCCACCACGGTGCCGGTCGTATTGCCTCGACCGTTGTACCCCGTGACGGCGACCAGTCCTGGTGCAGGCTCGAACATGCGCAGCAGATGATCGGGGGTGAATGCGATGCATCCGGTCCAGGCGCATTCCCATTCGACCTTCTTCAAATACGGGAAGTAGTGCTGCTGAACCCGGTCGGCCCAGGCTTTGAGAAACCACGCCGGCTTTTGATTGCCGTTGCCCAGGCTGCCCAGCAGCAGACGCCCGTCGGCATCACGGCGAATGCTGCTCAACACCTGGCGTGTGTCCCATGAACCCTGGCCACCGGGCAGGATTTGCTGCGCAGCTTCTTCGGTCAGGGGCGCGGAAGCGACCTGATAGTAGTAGCCGGGAAAAAAGCTGCGACGCAGTTGAGTCCACTCTCCTTCGGTGTAAGCGTTGGAAGCGATGACCACCTGATCGGCGATGACCGAACCGCCGTCGGTGATCACGCACCAGCGCTGGCCCTGACGCTCGAGCCGCGAGACCGGCGAGTGGTCGAAGCGCTGCCCGTCCAACGAGGTGACCGCCGCCGCCAGGCCACTGGTATAGGCCATTGGGTTGATGGTGCCCGCCCGGTGGTCGAGCAGCGCGGAGGTGATTTCCTGGGTGCCGGTGGCCTCTTGGCAGGCTTTGCCGGTAAGTAACTCGATCGGTGCGCCACGGCGCTTCCATTGTGCTTCACGGCTGCGCAAATCCTGTTCGCCTTTGGCGTTGTGCGCCATGTGCAGCGTGCCTTTGCGCGTGGCCTGGCAGTCGATGCCATACCGTTCGATCAGGCTGAACACCAGCGACGGCGCATTGCCGAGCATCGTGTTGAGCTGACTGCCCACGCGCTCACCAAAACCGGCCTCGATTTCGTCGGGCGGAATCCACAATCCGGCATTGACCAGCCCCACATTGCGCCCCGAGCCGCCCTGGCCGGTGCGATGGGCTTCCACGATGGCGACTTTCTTGCCCTGTTCCAGCAGGTGAATCGCTGCCGACAACCCTGTGATACCGGCGCCGATCACACAGACGTCGACGCTCACCTCCCCCCTCAACGCTGGCGCCTCGGGCCTCTGCGGCGTCAGCGTTTCCCACAGACATTCTTCGCGTAGCGGCATCGCAAAACCTCAGAAAGAGACGTAGCCAAACCGTTTCCTGCACCACATACCTGTACCGATCGTTACTGATCGTTCCCATGCTCCGCGTGGGAACGCCGTGGGTGGCGCTCTGCGTTACACAAAAACGGACGCAGAGCGTCCATCAAGGCGTACCCACGCAGAGCGTGGGCACGATCGTCACAAAGGAGTGGCGCTTAACTTACGGCATCAATCAAATGTAATCCCTTGCGCCAGCGGCAGCTCACGCGAGTAGTTCACGGTCGCGGTCTGACGGCGCATGTAGCCTTTCCAGGCATCCGAACCGGATTCACGGCCACCGCCCGTTTCCTTTTCGCCACCGAACGCGCCGCCGATCTCTGCACCACTCGGGCCAATGTTCACGTTGGCGATGCCGCAGTCGCTGCCCAACGCTGAAACGAACTGTTCGGCCTCGCGCACGTCGGTGGTGAAGATGCACGAAGACAGGCCTTGCGGCACCTCGTTGTTCAGGCGCACGGCGTCCGTGAAGTCGTCGTAGCCGATCACATACAGAATCGGCGCAAAGGTCTCGCTGCGCACCACATCGCTCTGCTCTGGCATTTCCACGATGGCGGGCGAAACATAGAACGCGTTCGGGAACTGATCGGCGAGCTGGCGCTTGCCGCCGAACACCTTGCCGCCTTCGCTCTGCGCCTGCTCAAGCGCCTCCTGCATGTTCTCGAAGCTCTGCCGGTCGATCAGTGGCCCCACGAGATTGCCTTCCAGCGGGTGACCGATGCGGACCTTGGCGTAGGCAGCCTTCAGTCGCTCGACGAACTCGGCCTTGACCGAGTTATGGGCGATCAGGCGGCGCAGCGTGGTGCAGCGTTGGCCTGCCGTGCCGACGGCGCTGAACAGGACAGCGCGCACCGCCAGATCCAGATCGGCGCTCGGGGCCAGAATCATCGCGTTGTTGCCGCCCAGCTCAAGAATGCTGCGCGCGAAACGCGCGGCAATCTTCGGCGCCACTTCGCGCCCCATGCGAGTGCTGCCCGTGGCGCTGATCAATGCAACGCGGCTGTCGTCGACCAAGGCTTCACCCGCCTCGCGGCCACCCACCACGCACTGCGTCAGGTATTGAGGCGCCTCTGGGAACTCAGCGGCAACGCGGTCGAACAGCGCCTGGCAGGCCAGCGCGGTCAGCGGCGTCTTTTCCGACGGTTTCCAGATGACCGAGTTACCGCACACCAGCGCCAACGCGGTGTTCCAGGACCAGACCGCGACCGGGAAGTTGAACGCACTGATCACGCCCACGATGCCCAGCGGGTGCCAGGTTTCACGCATGTGGTGGCCCGGACGCTCGGAGGCAATGGTCAGGCCGTAGATCTGGCGGGACAGGCCGACGGCAAAATCGCAGATGTCGATCATTTCCTGCACTTCACCCAAGCCTTCTTGAGTGATCTTTCCCGCTTCCCACGACACCAATTCACCCAGCTCGGCTTTGTGCTTGCGCAACGCCTCGCCGTACAGGCGGATCAGCTCGCCACGACGCGGGGCAGGCACTTTGCGCCAGGCTTCGAAGGCATGTTCGGCTCGGGTGATGCGCTGCTCGACTTCAGCCGCGCTTTCCCAGCTCACCGAAGCGACCTGGCTGCCATCGATGGGGGTGTGCACAGGCTTGTCACCCTGCTGGTAGAGCGCTGGGGCGACGCCGAGGCCATTGAGTAGGTCGCTTAACTGAGCGTTTAACATGATTTCTCCTGGATTCTGATGAATCGAAAACGCGAAGGCGCAGAACGTCTATTCGGTTATTTCGTCAGCTTCTAGTAATAGCTGGGCTGACGCAGTGCAACAAACGACGATTAAGCGAGATATCATTCCGTTTTTTCATGCAGACCCTGAGCACGCCTGAATATGCTGAACAGACGCCACCTGCCGTCCATCACGGCGCTGCAATGCTTTGAAGCGGTGACGCGCCATCTCAGTTTCACCCGCGCAGCCGAAGAGCTGAACCTGACGCAAAGCGCTGTCAGCAAACAGGTCGCGCAGCTCGAAGAACTGGTTCAGCACCTGCTGTTCAGACGCGTTCGTCGCAGGTTGCAGCTGACACCTGCTGGCGCGCTGTACTTGGGGGAGGTGAGAAAAGTCCTGACCCAGATGGAGATGTCCACCCACTTCCTGCGCTCCTACGGTGGAGAAACCGAGGTCTTGCGCGTGTCGACGCCTTCGACCTTCGGCGCCCGCTGGCTGGTGCCGCGCCTAAAAGGCTGGCGCCTGCGCCACCCGCACATTCACTTGGATTTGGTGAATGAGCAGGAAAGTGACGACTTGGCGCAAAGCCGTTGCGACGTGTCGTTCTATTTTGGCCAAGGTGCGCGCCCCGGCGCGGAGAGCGTGAAATTGTTCGGTGAAGAATTGGTCCCGGTGTGCGCACCTGACTGCCTGCCCGAACAGCCGTTCAGTGACCCGACGCAACTGGCCGACCTGGTGCTGCTGCAGTGCGCCCATCGCCCGCAAGGCTGGCATGAATGGTTCGACAGCCAGGGGCACCAGACCGAACACAGCTACCACGGGCCGCGTTTCGAGACCTTCTACATGTGCATCCGCGCCGCGCAGGTTGGCTGTGGCGTCGCACTGCTGCCGCGTTTTCTGGTGGAAGAAGAAATCGCGGACGGCAAGCTGATCATTCCCTGGCCGCATGCACTGCCCAGTCATGATGCCTACTACCTCGCCTACCCCGAGCACGCGGCGGAGGTGCCCAAGATCCGGGTGTTCGTGGAATGGATGCTGGAACAACTGCACTCGCCAACGCCGCAGTAGGCCGAGACCGGGCACGATCAGCCGATCCGTTCACGGCTGGCTGAAACATTTCTGCCCCAACCCGGCCTCGACTGGCATTATGTCCGTCATCGCCAATAACACGCCGGAAGTAGTGGCATGGAGCCAATACCAGACGCTACCGCACGGTTGTATGCGACCCCATTTGACTTTTCATGGCCGCACTCTGGCGGCCCCTGCTGGCTGGAGCGACACAATGAGTGAGAGCGCTTTTGCGGACCGGATCGTTCAGAACCTGCTCGATACCGACCTCTACAAGCTGAGCATGATGCAGGCAGTGCTGCACAACTACCCCAACGTCGACGTCGAATGGGAGTTCCGCTGCCGCAACAGCGAAGACCTGCGACCCTATCTGCCGGAGATCCGGCATCAGATCGAGCAATTGTGCGATTTATCCCTGAGCCTTGAAGAGACGGGATTCCTCGAGCGCATCAATTTCATGAAGCCTGATTTCCTGCGGTTCCTGGGCTTGTTTCGCTTCAATCTGCGCTACGTGTACACCGGCATCGAAAACGATGAATTGTGCATTCGCCTGTCCGGCCCCTGGCTGCATGTGATCCTGTTCGAAGTGCCGATCCTGGCCATCGTCAGTGAAGTGCGCAACCGGCACCGCAACCCGGAAACCCTGCTCACCCAGGCGCGCGATCAGCTCTACCGCAAGTTCGACTGGCTCAACGACGCCGCGACCCCCGATGAGCTGGCCGAGCTGAAAGTGGCGGATTTCGGCACTCGGCGACGCTTCTCGTATGCTGTTCAGGAAGACGTGGTAGCGGTGTTGAAAAAGGATTTCCCCGGCCAGTTCGTCGGCACCAGCAATGTCCATCTAGCGCGCAAGTTCGATCTCAAGCCCCTTGGCACCATGGCCCACGAGTGGATCATGGCCCATCAGCAACTGGGGCCTCGCCTGATCGACAGCCAGATCGCCGCGCTCGACTGCTGGGTGCGGGAATACCGGGGCCTGCTCGGCATCGCCCTGACCGACTGCATCACCACGGACGCCTTCCTCAACGACTTCGATCTATTCTTCGCCAAACTCTTCGACGGCCTGCGCCACGATTCGGGTGATCCTGTGCAGTGGGCAGAAAAATGCATCGCTCACTATCAGAAGCTGGGCATCGATCCGATGAGCAAGACATTGGTGTTTTCCGATGGTCTGAACCTGCCCAAGGCCTTGGAAATATTCAGGGCGCTGCGCGGTCGGATCAACGTCAGCTTCGGCATCGGCACCAACCTCACCGCAGACGTGCCAGGTATTCAGCCCATGAGCATCGTGCTGAAAATGACCGCCTGCGCCGGCCAGCCAGTGGCGAAGATTTCCGATGAGCCTGGCAAGACTCAGTGCAAGGACCCGGAATTCGTTTCCTACCTGCGCCATGTTTTCAAGGTGCCTGTCTGACTCGAGCACCGGACTGCCTCACTTTTTACATGCCTCTTTTTCTTCTCATAAGGAGTCAATCATGCAAGCCGTACAGCACGAGATCGCCAGTGCACTCAAGGTCCAGCCGCCATTCGCCAGCCAGGCCGAGCTTGAAACCGAAGTTGCGCGCCGGATCCAGTTCATCAAGGACTGCCTGCACAACGCCCGCTTGAAGGTTCTGGTGCTGGGCATCAGCGGTGGTGTGGACTCGCTGACCGCCGGTCTGTTGGCCCAACGCGCGGTCAGGGAATTGCGTGAGAGCACCGGCGATGCCGCCTATCAGTTCATCGCCGTACGCCTGCCCTACCACATTCAGCACGACGAGCATGAAGCCACGGCTTCCGTGGATTTCATCAACCCTGACGAGCGTCACACGGTGGACATCGCGCCTTCGGTCAAGGCACTGGTCGAGCAGATCAAGGCGTTCGAAGGCCAGTCGGACGCAGCGGTGGACTTCGTCAAGGGCAACGTCAAAGCCCGTACCCGCATGGTGGCGCAATACACCATCGCCGGTGCTCGCGGCGGTCTGGTCATCGGTACCGACCACGCGGCGGAGGCTGTGATGGGCTTCTTCACCAAGTTCGGGGACGGCGCCTGCGATCTGGCACCGTTGAGCGGTCTGGTGAAGAATCAGGTTCGCGCCATCGCCCGTCATTTTGGCGCCCCCGACAATCTGGTCGAGAAAATCCCTACCGCGGATCTGGAAGATCTGGTTCCGGGCAAACCCGACGAAGCTTCTCACGGCGTGACCTACGCCGAGATCGATGCCTTCCTGCACGGCGAGCCCGTGCGTCAGGAAGCGTTCGACATCATCGTCAACACCTACCGCAAGACGCAGCACAAACGCGACCTGCCGTACGTCCCTTGATACGCGCTCTTCGTAGGAGCGCGCTTGCCCGCGACGAGGGGGCGTCAGGCACAACGTGGGTGCCTGACACACTGCGTTCGTCCAGATGCAGCCCTGACCAAGCGCGCCCTACGCCAGCATATTCCGCGTCGTTCAATAGAAAACGGAATGAACCCGCAGTTTTTTTTCGCTTGTCCCTCCCCGTGAACGGGGCTTAGATAGCCCTCTGACTTTCTCGCTCAGAGCCGCTATCCATGACCCCATTCCAAGGCCTCTTTTCCCTCGTCGCTTCCACCGTTGGCCAGCCCGCTGCACAGTGGCTGGAAAGCCGTGTCGAAGTCCCGCAGGCGCTGCAGCGCTTTTCCTGGTCGGCAGACTCGGTCCATCGCGTCTGGCTGGCAGAAGCACTCAACCTGTGCCTGTTTCATAAGCTCGTCGACGCGGTGCCAGACGGCCTGCGTTATGTCGATGAGCAATTCCAGAGTGGCCGTAAGGTGATTTTCGACCACGGCGCGATTCGCACCGTGGATTGGGCGCGAAACGGCGAACTGCCCAGGGGACGCCTGGCGTTTTCCCGGCTGCTCGAGCCGCTGGGCTTTACTGACGTGCGCACCTATCCGCTGACCAAGCTGAACATGACGGGGTGGGGTTATCGCCAGATGGATCTGCCGGAAGACATCGCGCAGTTCTTCGTCTCCGAGCTGCACCCAGGCCGGCTGAGCGAGGCATTTCAAAACGCCGTCAGCCGCGTGGTTGGGTCGAGCCGGGACCCACTGGGCAACGAAGACCTGAGCACGCTCGAGCGGCTGCGCCTGACCCGTCATTGCAGCCTGGCGGAAGCGATGCGTCTGCTGCCGAATCTGTATCGCGCCTTCGGCCGCCAGCATGGTGCAGTGCAAGAAGCCGACTATCGCCAGTTGCTCAGTGAAAGTGCGGAAATGGCGTGGATTTCCACCGAGGGCAACAGCTTCAATCACTTGACCGACAGGGTCGAGAATCTGGAAGCCACGGTGCAGGAGCAGGTGCGACGCGAGCGCCCGATGAAAGACAGTATCGAAGTGTCGGCATCAGGCCGAGTCATGCAGACCGCCTACAAAGCCTGCACCGTGGCGCGCGATCTGCTGGACGCCGAGGGCGTGGCCAGAAGTCATCAAGTGCCGGGCTCGTTCGTCGAGTTCATTCAGCGCAAGCTCGATCCGGATAGCGGAACGCTCGACCTGAATTTCGACAGCAGCAACGCTCAGGGAATTTTCAAGATGACGGCGTCGTAACTGCCCGGACATCGCTCTATCCGTAGGTGCGCCCTTGCCATGGGTGGCACGTGCGCGCCTACAGATGAAATCCCGATCACTTCAGGGTCACGGAGCCCTTCATCATGCTGATGTGGCCCGGGAATGAGCAGAAAAAGCCGTACTTCTGCGCAGGGTCCAATTTCGACACATCCAGGGTCAACGAGTCCTTTTCACCCGCGCCGATGATCTTGGTGTGGGCAATCACCCGCGCATCACCTTCTTTCAGGTATTGCTTGTCGATCCCCGCACTCAGGCCGTCGGTGGCGATGGGCTGCATGTCGGCTTCCTTGCTGATCACCAGGTTATGCCCCATCACATTCTTTGGCAGGCTGCCGGAATGCTCCAGGTTGATGGTGAATTCTTTGCAGCTTTTGTCGATTTCGATGGCTTTGGTGTTGAAAGACATTTGATCGGTGGAGTCCACGGTCACCGAACACTCGGCGGCCAGCAGGTGTCCACTGACCAGGGTCAGCAGAGATGCAGCAACAAGCTTGCGAATCATGAACGAGTCTCCTGAATGGGGTTGCTCTTGGTTTTTGTATACAAAGAGTGCCCTAACTTTACACAATTTATCAATCACAGATTATGAAACCTGCTGCAGGGCCTCTATCAGGCCTATCGAGACAATCAAGCAGCGGCCGCCACAGTGCCGCTCTAACATCGGCTTGTCACTCATTTATCAGGATGATCATCATGCAGCTCAATGCACTCTTCCGCAGCTTGCTCGCCGCTTACGCATGCGGCGCCAGCGGCAATTACGCCAGTGCTATTCAGGAATACAGCGACTACCGCCGGGGCGTCAGTCCGACAGTGGCATGACCGTCACCCGCACTTCCGGGTCGTGATGGCCGCCGCCGAGAATGACGCCGCGCAACGGTGAGACATCCGAAAAGTCTCGCCCCCAGGCCAGGCTGATGTGCTCCAGCGCAGGCTGGATATTGTTGGTGGGGTCAAAATCCACCCAGCCCAAGGTCGGACAGAACACCGACACCCAGGCATGGGAGGCGTCGGCGCCAATCAGACGGGGCTGGCCGGGTGGCGGCTGGGTCAACAGGTAACCGCTGATGTAGCGTGCCGCCAACCCACGAGAGCGCAGGCAGGCGAGCATCAAATGGGCGAAGTCCTGGCAGACGCCGCGGCGGCGTTCGAGCACCTCCACCAGCGGTGTGGCCACTTGGGTCGCTTCGCCATCGAACGTGAACTCGTCGAATATCTTCTCCATCAATGCCCGTGCGCACTGCAGCAAGGGCCGACCAAGCGGAAAGCACTCTGTGGAGAACTCCACGAACGATTGCTTGAGGTGCACATAAGGCGACTCGAAGCGGTAGCGGCAGGCATCGAGAATGTCCGGCGACATTTGCAGGGCATTGTAGGTCAGCGTGCTGCGGGCAAGCTCCCATGGCATCGAGTCCTGAAAATCCAGCGCGGGCCGCGCCAGCACCTCGATTCGCAGCCGTGCATTGACCTGCAACTCATCATGGGGGCGCTCGAATGCCAGCCGGGTCAGCGGATTGCCGAACACGTCCAGCTCGTCGCGTCGAGTGGTCGGCTGCGGGTTGATCTCCAGACGCTGGTCGAGGCACCGCTGCCATGGACTGACCCGCGGCCAGAGATGCGCCAATTGCTGCGCCAGCGACACGGGGCTGTCGTACTTGTAATGGGTATCGTGAAGGATTTCGTAATGGGCGCTGTTCATCAGACGGACACCGTGCGCTGGCTGACGTCATCGACATGGGCGAAATGGCGCAGGGACAAGCGGTCCGATACCTGCCCGCTGACGTCGCCAATACGTTGCAGCAGGTCTGCCAGCCCGTGAAGCGCTGCCGTCACGCTGCTCTCGCCGAACAGCCCGTTTTCGAGGCACCCCAGATCGAACGTGGCCAGGCGCTGGGTCAGCAGCGAAAGGTTGTTGTCATGAGGCACACCGAAGTCATCGTTCAGACGCTTGACCGAGCGCCGCACCAGTTTGAGCTGGAACAGCACGGCGTGCGGGTTTTGCTCGTCGAGTAACAGCAGGTCAAGCACGGGAATCAACTGCGGCAATGCCAGATAACGCGAGCGATAAGTAATGCTGCTGTTGCCCAGTTCCAGCAACCAGTCCAGGGCATCCTGATCGAACACCGTGTCGCTGCGCAGGAACGCGGCCAAGCTGGTGCTGAGGAACTGCAGGCGCTCGATGCGCCGACCGATCATCAGGAAACGCCAACCGTCATCGCGGGTCATGTCGTCGAGCGCGAAACCCGACAGCGCCGCAAGGGACATGACCAACCGATTGAGGAAATCCAGAAGCTCGCCAAAGTCCGGCTGGTCGGTGTCGAGGTTCGCGGCTTCGCGCTGCAACTCCACCAGCGCCTGCCAGTTTTCCCGCGAAAGCTTGCCGCGCACCTGCGAGGCGGCCCACTGCAGGCGCTGCAAATTGGAGCGCAGGCTGAACGGCCAGTCTTCGCCCAGCAGCGCATCGAGCAAACGCTCGTGCAACTGCCGAGGCTCTTCTTCGTCCTCCGCCGGCACCAGATTCAACCGTTCGCCCAGTTCGACGGCCGCTTGCAGGGCCAAGGGATCATCGCCATCCACGTAACGGGCGAGCATGATGCGCAGCAACCGTGCGCTGTCGTCGCAACGCTCGCAATAACGGCCGAACCAGAACAGGTTTTCCACCACCCGCGATGGCAGATAAGGGTCGCGACGTATCAAGTCGTGAACGCCCAGCGAATGACGGTTGCGCCAAGGCTCACTGCCCGATGTGCGCTCGCCGAGAATCCAGGTGTCCTTGCTCGCCCCACCCCGCTGCATCGACACCACGTCGGCGTCGGCCTCGGCCGCGACGCGGGTCAGCCCGCCTGGCAATACACGGTAGCCGTCGGCGGTCGCCACGGCGTACACGCGCATACCAATGGCGCGCGGCTGCAATTGTGCGTCTTCGCCTTGCCAAACGGGTGCGTGGGACAGTTGCGCCAGCTCTTGGGCAACATAGGCATAAGGCCGGGCCTGCATGCGGGCGGCCAATGCCTGGCGTTGCTCGTCGTTGAGGTCGCGGCCGAAGACCGGGGCGAAGCTCTGCGACGGAAAGGCCGGTTTGATCAGCAATTCCGGGATTTTTTCCAGCGCTTGGGCCAGGACAGGAGGCTCGCCGCACCACCAGGTTGCAATCGACGGCAGAATCAGTTCTTCGCCGTACAGGTGCTGATTGATCTTGGGCAGGAAACCCAGCAAACCCGGGGATTCCAAAACGCCGCTGCCCAGCGCGTTGGCCACGACGACACGCCCCTGACGTACCGCTTCCAGCAAGCCGGGCACACCGAGTGCGGAGTCGGTACGCAGCTCCAGCGGATCGCAGAAATCATCGTCCAGACGCCGCATGATGGCGTGCACCCGCCGCAGCCCACTGAGGGTTTTCAGGTAGACCGTCGCATCGCGCACGGTGAGGTCACTGCCTTCCACCAGCGGATAGCCCAACTGGCCCGCGAGGTACAGGTGTTCGAAATAGCTCTCGTTGAAGCGTCCCGGTGTCAGCAGCACGATCAAGGGGACTTCCATGCCACTCGGCGCCTGACGGGCCAGGGTCTCCTGCAGCGAACGAAAAAAGCCGGACAGATGTTGCACTTCCAGGTCGCGGTACAGCTCGGGAAAGGCCCGGGAAATGATCAGGCGGTTTTCCAGCGCGTAACCTGCGCCAGACGGGGCCTGCGTGCGGTCTGCCGTTACCCACCAGCGACCATCCGGCGTGCGGGCAAGGTCCACGGCATACACGTGCAGAAAGGTGTTTTCAGGCGGGGTGACGCCTTGGCAAGGCCAGAGAAAATTGTTGTGCCCGAACACCAGCTCGGCAGGCAGCATGCCGTCGGCGATCAGCTTCTGTGGGCCATAGAGATCCGCCAGGACTGCATTGAGCAGGCGCGCACGCTGCGCGATGCCGGCCGCGACCTGTTGCCATTCCTCCACCGGAATCAGATGCGGCAGCAGGTCCAGCTCCCACGGCCGGTCTGCACCTTTGGGATCGGCGTACACGTTGTAGGTCACGCCGTTTTCCTGAATCTGCCGGGCCAGCAATGCCTGGCGCTGTATCAACTGCGCAGGGGTGCTGCGTTGCAGATGCTCGTAGAAGCGCAGCCAATGCGGCCGGACAGCGCCGCTGGCGTCAAGCATCTCGTGATAATTACCCGCAGAGAGCGGATATCGGTCAAGCAGGTCGGGCATGGAAGGCTCGGCAGACAACTAAAGGGATCAGATTAGCGCAGACAGAATGACACTCAGTGGCTCGCTTCCCTGCGGCCACCATTCAAGCCTGACCGCCTGACAGAGGCTGTCAGGCTGGGCCGTACCTCTATCGGTGCAGACGCAAATCCAGCGTCATGGGCATTTCATCGTTGATGGACGGGGCAGGTACCGCCAGCTTGCCGGGCGTGTGCCCGATGCGGAAGAACCGCGCCAAGCGTCGACTTTCGGCCTCATTGGCGTTCACCGGCAGGGTTTCATAATTGCGGCCACCTGGATGCGCGACATGATACTCGCAGCCGCCCAATGAGCGCTGCATCCACGTGTCGACGATGTCGAATACAAGGGGCGCATGCACCGCAATGGTGGGCTGCAGCGCGTTGTACGGCTGCCAGGCGCGGTAGCGCACGCCCGCGACGAATTCGCCGACGCGCCCTGTCGGTTGCAGCGGCACCGGCACACCGTTGCAGGTCAGCACGTAGCGCTGGGGTGGCAGACCGCTGACCTTCAGTTGCAGACGCTCCAGCGATGAGTCGACGTAGCGTACCGCGCCCCCCGCTGCCCCTTCCTCACCCAGGACATGCCACGGCTCCAGCGCCTGTCGCAATTCCAGCTCGATCCCACTGACGGCGTAGTCGCCCACCTTGGGAAAGCGGAACTCCAGATGCGCCGCGAACCACTCGGCACGCAGCGGATACCCCGCAGCGTTGAGCTCAACGATGACATCAGCAAAATCCTGCTCGATGAAATGCGGCAGCATGAAGCGGTCATGCAACTCGGTGCCCCAGCGCGCCAGCCTTGCGGGCGCATAGGGCGTTTGCCAGAACCGTGCAATCAGCGCACGCAACAGCAACTGTTGCGCCAGGCTCATGCGTGCGTGGGGTGGCATCTCGAAGGCACGCAGTTCCAAAAGGCCCAGGCGCCCGGTTGCGCCATCCGGCGAATACAGCTTGTCGATGCAGAACTCGGCGCGGTGGGTGTTACCCGTCACGTCGATCAGCAGGTTGCGCAACAGTCGGTCAACCAGCCAGGGCGGGCACTCTTCACCCGGCTGTGGCATTTGCGAGAAGGCGATCTCAAGCTCGTACAGCGAGTCATTGCGGGCTTCATCGACCCGCGGCGCTTGAGAGGTCGGGCCGATGAAAAGGCCGGAGAACAAGTAGGACAACGAGGGGTGGTTGTGCCAGTAACTCAGCAGGCTGCGCAGCAAATCAGGCCGGCGCAGGAATGGCGAATCTCCGGGCGTGGCACCGCCGAGCACGAAGTGGTTGCCCCCGCCGGTACCGGTGTGGCGTCCGTCGATCATGAATTTTTCAGTGGTCAGCCGGGTCAGCCGGGCCTGCTCGTACAAAAACTCGGTGCGCTCGAGCAACTCATCCCAACTGGACGAGGGCTGCACGTTGACCTCGATGACGCCCGGGTCAGGGGTGATGCGAAAGTTAACCAGACGCGGATCGCTCGGGGGCTCATAACCTTCCAGCAACACAGGGCAGTGCAGCTCTTCAGCGGTGGCCTCAATCGCCGCGACCAGTTCCAGGTACGCTTCGAGCGACTGCAGCGGCGGCATGAAGACGTACAAGCGACCGCCTCGCGCTTCGGCACTCAAGGCCGTACGGGTCAGCCAGTCTGTCGACTGGTCAATCACCGGCACGCGTTCGGCCTGTGGATCATCGTGCTGGTGTAGGCCATCGAGCTGAGCGTCGATCTCGTCGCGATCGGCCAGCTCGGCGAAGTCCTGATTCGGATCGTTCGGATGGATGTAGGGATACTCCGCCGCCTTGACCCAAGGCTGCGAGGCCAGAGGCAGGCGGTACCCCAAAGGCGAGTCGCCAGGCACCAGGCGACAGTGCTCGCCGCGCAAATACCAGCGTCCGCTCTGCCAGCGATCATCAGCCGCCGTACGCGCCAACGGCAGGACATGACCGATGACCTTGTCCAACCCTTGGGAAAACACATTGCTCAACCGCGCCCGTTCCAGTTCGTCGCTCAAGCGCGAATCTTCCGGGCTGACGTTTTGCGGCAAAGCCTGCTCCCGCCACAGGTAATAGAAATTGTCTTCGTAGGCGGCGAAAACATAACGCTCAGGCACCTTCAGCCGCTCGGCGACACTGCGCAGAAAGTGCCCTGCCACGTCACTATTGGCCCCGTAGTCTTCGTTCTCATCGGCGATCAGCGCGGTATTGCGCCACACCGGCTCACCGTCGCGGCGCCAAAAGCAATTGAGCGACCAACGCGGCAACTGCTCGCCCGGATACCACTTGCCCTGACCGAAATGCACCAGACCGTGCGGCGCATAATGGCTGCGCATGCGTTGAAACAGCTCAGCCGAAAGGACCCGTTTCTTCGGCCCCAGCGCAGCCGTGTTCCACTCGCTGCCATCACGGTCGTCGATCGACACGAACGTGGGTTCGCCGCCCATGGTCAAGCGCACGTCGTTGGCAATCAGATCGGCATCGATCTGCCGCCCCAGGGCTTGAATTTCGAGCCACTGTGCTTCGGTATACGGCTTGGTGACCCGAGGAGCCTCCCAGATGCGCTCCACCGACATGTCGTGACTGAATTCGGTTTTGCACGGCTCCACCAAGCCGCTGATCGGCGCTGCCGAGGAGGGGTCAGGGCTGCAGGCGAGCGGAATGTGCCCTTCGCCGGCAAACAACCCGGACGTAGCGTCCAGGCCAATCCAGCCCGCACCCGGCAAATACACTTCGCACCAAGCGTGCAAATCGGTGAAGTCGACATCCGTTCCCGAAGGCCCGTCCAGCGCTTCGACATCGGCCTTCAACTGAATCAGGTACCCCGACACGAACCGTGCTGCGAGCCCCAGGTGACGCAGCAACTGCACCAGCAACCAGGCCGAATCCCTGCAGGACCCAGACGCGCTGTCCAGCGTGTACTCAGGCGTCTGAATGCCGGGCTCCATACGGATCAGATAATTGATGTCGTTCGCCAGCCGCTGATTGAGGCTGACCAGAAAGTCGATCGCAGGCACGGGCGTGCGGTCGATGCTGTCCAGATAGGCCTGGAATTTTGGCGTCAGCGGCAGCTTTTCCAGGTAAGGCAGCAGTTCGTGGTGCTCTTCCTTGGCATAAGCGAAAGGAATGTTCTCGGCGTAGGGCTCGAGGAAAAAATCGAAGGGGTTGAACACCGCCATCTCGGCGACCAGGTCGACCTCGATACGCAGCTCGTCGGTTTTATCGGGAAAAACAAGACGCGCCAGGTAATTGCCCTGCGGGTCCTGCTGCCAGTTGATGAAGTGATTTTCAGGCAGCACCTTCAGCGAATACGACAACACCCGCGTGCGGCTGTGGGCCGCTGGGCGCAAACGAACGATTTGCGGCCCCAACTCGACCGCACGTTCGTAGCGGTAATGCGTGACATGGTGCAAGGCAATGTGAATCGACACGGCGTGCCTCCTGCGAGCCTGAACGGTAGCGGAACCGCGCAAGACTTATGCCATTCAGGTAAGTCATGCGCCTCCGGGGTGGAGCGTGCTCGTGCAGCTAAGCACAGCACCAAAATTGCGCCAACTTAGATAAGGGGTGCAAGGGGTGCGCGTGAATGGGGCAGTCATGGGTGAGCGAGAAAAACCCGTGTCCCCCCGCCGACACCATCACACACTTTTTCTTTCTTGTAGGACTTATTCCCTGCAATCCGTCAGAACGCTCTTGAAAAAAATGGGACCCCCTTTCGACACCCTGGGTCGTGTTAGCGTCTGCCGGACGTAACACCTAGAGCATGGAAGCTCGGCCTATCCAACTGATCAAGGAAGTCTTGCATGCGCCCCATCATTGTTCTGAACGACCCCACCAAGCGAAGAACTGATCGCCAGAATGTGCGAAGAAAAAGAACTCGACCCGGCCACCGGCTGGCCCTCAAGCGGGTTGATATATCAACCCGCGCCCTTCAGAAATGCACCAGACGCTCTGGTGCCAATACAACTTCTTGGAGAGCGCACTAAATAAAACGCCAGCTCGTAAGCTGGCGTTTTTATTTGTAGCGGTATCAAGAATCAGCGTGGAAACACTGGCTGCCGCGATGGCTTTTTCTTACCGCCGTTTTTCCCGCCTTTAGCTGCATCAGCCCTATCTTTGGCTGCTTGTTTATTACGCGCAGCGGCAGCCGCCTTCGCTTCTTCACGCTTGTCCCACGGCTTGCTGCCGTCACTGCCCCGTTGCGGCAGGCCGGTGTGCTGGGTGAGGAGTTTGGTGGTTTTCGCGACCTTGTGGCTGCCAGCAGGCGTCGAGTTCTTGCGACGGGCGCTCTGGTAGCTGTCGGTTTCCGGCTGATGCAGCGGAATCAACTGATGCTTGCCCGGGCCGATCAGGTCGGCCCGGCCCATGCGCTCGAGCGCTTCACGCAGCATCGGCCAACCTTTCGGATCGTGGTAGCGCAAGAACGCCTTGTGCAGACGGCGTTGTTCTTCACTCTTAACGATGGTCACCGGATCGCTCTTGTACGTCACCTTGCGCAGCGGGTTCTTGCCAGAGTGGTACATCGCGGTGGCGCTGGCCATCGGCGACGGGTAGAACGCCTGCACCTGATCCGCCCGGAAGCCATTGGCCTTGAGCCACAGCGCCAGGTTCATCATGTCTTCGTCGGTGGTGCCGGGGTGGGCAGCGATGAAGTAAGGGATCAGGTATTGCTCCTTGCCCGCCTCTTTCGAGAACTTCTCGAACATGCGCTTGAAGCGGTCATACGTGCCGATGCCCGGCTTCATCATCTGGTTGAGCGGACCTTCCTCGGTGTGTTCCGGGGCGATCTTCAGGTAACCGCCGACGTGATGCGTCACTAGTTCCTTCACGTACTCCGGCGATTCCACAGCCAGGTCATACCGCAGACCCGAAGCGATCAGAATCTTCTTCACGCCCGGCAACTCCCGCGCGCTGCGGTAAAGCTGGATGAGCGAGGAGTGATCGGTGTTGAGGTTCGGGCAGATGCCGGGGAACACGCAGGACGGCTTGCGGCACGCGGATTCGATTTCCGGGCTCTTGCAGGCGATGCGGTACATGTTCGCGGTCGGGCCACCGAGGTCGGAAATGACGCCGGTGAAACCTGGCACCTTGTCGCGAATCTCCTCGATTTCGCGAATGATCGAATCGTGCGAGCGGTTCTGGATGATGCGACCTTCGTGCTCGGTGATCGAGCAGAAGGTGCAGCCACCGAAGCAGCCCCGCATGATGTTCACCGAGAAGCGGATCATGTCGTAGGCCGGGATTTTTTCCTTGCCGTACGCGGGGTGAGGAATACGTGCGTAGGGCATGCCGAAAACGTAGTCCATTTCTTCGGTGGTCATCGGAATGGGCGGCGGGTTGAACCAGACGTCAACATCACCATGCTTCTGCACCAATGCACGGGCGTTACCGGGGTTGGTTTCCAGGTGAAGCACGCGATTCGCGTGGGCGTAAAGTACGGCGTCGTTGCGCACCTTTTCCATCGACGGCAGGCGGATGACCGTCTTGTCACGGGTCATGCGCGGGCTGGCGAGGATCTGCACCACCTTGGCTTCGTTCGGGTCTTCAACGTCACCCTTCTCCTGCTCGATGGCACAGGCCGCGGTGTCTTGGGTGTTGACGTACGGGTTGATGATCTTGTCGATCTTGCCCGGCCGGTCGATACGCGTGGAGTCGACTTCGTACCAGCCTTCAGGCGTGTCGCGGCGAATGAATGCAGTGCCGCGTACGTCAGTGATGCTTTCGATCTTTTCGCCACAGGACAGGCGGTTGGCGACCTCGACGATCGCCCGTTCGGCGTTGCCGTACAACAGGATGTCGGCGCAGGCGTCGATCAGGATCGAGTTGCGAACCTTGTCTTGCCAGTAGTCGTAATGCGCAATGCGACGCAGCGAAGCCTCGATGCCACCGAGGATGATTGGCACGTTTTTGTAAGCTTCCTTGCATCGCTGGCTGTACACCAGGCTCGCACGATCAGGGCGCTTACCCGCCAGGCCGCCTGGGGTATAAGCGTCATCGGAACGGATTTTCTTGTCGGCGGTGTAGCGGTTGATCATCGAGTCCATGTTGCCGGCCGCAACGCCGAAAAACAGGTTCGGCTCGCCCAGCTTCATGAAGTCGTCTTTGGACTTCCAGTCCGGCTGGGCAATGATTCCCACGCGAAAGCCTTGCGATTCCAGCAATCGGCCAATGATCGCCATGCCGAACGAGGGGTGATCGACGTACGCATCACCGGTGACGATGATGATGTCGCAGGAATCCCAGCCGAGCTGATCCATCTCTTCCCGGCTCATCGGCAGGAAAGGCGCTGGTCCGAAACATTCGGCCCAGTACTTCGGATAGTCAAATAACGGCTTGGCTGCTTGCATGTCGATGACCAGGGTTCGTAATCAGGAGAGGCGATTCTTCTACGGGAATTCGCGGGCGCGGAGAATAGCACAAATTTTGATCAAATCCGACTGGAACAGTCAGTCTTACGAGCGGTATTTTGAAGGGCGCACTGTCATTTCTGACAGTATCCCGCCGCCTGGCATCGCGGCTAGATTACCGGCACAGCCCTGATAACTGCAGGATGCAGGCATCATGACCGACTCCATGCATCGCCACACACCTTCGCTCACGGTTTTCGACAGCCGGGGCCTGACGGTGCGGCAGACGGCCTACTATCGCGCGCAGATCGACCTGGACGCTCAGGCCTGCGTCAACGCTCAGGTGCATGACAATCAAGGGCGGGTTATAGAGGTGTGGGATCCGCGCCTATTCGAGTTGCGCTCGATCCGACCTGATGTGCAACCCAATCTCGCCATGGTGTACAGCCTGTCGGGGGCCACGCTGTCCAGCCACAGCGTGGATGCAGGTGCCGCCCTCTCCCTTTCTGCAGAATCTGGCGTTGTGCTTGAACAGTGGGACGCGCGGGCGACGCACTGGCAGACGGAATATGACGATTATCTAAGGCCGATTGCGATCCATGAGCAGATGGCGGGGCAACCGAGCCGGACCTGCGAGCGGTTTACCTATGCAGGCAGCGGTAGTGAATCGGCTTTGCGTAATCAGTGCGGGCAACTCATCCGTGTCGACGATAGTGCGGGCACGCTGGCGATCACCGAGTACGGCCTGCTGGGCGGGACACTCATGGAGGAGCGTCGCCTGCTGACGATGATCGAGCCGCCTGACTGGCCGCCGTCAGCGGAGGAGCGTGACGCGCTGCTGGAGCCCGGTCAAGGCGCCATTACCCGCAGGCAGTTCGACGCCACAGGCACCGCCATCAGCGCCACAGACGCACGCGGCCACCAGCAAAGCATGGGGTTGAACATCGCAGGTCAGCTGGCACAAGTGACGCTCACGCTAAAGAACAGCCCTTCTCAGTTACTGTTGCGTGACGTGCAGTACAACGCCAACGAGCAGATCACATCGCAAACCGCAGGCAACGGAGTGATCAGCCAATACCTCTACAACGATAGAGACGCACGCCTGGCCACGCTGAAAACCACCCGCGCAGCCAACGACCCGCTGCAACTGCTGACCTACGGCTATGACCCGGTTGGCAACGTCACCAGCATCACCGACGAGGCCCAGGCCGTGCGGCACTTTGCCAACCAGCGCATCGAACCGATCAACCGCTACACCTATGACAGCTTCTATCAGTTGGTCGAAGCCCAGGGGCGGGAGACGGCCAAGGTCTCCAGCGGCCCGCAGCTGCCAGACATGCAGCCCCTACCCATCGACAGCAGCCAGTGGCTCAACTTCACAGAGCGCTACCGTTACGATTCGGCTGGCAACCTGACGCAGTTGCGTCATGAGGGTAGCCAGCCCTACACCCGCGACTTTGAGGTTGATGGGACCAGTAACCGTGCGCTGGTGAAGTTTGAGGGCAGCGCACCGCCGGACTTTGCCAGCGGTTTCGACGCCAGCGGCAACCTGCAGTACCTGTTCCCCGGCCAGAAAATGCTCTGGGATACGCGCAATCGCCTGTTGAAGGTCACCCCCGTCAGCCGCAAGGACGCAGATGACGACGCAGAACACTACGTGTACGACAGCAGCGGACAGCGGGTTCGCAAGATCGGCACATTGGCAGCCCGAGCGGCCTCCCACACACGGGAAGTCCGCTACCTCCCTGGGCTGGAACTGCGCAGCGACAGCGCCAACGACGAACAGCTGGAAGTCATCGTGATCCAGGCCGGCCGATGCACGGTGCGCTGTCTGCATTGGTCGAGCGGACGTCCTGCCGGCATCGAAAACGATCAATTGCGGTATTCGGTGGACGACCACTTGGGCTCCAGCGTGCTGGAATTGGACGCCCACGCACACCTTATTAGCTACGAGGGCTACTACCCTTTCGGCGGAACGGCTTGGTGGGCGGCGCGCTCGGCGGTCGAAGCGAAGTACAAAGTGGCGCGGTATTCGGGGAAAGAGCGGGATGCCAGCGGCTTGTATTACTACGGACTGAGGTACTACGCGCCATGGTTGATGCGCTGGGTGAGTTCGGATCCGGAAGGATTTGTGGATGGGCTTAATCTGTATTGCATGGTCAGGAATAACCCGATTAATCGGGTGGACGTGCAGGGAGGTCAGAGTTCAGATTTAGATGACGTGCCCGAAGAAGTGCAGCTTGCGATTTTTGTACTTGTGACACTGGCATCCGCAGGGCTTATTTTCTGGCAATTGCGAGACTTTTACGTGAGCGCCGCCACCGCTTACCAAGCTGAAACTAAGGCCAATCTGGCAGCTCGCGCCCAAAGAGATGAAGAACGGACTCAAAATATCAACCGGGCGGTGAAGGGGGCCACCTCCAACTACTCACTTACTTCTGATGAAGCTGATTTGCTTAATGGACGCTACTTGAGGACGCAAAATCCGGTGAGCTGGCTGCATATTGCACAGGACAGTAAGGGCGCCATCAACCTGTACCAAGCGATTAGTGCTGACCAGCACAATGAGCTGGCTAAAGCGAGGCATATACCGTCGAAAGCCCAGAAGCTGGGAATAGACCCCTATCAGTTAAGGACGTCCCGTGAACCGAGGCCACCGCTCACTCTCAGCAACGACTCCTCTGCCAGCGCTAGTGCCAATTCGACGCCGCGCACGTCAATTGACGCCGCGGTGCCGAGTACGAGTGCAGAGCTCAGAACTGTTCAAGAGCGATTCCGGCAAAAACGAGGCTCTACCGTATCGAACGCAAGCCTTGGTTCAGACAACGAAATCACCGCTCCAGCGCCCGCCAGCAGCGCAGCCGGACAAATTTTCACCATGGACCCCAGCGGCTTTTTCGAGGATGCAGATATTGTCGCCTGGCTTCGCGGCCGTCCTGGTATGAAAGACAATCTGAGAGCGGCATTAGATAGGTTCAACCCTAATCGCAAAGGACATACCGGATTACTCCGGATGAAAACGACGGATATCCCCAGTGGCACCGCGGGCGGCAGGGGAGATTTGCGTCTGGGCTTTACCGTCCGGGGTAACGTTTTTTACCCGCAAGCCATCCTGTCACATAAAGGCAAGAAGGGTACGATCCTCGCGCAGCGCCGGGCATAGTCGAACAATCCACACAGGCTCTGCGCAGGGCTCACTACTCATCATCATCAAAGTTGTAACTACCCGGCGCCAGGTTTTCGAAACGGGTGTACTTGCCGATAAACGCCAGACGCACGAAACCAATCGGGCCGTTCCGCTGTTTACCGATGATGATTTCAGCGATGCCTTTGTGCTCGGTTTCCGGGTGATACACCTCATCCCGGTAGACGAACATGATGACGTCGGCGTCCTGCTCGATCGCTCCGGATTCCCGCAAGTCGGAGTTCACCGGCCGCTTGTTCGGCCGCTGCTCCAGCGAGCGGTTGAGCTGGGACAAGGCGACCACTGGGCAGTTGAATTCCTTGGCCAGCGCCTTCAAGGAGCGAGAGATTTCAGAAATCTCGTTGGTCCGATTGTCGCCACTGGAGCCTGGGATCTGCATCAACTGCAAGTAGTCGATCATGATCAAACCGATGTCGCCGTGCTCGCGAACCAGGCGGCGGGTGCGCGCACGCATCTCCGACGGGCTGATACCGGCGGTATCGTCGATGAACAGCTTGCGATCGTTGAGCAGGTTGACCGCCGACGTCAGGCGAGGCCAGTCGTCGTCATCCAGTTGGCCGGAACGCACTTTGGTCTGGTCGATGCGACCGAGCGAGGACAACATACGCATCATCAGCGATTCGCCAGGCATCTCGAGCGAGTACACCAAGACCGCCTTGTCGCTGCGCAGCACGGCGTTTTCCACCAGGTTCATGGCGAAGGTGGTCTTGCCCATCGAGGGGCGACCCGCGACGATGATCAGGTCCGCAGGCTGCAAACCACTGGTCTTCTCGTCCAGGTCGGTGTAACCGGTCGACAAGCCGGTAATGCCTTCGCCCATGTTGAACAACGTGTCGATCCGATCGATGGCTTTGGTCAACAGGTCGTTGACTCCCACCGGGCCACCGGTTTTGGGCCGGGCTTCGGCGATCTGAAAGATCTGCCGCTCAGCCTCATCGAGAATCTCTTCGGCAGTGCGCCCTTCTGGGTTGAAGGCACTGTCGGCAATTTCGTTGCTGATACCGATCAACTGGCGCAGCGTGGCACGTTGGCGGACGATTTGCGCGTACGCCTTGATGTTCGCGACCGACGGGATATTTTTCGCCAGTTCGGAGAGGTAGCCGAGCCCGCCCACTTGAGAAGTCTGCCCCTCCTTGTCCAGTTGCTCGGCAAGGGTCACGACGTCAATGGGCAGGTTCTGATCGGCCAGTTTCGCAATGGCCCTAAAGATCAGGCGGTGGTCATGACGATAGAAATCGCCGTCCGACACCTGATCAAGTACCCGCTCCCACGCGTTGTTGTCCAGCATCAAACCACCGAGCACGGCCTGTTCGGCCTCGATGGAATGCGGCGGTACCTTCAGCGCAGCGGTTTGCAGGTCGTATTGCTCGGGAGCGGAAATATCGTTCATGGCCACACGGTGTCTGGGGTTTGAATCAAAAGTTGATCAACAATACCTAGAAAAGACAAAGGGCACGACCTGTATAACAGGAGCGCACCCTTTGCTGACCGGCTGACGCACAGGTCGTCAGCCAATCGGATCTCGGCACCGAAGCGCCAAAATCGAACAGCTTACGCAGCCACCACGACAACGCGGACGGTTGCTTCAACGTCGCTGTGCAGGTGCACGGCAACGTCGTACTCGCCAACGTTACGGATGGTGCCGTTCGGCAGACGAACTTCGGACTTGGCCACTTCAACGCCAGAGGCGGTCAGTGCGTCAGCGATGTCGTGAGTACCGATCGAACCAAACAGCTTGCCTTCGTCACCGGCGGTGGCAGTGATGGTCACTTCCAGTTCGCCCAGTTGAGCGGCGCGAGCTTCAGCCGAAGCTTTCTTCTCGGCAGCTGCTTTTTCCAGCTCGGCACGACGCTCTTCGAATGCAGCCAGGTTGGCAGCGGTCGCAGCGGTGGCTTTGCCGAAAGGCAGCAGGTAGTTACGGCCGTAACCAGCCTTAACGTTTACTTTGTCGCCCAGGTTGCCCAGGTTGGCGATTTTTTCCAGCAGGATCAGTTCCATTTGGTAATAACCTCTTAACTTTAACCTTCACCGTTCGCAGCGCCGTCATCAGGGCCTTTCGGCACCAGGCGGCTGCGAAAATCAATCAGGCTGTCGACAATGGCAAACACCACCAGCAACGGATAAATCAACTGCATGAACAACACCAGCGTGACGTACAACCCCACCAGCCAGAACCGTGTCAGGTGCTTTGCAGCCACCATACCGTGAACCAGTGCCAGGCCCGCGAACGCCAATGGAACGCTGCACAGCGGCGTAAGCATTGCCAGTTGCGGCCCGAAATTCGGCGCCACCAACATGCACACCAGCAGCACCAGCATCGGTGCCCGCGGGAGCCTCAAGCTGCGAAACTCGCGACCGAAGCCTCCCGGGTTGTACAACAGCGCCTGCCAGTACCGCCCAAGAATCAGGCAGACCACGCTGACGATCTGCAACACCGCCGCTATCAGGCCGTTGAGGACCGGAGTAATCAGTGCGCCCAGACGCGCTCGCTCTTCTACCGACATTTGCTGGTAGACCTCACCGAAAACATGGGGCAAAAGCTTCTGCAGCTCTGCGGCCATGGCCTCGATGGGCTCGCGAAACACGGCGCCCAGGATCACGCCATACAACAATCCAAGCCCCACGCTGACCAGCAGCACGCGAACCCAGGACTCGCTGGCGCGCAACAGCGCCGCCAACCCCCACGAACCCACCAGCACCATCAAGGTGCGAGGGTCCCCGAAGTACCACCAGACAACCGCCGGCAGCAACCCCCAGGCGAGGACGCTCGTCGCATCACTCAACCCGCGTCGCAGGAGCACCAGGCACCCTGCGGCAGCACTCAACCAGAACAGCAGCGGCAATGCCGCACACCCGACCACTACCAGAGTGGCCTGCACGCGACCGCGCATGATGAAGTCAGCCATGGCGCGCATGCGATTTATCCCTTACTGCGTTTTGTCGACTGAACCTGGTCTCAGCGGCCGTGGCTGTCGGTGTAGGCCAGCAGGGCCAGGAAGCGGGCGCGCTTGATAGCGGTAGCCAGCTGACGCTGATAACGAGCTTTGGTACCGGTAATGCGGCTAGGAACGATCTTGCCGGTTTCGGATACGTAGGCTTTCAGGGTGTTGAGATCTTTGTAGTCGATCTCTTTAACGTTTTCTGCGGTGAAACGGCAGAACTTACGACGACGGAAGAAACGTGCCATGTGATTGGCTCCTCAAAAGGTCCGTGGATTACTCGTCAGCGTTATCGCTGTTGTCGCTGTCATCACTGTCAACGCCTTCAGCGTCGGAGTGCTCAGGACGGTCGCGACGCTCACGGCGCTCACTGCGGTTCTCTTCAGCCTTGAGCATCTCGGACTGGCCAGTGATGGCTTCGTCGCGACGGATGACCAGGTTACGGATCACGGCATCGTTGTAACGGAAGTTGTCTTCCAGCTCAGCCAGTGCCTTGCCGGTGCACTCAACGTTCAGCATCACGTAGTGAGCCTTGTGAACATTGTTGATTGCGTAGGCCAGTTGACGACGGCCCCAGTCTTCCAGGCGGTGGATCTTGCCGCCGTCTTCTTCGATCAGCTTGGTGTAACGCTCAACCATGCCGCCGACTTGTTCGCTCTGGTCCGGGTGAACCAGAAAGATGATTTCGTAATGACGCATGAATGCTCCTTACGGGTTGTAGCCTGCCGCCAGAGCGGTCAGACAAGGAGTGAAAAACACGGGTTTGGCTTGCACAGGAACAGGCACATCAGTGCCTGCCATGACAGCAAGGGGCGCAATTGTAGAGAAGGGCCCGAAACGGCGCAAGGTAATTGGCGATTATTTGAACAAACGCGGATTCAACGGCATTGAGCCACAAGCCACAAGCTGATCACGGACGGCTTCAGCTTGTTGCTTGCAGTTGAAGCTCACGACGACCGAGCGGCGGCCTTGGCGGCGCGCTGGCGCATGGCTTCGAACAGGCAAACGCCCGTGGCTACCGAAACGTTGAGGCTGCTGACGCTACCGGCCATCGGCAAGCGAACGAGGTAGTCACAATGCTCGCGAGTCAGGCGACGCATGCCTTTGCCTTCGGCACCCATGATCATGATCAGCGGCCCCGTCAGATCCTGCTGATACAGCTCCTGCTCCGCCTCGCCTGCCGTGCCGACGATCCACAACCCACGCTGCTGAAGTTTTTCCAGCGTGCGCGCCAGGTTGGTAACGGCCACAAGGGGAATGACTTCCGCCGCACCGCAGGCAACTTTTCGCACTGTCGGCGTCAACGTCGCTGACTTGTCCTTGGGCACGATCACCGCCAACGCACCTGCAGCATCAGCCGTGCGCAGACAGGCGCCGAGGTTGTGCGGGTCCGTCACACCGTCGAGCACCAGAATCAATGGCGCCCCCTCTGTGCGGTCCAGCAGCTCGTCGAGCATCGCTTCGCCCCAGACCTGGCTGGGGCTCACCTCAGCGACAACGCCCTGGTGCACGCCTTCGACCCACGCATCCATTTCTCGCCGCTCGGCCTGGCCGACTTGCACTCGATTTTGCGCAGCCAGATCGACCAGCACCTGAACGCGCGGATCGCTACGCCCCTCGGCCAGCCAGATTTGCTTGACTCGCTTGGGGTGATGACGAAGCAATGCCTCCACGGCATGCACACCGTAGATTTTTTCCAGCTGACTCATGACTTGGCCTTAGGTTTACGTGCACCACCGCTTTTGGAAGCCGTGGACGAGCCCGATCCGCCCTTGCGATGCTTGGTTGGCTTCGAGCTTTTGCCCGAACCACTGTCGTCACCCTTGGCAGACTTGCCGCCGCTCTTGGCTTCGGCCAGCAAGGCCTTTTTCATCTCGCGACTCTTGCGGACTTCAGCATTTTTGGCTGCAGCATCGCTGGCGCGGTAGGCTTCGACAGGCTCCTTGGCAGGACGACGACTCGGCTTGGAGAGCGTCACCGTTTCCTTTGCCTTCTCGGCTTTCTGCACCGGTGCAGGCTTCGCTTCGGCAGCCTTGCGCTTGCGACCTGTGGGTGCCATGGCAGGCTTGTCCGACATTTCGAAGTCGATTTTCCGCTCATCGAGATCGACGCGCATGACTCGCACTTCGACCGAATCCCCCAGTCGGAAGCTTCGACCTGTGCGCTCGCCCGCCAGGCGGTGATGAACCGGGTCGAAATGGTAGTAGTCACCTGGCAGTGCGGTGACGTGCACCAAGCCCTCGACGTAGATGTCGGTCAGCTCGACAAACAGACCAAAGCCGGTGACTGCGGTGATCACACCGGGGAACGACTCGCCCACGCGATCCTTCATGAATTCGCACTTGAGCCAGTTCACAACGTCGCGGGTAGCCTCGTCAGCGCGGCGTTCGCTCATCGAGCACTGCTCGCCCAGTTGCTCCAGCGCCGCTTCGTCGTACGGATAGATCCGCGCCTTCGGAATGGTGGGAGCCCCGGCGCGCCGCACGTGGGGCGTATCCTGCTTGGAGCGAATGACACTGCGAATGGCGCGGTGGGTCAGCAGATCCGGGTAACGACGGATAGGCGACGTGAAGTGGGTATATGCTTCGTAATTGAGACCGAAATGCCCGTTGTTGTCGGAGGTGTACACCGCCTGGCTCAACGACCGCAGCATGACGGTCTGGATCAGGTGATAGTCCGGACGATCCTTGATCGACTCCAGCAGCGCCTGATAGTCCTTGGGCGACGGGCCGTCCTTGCCTTTGTGTAGCGACAGTCCCAGTTCACCCAGGAAAGCGCGCAGCTTTTCCAGACGCTCTGGCGGCGGACCATCGTGAACCCGATACAACGCAGGGATTTCATGCTTCTTGAGGAACTCCGCCGTGGCCACGTTGGCGGCCAGCATGCACTCCTCGATCAGTTTGTGAGCGTCGTTGCGCTGCGTCGGCCGAATTTCCGCAATCTTGCGCTCCGAGCCGAAGATGATGCGCGTTTCCTGGGTTTCGAAATCGATCGCACCCCGGGCATGACGCGCGCCCAGCAGAACTTTATACAGCGCATAAAGCTGCTTGAGGTGTGGCAGGACTTCACCGTATTCACCCCGCAGCTTTTTCGCGTCGGCCGTTTTCGAGTGCTCCAGCAACGTACTGACCTTGTTGTAGGTCAGCCGCGCGTGGGAGTGAATAACAGCCTCATAGAACACGTAATCGGTCATCTCGCCGGTCTTGGAGATGGTCATTTCGCAGACCATCGCGAGGCGATCGACCAACGGGTTCAGCGAGCACAACCCATTGGAGAGCTGCTCAGGCAACATCGGCACCACGCGCTCGGGGAAATACACCGAGTTGCCACGCACCTGCGCTTCGGCGTCCAGTGCGGAGCCGATCTTCACGTAGCTGGAAACGTCCGCGATCGCGACATACAGCTTCCAGCCCCCGGAGAACAGCCGCAGCTTGCCGGGTTTGGCTTCGCAATAAACAGCGTCGTCGAAATCACGCGCGTCTTCGCCGTCGATCGTGACAAACGGAAGATGGCGCAGATCGACACGATGCTCCTTGTCTCGCTCCAGCACTTCGGGCTTGAGCCGTCCGGCTTCCTTGAGCACGCCCTCGGGCCACACATGGGGAATGTCGTAAGTGCGCAACGCCACATCGATTTCCATGCCCGGCGCCATGTAGTTGCCGACCACTTCGATCACATCGCCCTGTGGCTGGAAGCGCGGGGTCGGCCAATGGGTGATTTTCACCTCGACGAACTGACCGACCTTGGCGTTGGCGTTCCGTCCTGGCGTCACCAGGACTTCTTGCTGAATCTTGGGATTATCGGCAACGACGAAACCGATGCCCTGCTCTTCGAAATAGCGACCGACGATGGTTTCGTGCGCGCGGGAGACGACTTCCACGATCACACCTTCGCGGCGGCCGCGGCGATCCAGACCCGACACACGCGCCAGGGCGCGGTCGCCATCGAACACCAGACGCATCTGCGCTGGACTCATGAACAGATCGTCGGATCCATCGTCGGGCACCAGGAAACCGAAGCCGTCGCGATGCCCGCTGATACGACCCAGGATGAGGTCGAGCTTGTCTACGGGTGCGTAGGTGCCGCGCCGGGTATAAATCAGCTGAGCATCACGCTCCATTGCGCGCAGACGTCGGCGCAGGGCCTCGATCTGGTCTTCAGTCGTCAGGCCAAACTCGGCAACCAGTTCTTCGCGGGCAGCGGGCGAACCGCGCTCGGAGAGGTGCGCCAAAATCAGCTCACGGCTAGGGATGGGGTTTTCGTATTTTTCCGCTTCTCGAGCGGCCTCGGGATCGAGGGACTGCCAATCGGCCATTAGAATGAATTCACCTTATCTGTATGCAATTAGTTTGGCATATACCCGATTGAAACGCGAAGCCAGCGTTAATAGGGCAATTGCGCGCTTTCAAAAAAAATTTCACTGCGGGTCTTTACAGGCCCGAATCTCATCCGTAAGATGCGCCCCACAACGACGGCACTGCCCACGTTGTAGTTGAAATCAGACGAAATATTCGATTGAAATCAACGATTTGCCCAGATGGTGAAATTGGTAGACACGCCAGCTTCAGGTGCTGGTGACCTTACGGTCGTGGAAGTTCGAGTCTTCTTCTGGGCACCAATTCAACGAAACCGAGCCATGCGCTCGGTTTTGTGCTTTTCGGCATATGAAAAACCTCTCCGCACGAAACCTCCTCCAGCCTAGAACATTTTTATTGCCGCTACCCACTGGGGGCTATGGCGGTCCACGTTGTGCTCATTCCAAGAAAACGCGAAAGAAAAGCGCCTCTGCCGACGGCCTGAATGCCCCAGCGGTAAAAAATCTCAAATTTATGTTGCACTTGGACGAAATATCTAATTAAATCAGCGCCATGCCCAGGTGGTGAAATTGGTAGACACGCCAGCTTCAGGTGCTGGTGACCTTACGGTCGTGGAAGTTCGAGTCTTCTCCTGGGCACCATACAAAACGAAACCGAGCCAAGCGCTCGGTTTTGTGCTTTATGGGGTATGTAAAATCGCCTCGATCACCTGCAGCGATCACCAAGATGCTGCAGGCGCCCTTCCCCACGATCACTCACCCCTCAAGCGCGAAACTGGCCGAGACTGGCCTTGAGCTGCGCTGCCAGTTTGTCCAACGTCTTGCCACTGGCGGTGGTTTCGACGACGGCCTGCGCGGCTTTCTCCGCCTGAGCATGGATCACTTCGACGCGTCCCCTGACCGCTTGAGCGCCTTTGGCCTGATGCTCGGCGGCCCGTGTCGCCAGCCCGATTGCGGCATGAACCTGCTCGACAGAAGCCTGGACACTTTGCTGCAGACGCGCACTGTCTCGAAGCACTTCAAGCCCTTCCTTGGCTTGCCTTCCCGCCAGACCGATGGTGGCGACCGCCTCTTTCGCACCCGATTGCAGTTTGGTGATGTGCTCCTGGATGTCTCCCGTCGAACTCTGTGTCTTACTGGCCAAGGCGCGTACTTCATCGGCAACCACCGCAAACCCGCGACCGGTTTCACCCGCACGGGCTGCTTCGATCGCTGCGTTGAGCGCCAGCAAGTTGGTCTGCTCAGCGATGCCATGAATGACCTCCAGCACCACCTCAATCTGTTCGCTCTGCTTGGCAAGACGCTCGATCACCTGAGCCCCGGCATCGACCTGCCCGGCCAAGGCCTCGATGAGGTTGCCCACCTGATTCGAGGTTCGCGTGTTTTCATCGGTGGCCTGTCGAATATCCACAACCTGCTGCAAAGCCGCCTGCATCGCCTGGCTCTCGGCCTGCGCCTCATCGGCCATCTGGGACAACGCCTGAAGACTGGCCGCGACCTCGTCACGCTGCAATTCAGCCGCTGCATCGGCGCCTGCGTTGCGTTTGCTCATCGCACCGATCTCGACACCCGTCTGCTGGGCAACATCCCCTGCCTCACGGACGATGGGCTGCAACTTGTCAACGAAGCGGTTGACGGCGGAAGCCATATCACCGATCTCATCATTGCTGTTGAGTTTGACGCGCTTGGTCAGGTCACCCTCCCCGGCCGCCAAGTCATCCAGCGCGCGGTTGAGCAGTTGCAGGCGCAACACGACACGACGCCCCAGGACTACCGCCAAGGCAAGAAGAACACCCAAGCCGACCAACGCCAGACCGACACCGATCCTCCAACGCAAGGTCGTCGCAGCATCCTGCACGGCCGCGCTGGTATTGGTCGCCATCGCATCAGCGGAGGACTGGGCAGTTTGCAGCCGTGCACGCAGGGCCGACGAACTCTCGGCAGCCGCTCCGCCCAGGCTGTCAGACACCAGTTGCTCGCCATTGGCGATCAGCGCAGCGAATCGCTTGTCCAGGGCAGCCAAGTCGGCCTCGACCGATGCAGTCGACACGCCCATGCGGACTTTGCCGATCTCAACCCCGTTCGGACTGATCGACGCTTCGACGTAATACACGGAAGGGTCTTTTTGAGCCGCATTCAGCACTTTATCCATCGCCCGCTCCCCTTCACCTTTAGCGAGCAGGTTCTTGATCGATTCGTTATCGCGATTCAAGTAACGAGTGAGGTGTTCACCCTGAGCATCGTCGTAAACCACGAACAGAACGTTGGGATTACGCTGTGCGCGTCGTGCGAATTCGGAAAGTGTTGGGGTGTCGTTGTCCCACATGGCCCGCGGCGCTACAGCCGCCAGAAGCTCGGCCATATCAGTGGCGGAGTCCTTCAGCGCTTTCTCCAGCGTTGCTCGAAGTTGTTTCTGCTCATCCTTCAGACGAGTCGAAAGCCCTGCGCTCAGGCGCTGCCGGGTATTCTGCGAGAGGCTGTCGAGGCTCGCGGTAACGTCGCGGCTCGCTTGCTCAAGTTCGCCCGACAAGTGTTGCGAATCTACACCCAGGCGCGCTGCCAGATCAGCTTCGAGCGCAGTGACGGTGCTCCGGGTAAGGGCGACAGCCACCAGCACTTGCACCAAAAGGGCAATGCCAAGAGCGATGAAAACGGGACGCAGCAAACGACTGCGCAGAAGCGATAGGACGGCTGACACTGGAGACTCCCCCGACAACGAACGCCATTAAAATGGTGGCATCTTGTTTGACGTTATCTACAGCAAGGGGCGTGCCGTTCTGATGAACAGGATCATAAACACATAAAAAAAGGGTCGCAGTTGCGACCCTTCTTTGCGTTTCAACGACTTATCAGCCAAACGGGTGACGCAGGATGATGGTCTCGTTGCGGTCAGGGCCCGTCGAAATAATGTCGATGGGTGCGCCGACCAGCTCTTCCAGACGCTTGATGTAAGCGCGAGCGTTGGCTGGCAGCTCTTCCAGGGTCTTGGCGCCCAGGGTCGATTCGGTCCAGCCTGGCATCTGCTCGTACACCGGCTCCAGGCCAATGTAGCTGTCGGCGTCGGTCGGCGCGTCGATCACTGCGCCGTTTTCGTTCTTGTAACCCACACAGATGTTGATGGTCTCAAGACCGTCCAGCACGTCCAGCTTGGTCAGGCAGATGCCCGAGATGCTGTTGACGTCGATGGCGCGACGCAGGATGACGGCGTCGAACCAGCCGCAACGACGGGCACGGCCGGTGGTAGCACCGAACTCGTGGCCACGCTTGGCCAGGAACGCACCCACGTCGTCGAACAGTTCGGTCGGGAACGGACCGGAACCGACGCGAGTGGTGTACGCCTTGGTGATGCCCAGGATGTAGTCGATGAACATCGGGCCCACACCGGAACCAGTGGCGATACCACCAGCAGTGGTGTTGGAGCTGGTGACGTACGGGTAGGTGCCGTGGTCGATGTCCAGCAGCGAACCTTGAGCGCCTTCAAACATGATGTCTTTGCCAGCGCGACGCATCTCGTGCAGCGCAGCAGTGACGTCCAGCATCATCGGCTTGAGCAGTTCGGCGTATTCCATGCACTCGTCGAGTGTTTTCTGGAAGTCGATCGCAGGCTCTTTGTAGTAATTGACCAGCACGAAGTTGTGGTAGTCCAGCAGCTCGCCCAGCTTGGCGGCGAAACGCTCGCGGTGGAACAGGTCACCGATGCGCAGGCCACGACGTGCAACCTTGTCTTCATAGGCAGGGCCGATGCCGCGACCGGTGGTACCGATCTTATGCTCGCCACGAGCCTTTTCACGGGCCTGATCGAGCGCAACGTGGTACGACAGGATCAGCGGGCAGGACGGGCTGATGCGCAGACGCTCGCGCACCGGAATGCCTTTCTCTTCCAGCTTGGTAATTTCACGCATGAGCGCATCAGGCGCTACGACCACACCGTTGCCGATCAGGCACTGCACGCCTTCGCGCAGTACACCGGACGGAATCAGGTGCAGAACGGTTTTCTCGCCATCGATCACCAGGGTGTGACCGGCGTTGTGGCCGCCTTGATAGCGAACTACCGCGGTAGCATGTTCGGTCAGCAGATCAACGATCTTGCCTTTGCCCTCATCACCCCACTGGGTGCCCAGGACTACGACATTCTTACCCATAACACTTGTCCTCATTCACGCAAACTGGGTGCCGGCCTGCAGCCGACTGGAATAACTCAAACGGCCAGCGGCATTACCTGCCAGCGCTCGCCATGCTGAACCAATTGCCGATCGCAATCGGCTTCTTTCGCTGCCGAGACCGGCTGGCCAGGCAACGCTTGAACCACGCGCTGCCCCTCACTGCGCAGTTGGCAGACTGCCTGCCAAAGGGCCGCATCCGTACTGTCCGGCATCCAAATGCCGCCAGACGGCAATTCGATCTGCGCGCGACCCAACGTGACCAGGGTTTTCAAATCGGTAGAAAAGCCCGTTGCCGGACGTGCGCGGCCAAAGTCAGCGCCGATGTCATCGTAACGACCGCCTTGTGCGATGGACTGCCCCACGCCAGGCACGAACACCGCAAATACCACGCCGGTGTGGTAGTGGTACCCACGCAGCTCGCCGAGGTCGAAATACAGCGGTAGATCCGGGAAACGCGCCGACAAGCGCTCGGCGATCTCCGTCAGATCATCCAGTGCATCGATCACTGGCCCAGGCGCCTTGGCCAGCCGCTCACGTGCAGCGTCCAACACTTCGCGACCGCCGCACAGATCGACCAACGCGCGCAGCATGGCGGCCAGGTCGGCTGACAACCCTTCAGTCAGGGCGACGACCTCGTCGATGGCTTTGCGCTGCAGCGCATCGAACAACTGTTGCTCGACTTCGCCGGATAACCCTGCCGCACGGGCCAGGCCACGGTAGATGCCAACATGTCCCAAGTCCATGTGAACATCGGGCACCTGCGCCAGTTGCAGCATGGCCAGCATCAGGCTGATGACTTCGACGTCACTGCTCGGACTGGCGTCGCCGTACAACTCAGCACCGAGTTGAATCGGGCTACGCGAGGACGACAACGCTCGAGGCTGAGCGTGCAGGACACTACCAGCGTAGCAAAGACGGCTCGGACCCTCGCGGCGCAATGTGTGGGCATCGATCCGCGCCACCTGTGGCGTGATGTCTGCACGAAATCCCATCTGGCGACCTGATTGCGGATCGACCACTTTGAAGGTGCGCAGATCCAGATCCTGACCCGCGCCTGTGAGCAGAGATTCGAGGTATTCGATGTGCGGGGTCACGACGAACTCGTAACCCCAGCTTTGAAACAGATCCAGCACCTGACGACGCGCCACTTCAATGCGCGCCGCTTCCGGCGGCAGTACTTCTTCGATGCCATCCGGCAGCAGCCAGCGGTCAACCGTTGCCATTACGCCTTTCCCCTATGATCCGGGCGGCCAACCCCTTGGGCGAGCCTTGAGTGAAGCAGACAGCGTTCAACAGGACGGCCGCGCCGGGTCGATGATGCCCAGACAAAACCGCCCTGCGCGTTGCGAACGCCGCCCTCGAAAAAACTGCCGGGCACGAGTTACGCCACGGCCAATCAATCGTGTAGACGCAAAAAAGCCGGGAATTTCCCGGCTGCCGCATAATACACACGTTTTGCCTTTCGATCACCCCGCCGGACAGTTTTGCCGCCCGGCGGAGCTCTCGGACACGCGTGCAACTACGGTTTGGCTTTTTCCATATAGCGGAAGAACTCGCTGTTCGGATCCAGCACCATCACGTCGCTCTTGTTTGCGAAGCTCTCGCGATAGGCGCGCAGACTGCGGTAGAACGCGTAGAACTCCTGATCCTGAGCGTAAGCCTTGGAGTAAATCGCTGCGGCTTGCGCATCACCGTCACCGCGGGTTTCTTCGGACTCACGGTAGGCTTCGGCCAACAGCACGCGGCGCTGGCGATCGGCATCGGCACGGATACCTTCCGCCAGCTCGTTACCCTTGGCGCGATGCTCGCGGGCTTCTCGCTCGCGTTCGGTGCTCATGCGCTCGAACACGCTGCGGTTGACTTCCTTCGGCAAGTCGATGGCCTTGACCCGAACATCGATGATTTCAATGCCCAGCTCCTTTTCCGCCATCTTGTTGAGGGACGCCGTGATGTCAGCCATCAGCGCGTCACGCTCGCCCGACACTGCTTCGTGCAGGGTGCGCTTACCGAACTGATCACGCAGGCCCGACTCCAGGCGACGGGAAAGGCGCTCATCGGCATTCTGCTTCAGGCCCGACGTCGCGGTATAGAAACGCTCGGCGTCCTTCACGCGCCATTTGGCATAGGCATCCACCATGACGGCTTTCTTTTCCAGCGTCAGAAACCGTTGTGTGGGCGCATCCAGCGTCAGCAAACGCCCGTCGAACTTGCGCACCTGGTTCACGTAAGGAACCTTGACGTGCAAGCCGGGCGGTACGTCCGATTCGACGACACGACCGAACCGCAGCATCACCGCGCGCTCGGTCTGAGCGACGATATAGAAGCTGTTCCATGCAACCACGGCCAGCACGACACATACAATCAAGGCGACCAGAGATTTATTGCTCATCAACGACTCTCCCTAGTGCGCGTGTCACGTGGCGTTTGCATGTCCGATGCGCGTACGCCCGGATCGGTGGCAGTCGTCGAGGCGCCGCTCGTGGAAGCCCCTGAACCGCTACGGCTGCTGTCGATCATTTTGTCCAATGGCAGATAAAGCAGGTTGTTCTGGCCTTTGTCGCCAGTCACCAACACCTTGCTGGTGTTGCTGAAGACTTCCTGCATGGTTTCCAGATACAGGCGCTCGCGAGTGACCTCGGGGGCCTTGCGATATTCGGCTACCAGCTTGGTGAAGCGATCCGCCTCACCCTTCGCCCTGGAGATCACTTCATCACGGTAACCATTGGCGTCTTCAACGATGCGCTGTGCCTGACCCCGGGCTTCTGGGATCACGCCATTGGCATAGGTTTCCGCCTGGTTGCGCGAACGTTGCTCGTCTTCACGGGCACGGATCACGTCATCGAAGGCTTCCTGCACTTCGCGCGGGGCTGCGGCACTTTGCACGTTCACCTGAGTGACCGTAATACCGGTGCGATAGGTATCGAGGAAACGCTGTAGCCGCTCCTTGATTTCGCTGGCCATCAGCTCACGCCCCTCGGTCAGCACCTGATCCATCGCGGTCGACCCGACAACGTGACGCAAGGCACTTTCAGTGGCGTGCTGCAGACTGACTTCAGGCTGATCGACGTTCAGCACGAAGTCCTGCAGATTGGTGATCTTGTACTGCACGGTCAGCGGCACTTCGACGATGTTCTCGTCTTCGGTGAGCATCTGGCCCTGCTTGCTGTACGCACGCTCACGCGTGACGTTTTCGAGGTACTTGCGATCGAACGGCGGGAAGTAGATGTTCAGGCCCGGACCGACGGTTTCGTAGTATTTGCCGAACCGCAGGACCACGGCCTGCTCCTGCTCGTCCACCACGTAGATGGCGTTGTACAGCCAGATGGCAAGCAACACGACCAGGCCAATACCGAGCAGACCGAAGCCGCCGCCCTTGCCCGAACTGCCGCTGCCGCCACCGTCACTGTTGCGTTTTTTTCCACTACCGAACAACCCATTCAGGCTTTCCTGCAGCTTTCGGAAGGCCTCGTCGAGATCCGGGGGCCCCTTGCGGTCGCCGCCTTTGCGCTTGCCACCCCAGGGATCCTGATTATTCGAGTTGCCACCCGGCTCATTCCAAGCCATAGCGCTCTCCATCTGATAAAGCAAAGACGCGCCCGCGGCGCGCCGACCAATGCTACAGAATGCCCGTCGCGGCAGGACAACCGCCGCGAAGGGCTTTTTATTGCAAAGTGTGTTGCTCGATGAATTCCAGCGGCTGCAGTCCTTCGCGACTCACCAGGCGATTGAATTCAACACGGGGCAAACGAACTGCCAACAGGCTGCTACCCTCGTCATCGTGCGCCTCGCTCTGCACGGCACCCAGTTGGAAAAACTGAGCGCGCAACCGCGCGAAACGCTGCGACAAACGCAAGGTGCCAACGAACAGGTCGTCCCCCAACAGCTCGGCAATGGCTTGCTTGAGCAAGTCCAGCCCTCGACCATCACGCGCAGACACCCAGACCCTTTGCGGTTTGCCATTGGCATCGCGCTGAATCTGAGGCTCGACCCCCTCGAGCAGATCGAGTTTGTTATAGACCTCCAGCATCGGCAAGTCCTGCGCACCAATCTCGCGCAGCACCTCCAATACCTGTTCGATCTGCTCCATCCGGTCAGGCTCGTGGGCATCGATCACGTGCAGCAACAGGTTCGAATTGCTCGACTCTTCGAGCGTAGCCCTGAACGCCTCGACCAGCTTGTGCGGCAAGTGACGAATGAAACCTACGGTGTCTGCGAGCACGATCGGCCCCAGGTCGTTCAGCTCAAGGCGGCGCAGCGTCGGGTCCAGCGTTGCGAACAACTGATCAGCAGCGTAGACCTGCGAATCGGTCACTGCATTGAAAAGCGTGGATTTCCCGGCGTTGGTGTAACCCACGATGGAAACCGTAGGAATATCCGCCCGAGAACGCCCGCGACGGGCCTGGTCGCGCTGGCTACGAACCTTCTCCAGACGGCTTTTGATCTGACGCAGGCGAACCCGCAGCAAACGGCGGTCCGTTTCAAGCTGGGTTTCGCCCGGCCCACGCAGGCCGATACCCCCACCCTGTCGTTCAAGGTGAGTCCACCCTCTGACCAATCGGGTACTCATGTGCTCAAGCTGAGCGAGTTCGACTTGCAGCTTGCCCTCGTGGGTGCGTGCACGCTGGGCGAAGATGTCGAGAATCAGACCCGTGCGATCGAGCACGCGACACTCGAACACACGCTCGAGGTTGCGCTCCTGACTGGGCGTTAGGACGTGGTTGAAAATAACCAGATCGGTTTGTTCGGCGTGGACCAGGTCGCGCAATTCATCGACCTTGCCGCTGCCGACCAGAAACTTGGCGGTTGGCCGATGCCGGGGCACGTTGACGAACGCAACGATGTCGGCACCTGCCGAAAGAGCCAGCTCCCTGAACTCCTGCGGATCTTCGCGCGCCTCAGGGTCCTGACCATCCAAATGAACGAGGATCGCCCGCTCACCACCGCCGTGGCGCTCAAAGAACAAGGCAGACTCCTATCAGGCGTTACCTGGCTCAGCGTCACTCTGGTCGGATTCGGAAGCGCTAGGCAGACGAATTGGACGGACCGGAACAACGGTCGAGATTGCGTGCTTGTAAACCATTTGGCTGACAGTGTTTTTCAGCAGAATAACAAACTGGTCGAAGGACTCGATCGTGCCTTGCAGCTTGATGCCGTTTACCAGATAGATCGAAACCCCAACCTTCTCTTTACGCAAAGTGTTCAGGTAAGGGTCTTGTAGCGAATGCCCTTTTGACATGTGCCGCACTCCTTTAAGGATCAATAGAATAAATTCGAAAACATTGGCTCAGGCCGTTACCCCCCAAGGATAGACGGCAATTGCAAGGACTCAGCCCAATATGGAGACCGATCCCAGGTATTTCAAGGTGCGTGGCAGATTGTCGCAAGCCAGGCTGTCCAACCAGTGTAAATTTTCCCAGCTTCGCAGCCAGGTGAACTGTCTCTTGGCCAACTGCCGCGTGGCGATGATGCCGCGTTCCTGCATCTCGTCCCGGGTCAGGCTGCCATCCAGATAGTCCCAGACCTGGCGATACCCTACAGCTCTTATAGACGGCAAATTCGAGTGCAGGTCACCCCTCGAACGTAACGCCATCACTTCCTCAACGAACCCCTCATCAAGCATTTGCCTGAAACGTAGCGCGATTCGGTCGTGCAATACCTTTCGATCCTGAGGCGCGATCGCAAGATTGGCGACAGTATAGGGCAATTGATGTTGCCCCGAAGCGCCAGCTTGAGCACTTTGCGCACTTTGTTGCGCTCTGTGTTCGGTCATGCTGATCCCGCTCACCCGGTACACTTCCAGCGCGCGGACCAGCCGCTGCGGATCATTGGGATGAATACGGGCCGCCGATACCGGGTCAATGGCCGCCAATTCATCATGCAACGCCTGCCAGCCGCGGCTGGCGGCCTCGTCTTCCAATTGGGCACGCACCTGCGCATCCGCCGCAGGCATGTCCGCCAGGCCTTCCAATAGAGCTTTGAAATACAACATGGTGCCGCCCACCAACAAAGGAATTTTTCCCCGGGCGGTTATTTCGGCCATGGCCTGGAGCGCATCGGAACGAAAATCCGCTGCCGAATAGCTCTGCGCCGGATCGAGGATATCGATCAAGCGGTGGGGATACTTCTCCAGGAGCGCTTTTGCAGGCTTGGCGGTGCCGATGTCCATGCCGCGATAGACCAGAGCCGAATCGACGCTGATCAACTCACAGGGCAGCACCTTGGTCAGTTCGATGGCCAGATCGGTTTTGCCAGCGGCAGTGGGGCCCATCAGGAAGATGGCCGGAGGGAGGGCACTCATCAGCGGCCGCGCAGAAACAGTTTGTCGAGATCATCCATACCCAGTTGAGTCCAGGTCGGCCGCCCGTGGTTGCACTGGCCGCTGCGTTCGGTGTTTTCCATGTCTCGCAGCAAGGCGTTCATCTCCGGAATCGCCAGCCGCCGGTTGGCGCGCACCGCGCCATGACAGGCCATGGTCCCGAGCAATTCATTCATGTGTGCCTGAACGCGGTCACTGGTGCCGTACTCCATCAGATCCGCCAGGACATCGTGCACCAGCCGGTTGGCCTCCGCTTGTTTGAGCAACGCCGGGATCTGCCGGATAGCCAGGCTTTCAGGCCCCAGGCGTTGCAGCTCAAAGCCCAACTGCTGAAAGGTCCCCATGTGCTCTTCGGCACAATCGGCTTCGCGCTGACTGACGGCGATCGACTCGGGCACCAACAGCGGCTGACCGCTCAAGCCTTCGCTGGCCATGGCGATCTTGAGGCGCTCGTACATGATCCGCTCGTGCGCGGCATGCATGTCCACCAACACCATGCCATGAGCATTTTCGGCCAGGATGTAGATGCCTTTGAGTTGCGCCAGCGCATAGCCCAACGGCGGAATGTCGCCGTGGGATTCGGGCAACGCGACGCTGGCAGGCGCACTCGCGCCGGGCTGGGCTGCGGGCAATGGGGCGAAGAATGCGCTGTAGGCGGCCCGCGCCTCTTCGGCAGGCAACACAGAGGATGGTCGCGGTGTGTACTGATACCCATAACCTGCACCGCCGGAACCCGCGGAGGGCGATGCAGCAGACCCTGCCGAGGTGTTCCAGGCAGAGCCTTGAGGCGTTTCCAGCAGGTTGTTGGCCAGGCGCATTTCACCCTGCGGGCCAAACTCTCCCGCTTCGGGTCCCGTAGGACGTACCAATGCAGCCACGGACGTGGTACCCGCGAGTTGATCGTCGGGACGCACGTCACCCAGCGCCCGGTGCAAAGTGCCATACAAGAAGTCATGAACCATGCGGCCGTCGCGGAAGCGCACTTCATGCTTGGTCGGGTGCACGTTGACGTCGACAACGGCCGGATCGACTTCGAAGAACAACACGAAGGTCGGGTGACGCCCGTTGAACAACACGTCACGGTACGCCTGACGCACGGCATGGGCGACCAGCTTGTCGCGCACTGCACGGCCGTTGACGAAGAAATACTGCAGGTCTGCCTGACTGCGCGAGAAGGTCGGCAACCCGACCCACCCCCACAATTTCAGGCCATTGCGCTCGACCTCGATCGGCAGCGCCTGCTCCAGAAAGCCCGGGCCGCAGACTGCGGAAACCCGTCGCGCGCGGGAAACGTCATCGCGGGCTTCGTGCAGGCTCAGAATCGTCTTGCCGTTGTGACGCAGGTGGAAGGCCACATCGAAACGCGCGAGCGCCATGCGCTTGATCACTTCCTGAAGGTGGTCGAATTCGGTTTTCTCCGCCTTCAGGAATTTGCGCCGCGCCGGCGTATTGAAGAACAGATCGCGCACTTCCACCGACGTGCCCACCGGGTGGGCGGCGGGCTGAACCCGGGAGGCCATGTCGCGCCCCTCGGTTTCGACTTGCCAGGCCTGATCGGCACCGCGCGTTCGGGAAGTCAGCGTCAATCTCGAAACGGAACTGATCGATGCCAGGGCCTCCCCCCTGAAACCGAGACTCATGACCCGTTCAAGGTCTTCCAACTCACGAATCTTGCTGGTGGCATGGCGTGCCAGGGCCAGGGGAAGGTCGTCGGGCGAGATACCGCCGCCGTCGTCGCGCACACGCAGCAGTTTTACACCGGCCTGCTCGACTTCGACATCGATGCGACGAGCACCGGAATCGAGGCTGTTCTCCAGCAACTCCTTGATGACCGAAGCGGGTCGCTCGACCACCTCACCGGCAGCGATCTGGTTCGCCAGCCGGGGGCTGAGCAATTCGATGCGTGCGGCATCCACAGCCGGGCTGTGGTCACTCACGGCAAGGTCCAGGCCCTCTCCGTCCACTAACAAGTCGCTCACGGCTCACCCGCCAGTTCCGCGCTTGGAATTTTCAGTTGCTGACCCACCTTCAGCTCATTGGAGCTGAGTTTGTTGGCGTTGCGCAGTGCTTCCATGCTCATGTCGTAGCGAATGGCGATCATGCTCAGGGACTCTCCCGCTCGCACGGTGTGTTCACGGGGGCCCATGGCCAGCTTGCCGTTGTCACGCAGCCACGCGATGTAGGTGCCTTGTGGCGGATTCTGCTGGAAGAACTGCTTCACGCCTGCCGTGATCGAGCGAGCCAAGGCCTGCTGATGGCTGGCGCCTTCAAGCTTGTTGGCTTCGGCGGCGTTGGAGATAAAGCCTGTTTCGACCAGGATCGATGGAATGTCCGGGGACTTGAGCACCATGAAACCCGCCTGTTCCACGCGGGATTTATGCAGCGGCGTCACTCGACCGATGTTAGTCAGGACCTTCTGCCCGACGTTCAGACTCGACGTCAGCGAGGCGGTCATCGACAGGTCCAGCAGGACACCGGCCAGCATCCGGTCCTTGTCATCCAGACTCACCGCGCCGGCACCGCCGATCAGGTCCGAGCGGTTTTCGCTGTCCGCCAGCCAGCGCGCCGTTTCAGACGTAGCGCCACGGTCGGACAGGGCGAACACCGAGGCGCCGAAGGCCGCCGATGAGGGTGCGGCGTCGGCGTGAATGGAGACGAACAGGTCCGCACCCTTGGCCCTGGCAATTTCGGTCCGCTTACGCAGCGGGATGAAGTAGTCGCCGGTACGGGTCAACTCGGCACGGTAGCCCTTTTCGGCGTTGATCTGACGCTGCAACTCCTTGGCGATCGACAGCACCACGTTCTTTTCCTTCTGCCCTCGCCCTCCCGACGCGCCAGGGTCCTCACCGCCATGTCCCGCATCGACGACGACCACAATGTCGCGCTTGCCATTGGGCACAGGCGGCAGTTTGATTTCCGGCTTGGATGGGCTGACCGGCACGGCAGGCGTGGCTGGAGCAACGGTGGCAGGCGTGTCGGCAACGGTCGGTGCCGGGTTGGCATCGGCGGGGTTGTCGTACAGATCCACGACCAGGCGATTGCCGTATTGCTGGTTAGGGGCCAAGGTGAAGCTTTTCGGCGTCACGGTCTTTTTCAAGTCGACGACCACGCGCAGATCGTCGGGCGTACGCTGAGCCGACCGGATGGAGGTAATGGGGGTGTTGGCGGTGGCGATATTGAGCGAGCCGCCTAACGTCGCACCATTGATGTCGATAACCAGGCGGTCCGGGGATTGCAGAGTGAAAACGCTGTGCTGAACCGGGCCCGAGAGGTCAAAGACCAGCCGGGTGTTATCCGGTGCACGCCATAAGCGGACACTTCGTACCTGTGAGGCGGCAAACGCGTCGACAGCCAAGGCCATCAGCAGCAATCCAGTCACAGTCACCAGCGCGCGCATGCGCATACCAAACCCCATATCTATTTGAATTCCAAAGCCAAAGCGGCACACCACGTCTCGCCTCGCGAGCTCTCTGGGCTCAGCGTCAGGGCTCGACCATCCGCGTGCGGCCTAATGGTAATGATCAGGTCAGGCTTTGGCAAAAAGCCCGCCCCCAGATCAGGCCACTCGATCAGGCAAAGCGCTTGCCCTTCGAAGTAGTCGCGTATGCCGAGGAATTCTAGCTCTTCTGGATCAACAAGTCGGTAGAGATCAAAGTGATACGCGCGATTTCTCCCAATTTCGTAAGGTTCCACCAAGGTGAACGTCGGGCTTTTTACCGCACCGGTATGGCCCAGCCCCCGGATGATGCCTCGCGACAGCGTGGTCTTGCCCGCGCCGAGATCGCCCACCAGAAAAATAATCCCATTGCCTTCAGTCACTTGGGCAATCCGTGCGCCAAAGTCCGTCATTGCCTCTTCACCTACCAGGTGCAGGGTTACCTCAGACACGGTTGTTGCTCCTCCAGCAGCTTGCGAATTTCGGGAATCAGATCAGCGGCAGCCATGCCGCGCCCGTTTGCCCCACATTTTTCCCCCGCGTACGCATGCAACCATACGCCCAGACACGCCGCCTCGAATGGGGGCATCTTCTGCGCCATCAGCGCGCCGATCACGCCAGAAAGCACGTCGCCCAGCCCGCCCGTCGCCATTGCCGGATGACCGTGATCAGCCAGCGCCAGGTCGCCTGCAGGGTTGGCGATCAGGCTGCCACTGCCCTTGAGCACGCAGACAGCATTGAACCGCTTCGCCAACGCACGCGCGGCAGCAGGACGATCGGCCTGTACCTGTGCAGTGTCCATTCCCAGCAGCCGGGCCGCTTCACCGGGATGCGGCGTGATGACGCATCCTTCGGGCAACTGCACGTTGCCTGCAGCCAATTGATTGAGTGCGTCAGCGTCCCAGACCTGCGGCCGCCTTGCATTGGCAGCCGCCGATAACAGGCTGCGCCCCCATGGGTGTTGGCCCATGCCAGGGCCGACGACCAGCACCGTGGCCGGCCCGATCAGCTCCATCAATTGATTGGCCGACTGAATCCCGGCGGCCATCACTTCGGGAAAGCGCGTCAGCGCCGCGGTCACATGTTCGGGGCGGGTCGCCAGCGTGACCATCCCAGCGCCGCAACGCAAGGTGCTTTCGGTGGCCAACAGCGCAGCGCCGCCGAAGCCGAGATCCCCCCCGATCACCAGCACCCGGCCAAACATGCCCTTGTGAGCGGTCGGCGAACGCGGGTTGAGTGTCGGCAGGTTAAAGGTATCGAGCCGCTTAACGCTGGCGGAGGTTTGGGCGACGATGACGGAGTCGGCCTGCAAGTCGTCGAACACCAGCTCGCCGACCCGGTCAGGCCCATCGGCGGTGAACAGCCCGACCTTCAGCCCGATGAAGGTGACCGTCAGGTCAGCACGAACGGCGACCCCCAGCGTCCTGCCAGTGTCTGCACACAGCCCCGAGGGTATGTCCACCGACATGACCGGCAAGCCACTGTCATTGATGCACTCGATGGCCGAGGCATAGGGCGCACGGACATCTCCCTTGATACCCGTGCCCAGCAGCGCATCGACCACAATGCCGGCCAGCCGCTGTTGATGCCAGGGCAATACCTCGACCTGCTCATCCAGTGCATCTTTATAAGCGGCCTCGGCATCACCGGTCATAACAGCCGTGCCGCCGACCGCGAGGACGGTCACTCGCCATCCCGCGCGTCGGGCCAGCATGGCAATGAGGTAACCATCGCCCGCGTTGTTGCCGTGACCGGCTAATACTGTAAGTTCGCGGCCTTCCGGCCAGCGACGCCGGATCGCACGCCAGGCGGCATGCGCCGCTCGCTGCATCAATTCGAAGCCCGGCGTGCCCGCTGCAATCAGCCGTGCGTCGAGGTCGCGGACCTGCGCGGCGCTGTACAGTGCGTCGGGAAATGTGGGTTTGCTGTGCAACATGCGTCTTTGGGCTCCGATGTCTGGCAGAATTATACGCACCTGTACCCCGGTGTCCTCTTCAGCATGTCCGCAATTACTGTCGATCCCTCCACAAACCCCGCATTGCTGTCGGCTGCCGGGTTGGCTGAGCTTGCCCAATCGATCAAGGACTGGGGGCGCGAACTCGGCTTTCAGCAGGTCGGCATCTCGGGGCTGGATCTGGCGGAGCATGAGCAGCATCTGCAACGCTGGCTCGAAGCCGGGTACCACGGTGAGATGGACTATATGGCAGCGCATGGCAGCAAACGTTCGCACCCTGACGAATTGGTGCCGGGCACGCTGCGAGTGGTGTCGCTGCGGATGGACTACCTGCCTGGCGACACTTCGATGGCGAAACGGCTGGCCGAGCCGGAAAAAGCCTACGTTTCCCGGTACGCGCTGGGACGTGACTACCACAAACTGATCCGCAAACGCGTGCAACAACTGGCGGAACGGATTCAACAGGCCATCGGCCCGTTTGGTTTCAGAGCCTTCGTCGACAGCGCGCCGGTGCTGGAAAAAGCCATTGCCGAACAGGCCGGGCTGGGCTGGATCGGCAAGAACACGCTGGTGCTCAACCGCAAGGCGGGCAGTTACTTTTTCCTGAGCGAGTTGTTCGTCGATCTCGCATTGCCCGTCGACCCGCCTCACGCGACGGAGCATTGCGGTCGTTGCAGCGCGTGCCTGGACATCTGCCCAACCAACGCCTTCGTCGGCCCTTATGTGCTTGATGCGCGGCGCTGCATTTCCTACCTGACCATCGAGCTCAAGACGTCGATCCCCGAAGCGCTGCGTACGCTGATCGGCAACCGTGTGTTCGGGTGCGATGATTGCCAGATCGTCTGCCCCTGGAACCGCTTTGCCCGCCCAACGGATCAGAACGACTTCAAGCCTCGCCACGGGCTGGATAACACTGAGCTGGCCACACTGTTCCTGTGGGACGAACCCACTTTCCTCAGCAACACCGAAGGTTCACCGCTGCGACGGGCAGGCTATGAGCGCTGGTTACGCAACCTGGCGGTGGGGCTGGGCAATGCGCCGTCCACCATCCCAGTGATTGAAGCATTGAAGGCGCGCCGAGATCATCCCTCGGAAATGGTCCGTGAGCACGTCGAATGGGCACTGCGGCGGCATGACGCCTGATCGAAGGATCGCTGCTGAATGCGGGCCACCGATCACCCGCCGCAACCGGCGACACGCGCCACGCGCTTAATGCCCGTCCTTATAGACGAACTTGGGCATCTCCCAGCGAAATCGGATCGCCAACAACCGCAGCAACAGCCCACCTGACAGCGTGATCAGCGTTCCTTGCTCGATGGGCAGGCCAGCCCACTGACACAGAAGAAAGCACCACGCGGCCGCGAAGGAAACGCTGGCGTACAGCTCGCGACGAAAGATCAGGGGGATGTCGTTGCAGAAGATGTCGCGCAGAATCCCGCCGAATGTGCCCGTGATCACCCCACTGACAGCCGCGACCATCATCCCCAACCCCATGTCCACCGCCGTCGTGCAGCCGATGATGGTGAACGCCACCAACCCCAGGGCGTCTAGCACCAGAAACAGCGAACGCAGGTGCCTCATGAGGGGCGCGATGCAGATGGTGATCAACGCTGCAACGCTGGTCAGTATGAGGTATTCAGGATGCTTGACCCACGTCAGCGGGTAATGCCCCAGTAACACATCGCGCACCGAACCACCGCCCAACGCCGTGATGCAGGCGATCAGCACCACCCCAAACCAGTCCATGCCGCGGCGCCCGGCAGACAGCGCGCCCGTCATGGCTTCCGCGGTAATGGCGATCAGATAGAGCATCAACAGCATGGCGGCGATCCGTGCGAGTCAGGACGAAGTCCTCTTCGTAGGAGCGCGCTTGCCGCGATTGCGGCGTTTCAGCTACCCGCGATGTCGAGGCCGACAACGTATTCGCGGGCAAGCGTGCGCTCCTACACTGAAGGGTTAAACCTTGATGAAGTGTTCGCGATAGAAACGCAACTCCGCGATGGATTCACGGATATCGTCCAGTGCCAGATGCGTGCTGCCCTTTTTGAACTTCAGCTCGGGGGACCAGCGTGCCGCGAGCTCCTTGAGGGTGGAGACATCAAGGTTCCGGTAGTGGAAATAGTTTTCCAGCGTGGGCATGCGCTTATAAAGGAAGCGGCGATCCTGGCAGATGCTGTTGCCGCATATGGGCGAGCTGCGCTCAGGCACCCATTGCTTGATGAACTCCAGCGTCATGGCTTCAGCTTGTGCGGTGGTGATCGTGCTCTCACGCACGCGCTGAGTCAGCCCCGATCCACCATGCTGGCGGGTGTTCCACTCATCCATGCCGTTGAGGATGTCGTCGCTTTGATGAATGGCGATGACCGGGCCTTCGGCCAGCGTGTTCAATTCGCTGTCGGTAATGATGGTGGCCATCTCGATGATGACGTCGTTATCCGGGTCCAGACCGGTCATCTCCAGGTCGATCCAGATCAGGTTCTGCTTGTTCTGCATATGTCGGCTCCTCAGCGTAGGCGCGCAGTTTAGCTCAGACAAGCGTGCTAGACTCCCGGCGTTTTACTCAATCCTCTGCTTTACACCCCGAAACGGATCACTGAACACCCATGGCCAAACGCCAACTCAACCGCCGCCAAAACTGGCGTATCGAAAAGATTCAGGGCGAGCGCGCCGCCCGAGCGGCCAAGCGTGAGTCCTTGGCCCTCGAAACCCTCGAAGGCGGTGATCTGGGGCCGGAGCAAACGGGCTTGGTGATCGCCCACTTCGGCGTTCAGGTGGAAGTCGAAGCGCAGGAAGGCGAGCTGAGCGGCCAGGTATTCCGCTGTCATTTGCGGGCTAACCTGCCCGCGTTGGTGACGGGCGATAAAGTGGTCTGGCGCCCGGGCAATCAGGGTATCGGCGTGATTGTTGCGCAACTGCCGCGTAGCACCGAACTGTGCCGACCCGACTCTCGTGGCCAGCTCAAACCGGTGGCTGCCAACGTCGATTTGATCGTCATCGTCTTCGCGCCTGCACCGGAACCCCATGCCAACCTCATTGACCGCTATCTGGTAGCGGCTGAGCATGCGGGGATTCGTCCACTGCTGCTGCTGAACAAGTACGACCTGATCAACGAACAGAACGCCCCTGCGCTCGATGCGCTGCTCGCGGTATATCGCACGCTGGGGTATCCGGTGCTGGAAGTGTCCGCCCATCACGGCAACGGCATGCAGCAGCTGCAGGATCTGTTGGACCATAACACCAGTGTGTTCGTGGGCCAGTCCGGCGTCGGCAAGTCATCGCTGGTCAACAGCCTGCTGCCGGAGGTCGGCACGCGAGTCGGACCGCTATCCGAATATTCAGGCCAGGGGACACACACCACCACCACCGCCCGGCTGTTCCACTTCCCCCACGGCGGCGACCTGATCGACTCCCCCGGCATTCGCGAATTCGGCCTGGGCCACGTCAGCCGCGCTGACGTTGAGGCCGGCTTCATCGAGTTCAACGACCTGCTCGGCCGCTGCCGTTTCCGCGACTGCAAACATGACCGAGAGCCCGGCTGCGCCCTGCTCAAAGCCCTGGAAGACGGCCGCGTGCAGCAACAGCGGATGAACAGCTATCGCTCGATCATCGCGAGCTTGCCTGAAGACAGTTACTGATCGAGTGCACCCCGCTGTATCAGGGGACGTCTGCAAGATTGCTCCCGCCAGCAAGCCAAGCGGCTATAACTCACCTGTAATGCCTCGAAAAACAAAAACGCCGCGATGATCGCGGCGTTTTCGTCAGACCATAGTTCAGTTCTTGGTCTCGTCGATCTTCAATTGCCCTTGGTCGAAGATGTTCAGCTTTTGCCGGATTTCGTGAGGCTGAGCGTAGGCCTGGGGGTCTACCGGGGGCGCTGCCGTCGATGCCTCCGGCCGAGCGCCGGGTGCCGTTGGCGCAGCAGGCGCGGCAGGGGCAGGTGGCACGTCCGTTTTTGGCGCATCCCCCGTGCCTTGTGCGCCCTCGATGCGCTCCTGGGCCTTCTTGGTCAGCACCACAATGTCGATCCGGCGGTTGATCGGGTTGGTGGGGTGTTCCTTGTCGTACAGCGCGGACGAGGCGTAACCCACCACACGAGCGACTTGCGGGTCCGGATAGCCTCCTGCGGTCAGCGCACGCCGGGCCGCGTTGGCACGGTTGGCTGAAAGCTCCCAGTTACCGAAACCGTTGTTACCCACATAAGGCGTCGCATCGGTGTGCCCACTGATACTGACCTTGTTTGGCACCGCTTTGATGGTATCGGCCATGGCCAGCAGAATGTCCTCGAAATACGGCTTGAGGCGTGCGCTGCCGATGTCGAACATGGGCCGGTTTTCTGCGTCCATGATCTGGATACGCAAGCCATCCTGGGTAATTTCGAACAGGATCTGGTCTTTGAATTTGGCCAGTTGCGGATTTTCGTTGACCTTGGTCTGCAGTTCCTGCAGCAGCATCTCAAGACGCTCCTGCTCGACCTGCTCGGCCGCGGAGTCCTGTTGATCCGCATCCACCGGGACCTTGTCGGGCGCTGGGGTGGATTTGACTTCAGGGTTGAGGGTCTGGTCCGGCGACATCTCCGGTGAACCACCCAGATCAATGACATACGGGGATCCGCTGTCCGAGAACCCCACAGGGTCCTTGAAGTAACCCGCAATGGCGATCAACTGCTCGGGCGTGGCCGAAGACATCAGCCACAGCACGAGGAAAAACGCCATCATTGCCGTCGCGAAGTCGGCGAAGGCGATTTTCCAGGCGCCACCGTGATGACCGCCGCCGAAGCGCTTTACGCGCTTGACGATAATGGGTTGATTGTTTTCCATGGATCAGCGACCGCGAACAGCTTGTTCCAGCTCGCTGAAGCTGGGGCGATGGGCCGGGTACAGCACCTTGCGGCCGAACTCGACAGCCAGCGAGGGTGGCACGCCCGACGCAGAGGCGACTAACGAAGCCTTGATCGATTCGAAGACGTTCATCTCTTCTTTCGCGTCGTGGGCGAGACACTGCGACAACGGACCGAAGAAGCCGTAAGCCGCAAGAATACCGAAGAAGGTACCGACCAGTGCGGCGCCTACGTGCATGCCGATCGCGGCCTTGTCTCCAGAGCCCAGCGACGCCATGGTCACAACGATACCCAGTACGGCCGCAACGATACCGAAACCGGGCATGCCGTCGGCGATACCCGTCACGGCGTGGGAAGGGTGCTCCAGCTCTTCCTTCATGCTCAGCAGCTCCATGTCGAACAGGCCTTCCAGCTCGTGGGGGGCCATGTTGCCGGAGGACATGATGCGCAGGTAATCACAGATGAAGGCGATCATCCGGGTGTCTTTCAAAACGCTAGGGTATTTGGCGAAGATCGGGCTGTTTTCCGGCTCTTCGATGTCGCCTTCGATGGCCATCATGCCTTCGCGGCGGCTCTTGTTGAGGATCTCGTAGATCAAGCCCAGCACTTCGAGGTAGAAGGCGTGCGTGAAGCGCGAACCGAACATCTTCACGGACTTCTTGATGACGTGCATGGTCATATAACCCGGGTTCGCCTGCAAAAATGCACCGAACGCGGCACCGCCGATGATCAGGACCTCGAACGGCTGGATCAACGCAGCGATTTGACCATGTGACAGTACGTAGCCGCCGAGAACGCTCGCGATAACGACGATGATGCCGATAATTTTTGCCATAGATAAAAATACTTACTGAGTCGGGTTCAAGGTCATTGTGCGAGAAGCGCTGGAAACGCTTGTTCTACTTATCGGCATGAGTGCGCCAGACTATAGTCAATTCAGGCGAAAATCCTGTCTGGCGTCTGGCTCGCGTACCGCAGCGCGACGGCCAGCATGATGCCACCATTCGACGCCGATCAAAACCTCCCAGCCGTATGGGCCTTGCGAATGCAATCAGAAAAAGCCTCCACGTTCCCCGTTCCGCAGACGCTCGATGCTTGGGTCAAACAGCTCGACAGCATCGCGCTGCCCGTACCGGCTGCCGCCTACACCAAAGTGCATTCAGCGCTGAACGACAGTCGTCGCTCCCTGCGAGAGATTGCCGAGCTCATGCAGGACAGCCCGGCCTTGGTTCTCAGCGTGTTGCGAGAGGCCAACCTCAAGGCGGGTGGCCTTACCGAGCCTGCGGAAAGCCTCGAAGTGGCTTTGAACCGTCTGGGCCTGGCGCGCACCGGCACCTTACTGGCCCGCCTGCCCAGTGTCGAATTGCAGAGCATTCCGGTCGCGTTTCGCCAGTTGCAACTGATCAGCCAGCACGCCACGCAGCAGGCGTACGGACTTTTCGCCAATCAACTGGCACGCCTATGGCAAGACATCCACTTGGGCAGCCTGTTGTTTCTTGCGCCTCTGTGGCCGATGGCACTGGCACATCCGAAGCTGCTGGAGGAGTGGGAGCTGCGGGTCATCCACAAGGGCGAGAGCGCGAAAGTCGTAGAAAAGGCGCTGTTCGGCGTGCGGCTGGTGCAGCTCTGCCAAGCGGTGGCTCAACACTGGCAGTTGCCCATCTGGGTGACGCAGGGCTATGACCTGCTGATTCGTGAGCAGCGCAATCTGGTGAAAGTGCTGCGTATCGCGCACGAACATGACAATCCGCTTCAACGGCAGCAGGCGCTGGACGCTGATCTGCCATTGCGGCGCTGGCTCAATCAGCCCGCCAATACGATATTGCTGGCTAATGGCTTGGCGCTGTCAGCTCAACAAGCGTGGGACACGCCGCACAATCTGCGCTGGCAGTTGCTGACCAGTCTGTACCTGCAACAGCCGTTCGACGAACTGCAGCAACAGGTGCACCAAAACGCCGTTGCCAGCGCACGCCATCACGCCGCGCCCGGCGTCTGGCACCCGGCCGAGGCGCTGCTGTGGCCTTGGGAAGCGCGACGGGTTCACAAAGGCCTGCTGCCTGCGCCTGCGCCGTCGGCCGAAGCGCTGCAGATGTGGCGCAAGCACTGCGGCGATTTACTCAAAGAGCCCAGCGCTTTCACCAATGCCATGCACCTGACCACCTGCGCTCGGGATGCGCTTCTGGCGGCAGGCATGCGACGCACAGTGCTGCTCATGATCGATCGCAAGACCGACACCTTGCGTGTGCATCAACTCGCCGGGGTGCCTTCGGCTGCCGCCGCGCTGCTGATTCCGTATCGCGACAGTACCGTGTTGCAGCGTCTGATGGCACAAGCCACTCAGTTGCGCCTGACGCCCAGCAATAACGCCCAGTTTTCCGCGCTTCTGCCCGTTCAGCTGCGCAGCCTCTTTCCGGGCGAAAACCTGCTGATCCGCTCGCTGGCGAGTCAGGGCCGGGTGGTGATGGTGGTCCTGGCGGATCAGGGCGGGGGCCCTTTTTCGGAAATGACCGTCCAGGCGTTCGGTAAGACCGGACAATGCATCGAGAAGGCGCTTACCACCTTTAGCCAACGCAATGGCTGACGCCTGAGCTACAATTCCTCCCTTTTCACGATCCGGAGTTGTCACATGTCTGCCTTCTCAAGCTTGCCGCTGGTGATCGAGCCCGCAGACCTCCAGGCACGCCTTGGCGCTTCAGAACTGATCCTGGTCGACCTGACGAGCGCCGCCCGTTACGCTGCCGGCCACATTCCAGGTGCTCGCTTCGTCGATCCGAAACGCACACAGCTGGGCCGACCGCCTGCTCCGGGCCTGTTGCCGACCCAGCCGGAACTGGAAAGCCTGTTCGGCGAGCTGGGGCATCACCCGAATGCCACCTACGTGGTGTACGACGACGAGGGCGGCGGTTGGGCCGGCCGCTTCATCTGGTTGCTGGACGTGATCGGCCACTCGAATTACCACTACCTCGATGGCGGTGTCCTGTCGTGGCAAGCCGAGGGCCTGCCGCTGTCCACAGAGGTTCCCGCACCCGCGGGCGGCCCCGTCGCACTCAAGATCCACGATGAACCCACGGCCACCCGTGAATACCTGCGCAGCCGCCTGGGCGCACCGGACCTGGCCATCTGGGACGCACGGGCCCCGAGCGAGTATTCAGGCGAGAAAGTGGTGGCAGCGCGAGGCGGCCACATCCCTGGGGCGATCAATTTCGAATGGACGGCAGGCATGGATCCGGCCCGCCAATTGCGCATTCGCGAAGACATGCCGCAGATTCTGGAAAGCCTGGGCATTACGCCTGACAAGGAAGTCGTGACTCATTGCCAGACCCACCATCGCTCCGGCTTCACGTACCTGGTGGCCAAGGCGCTCGGCTATCCGCGGGTCAAGGGCTATGCCGGGTCATGGGGCGAATGGGGTAATGACCCAGAGATGCCAATCGAGAAATGACGGGGCGCCCCGCGATCTGAACTCCTTTTCAAACGCTTTAGGAATCTTGATGAAACAGCGTCTGTTTATCCTTTTTCAATACCTGCTTCCCCACCATCTGCTGTCGCGCCTGGCGGGCTGCGTTGCTGAATGCCGCGTGCGCTGGTTCAAGAATGCGTTCACGCAGTGGTTCGTGCGCCGGTACCAAGTGGACATGTCCCAGGCGCTGGTGGAAGACTTCACTGCCTACCCGCACTTCAACGATTTCTTCACCCGTGCACTCAAGCCAGGCGCTCGCCCCCTCGACGAGACACCGGGGGCAATCCTCTGCCCTGCCGATGGCGCGGTGAGCCAACTGGGCCCCATCGAACATGGCCGGATCTTCCAGGCCAAAGGCCATAGCTTCAGCGCGCTGGAACTGCTGGGCGGCGATGCACGCCTGTCGGCGCCATTCATGGGCGGCGAGTTCGCCACCATCTACCTTTCGCCGAAGGACTACCACCGCGTACACATGCCGCTGGCAGGGACATTGCGGGAAATGGTCTACGTGCCCGGTCGCCTGTTCTCGGTCAACCAGACCACAGCCGAAAACGTGCCTGAACTGTTCGCGCGCAACGAACGTGTCGTGTGTCTGTTCGATACCGAGCGCGGCCCGATGGCGGTCGTGCTGGTGGGCGCGATGATCGTGGCTTCTGTCGAGACGGTCTGGGCAGGTCTGGTGACGCCACCGAAACGCGAGCTGAAGACCTTCCGTTACGATGAAGCGGCCCGCGCGCCCATCCATCTGGAAAAAGGCGCCGAGCTGGGACGCTTCAAACTGGGATCGACCGCTATTGTCCTGTTCGGTCCAAACCAAGTGAAGTGGGCTGAACAACTGACCGCGGGGGCGCCCACCAGAATGGGGCAACTGCTGGCGACGCCCATCCAGGTGTGACTTGCTGCCTCGATAACATCGAGGCGCAGACGGGCGGGGCAGCCGTGATCCACACGCCCCGCTCTGTTCGTAATAACCGAAGCAACGCAATTCACTTGCAATATCAGTTTGACATTAATGGCTGCGACTTGGCGCCGATGCTGGTAAAGTCATCCATCGGTGCTGTAGGAAACTTCTCTTTCAATTGACGTAAACTCGCTCGTTTAGCTGGATCGCGGCGCCGTTGCATGCCGTTTGACCGCGCCATTCGGGCTGATAGTTGTCGGAGTTTGCCTGTCACATGAGTAATTTAAGTCTCCCGCTGTTGTTGCGCGCCCCCGTGCCGACGCAGTCGAGCCTGTCGTTCTGTGACGCGACGCCAAAAGACCTCAAGCGCTGGATCGCCACGCTGCCCAAGGCGAACCTCGGCGAAATGGCTCGTCAGTTGTACCAAGGCCTCGGCGAGTTGAATCAACTGCTGACGCCGAGTGAAAACCGGCTGCAATTGCTCGAACTGCTGCGTCCGGAAGTCGCCTTCGTCTGCAAGCACTTGGAGCGGCACTTTCTCAACCAGTCAGTGGTGCTGGAGGAGCGGCCGCGCAAAGTGGCCAACTTGTGCCAGGCCCTGCAAAACCACCTGGCAGTCGGTTACAAGCAAATCATTGTCCGCGTGGCTCCCAAACTGAGTCGGGACCGCACCGCGCTGCTGACCACCGCCCTGCAACGTGCGTTGCATTGCCTCAATGGTCCGCTGATTCGCGCCAATCAGTTGTATTGCCCGGTTCAGGACGGGCTGTGGATGGAGCTGCACCAGATCTACCAGATCGCGAGACAGCACCAGCTTCACGCAATACCGGTGCCCGATAACCAGGCGCATCACACCCGAACCCTGACCGTCGAGCAGACCTACATCGTGGCCCTGCTCATGGGGTGCTCGCGCTGCAATCAGATGCGTCAGCACAATATCGGCAAGCTGGCCGATGCGCTGGATGCGTGGAGCGCCATGGTCACGCTGCAACAGCCCTTCGACGAGTCGAGCCTCTACGCCGTCGCCTTCGCCTCCGATACGGCGCCGCGCTATACCTCGCTATTCACCGACGATCAACGCAGCCAACTGCTCGGGTTCAACCCTCGGCCTCTATCGGCCGCGCTTGAGCGTTATATCGAAACGCCCCCGGAACAGCGTTCGCAGTCCTATCTGCATGTTCCGCCCGGCCTGTCGATCGACGTGCTGCAACACCTCGCGGCAGCATGGGGCGATGTGTCGGAGCGGGCATTTCAACGGACGCCGGGCCAGGGCACGCTCACGGTTTGTGTCGGGATGAGTGCCTTGCATTATTTTGTGGGCGGCCAGCGCTGCTTCAGCGATTTGCTGCAGGTCGACCACGCCGCCGTCGGCAGGATGACCGAATACACGTTGCAACCGCTGGAGTCGGCCCGGCACGACCCTTGGGGTCAAGCCATGGACGTCCAGCGCGCAAGCTCCTCCAGCACGATGCTGCCGTTCGAGGAAATCGAGTATCAGGGCAGCGATGCCGAGGCGGCCGCCGCCGCTGACGGGCAGAAAAGCTTTCCGACTTACAGCCTGAATATCGTCAACCACAGCCCCGGAGGTTATTGCCTGGCGTGGCCGAAGGATGTTCCGGACCAATTGCAGGCCGGTGAGATGATCGGCATTCAGGATCATGGCCACGGCTGGAGCATTGCCGTGGTGCGCTGGGTGCGCCAGGTGCGCAGCGGCGGAACGCAAATGGGTGTGGAGCTGATTGCGCCGTTCGCTCAGGCGTGCGGCATGCAGTTGCTGCGTACCGAGCAGAGCAGCCAATACCTGCGAGCGCTGCTGTTGCCGGAAGTACGTGCGATCGACGTGCCTGCAACGGTGTTGGCGCCTCGCCTGCCTTTCGACAACGGCAACAAGGTCATGATCAATAACTGCGGCGAAGAACGCCCCGCCACCCTCAACGGGCGCAAGGCAACGACGGGTAACTACAACCAGTTCGAATACGAGATGCTCGAAGGGCCCAAGAGCACTACGGAGCAGTCGGGCCCGGAACAGGAATTCGATTCGCTGTGGACGGTGCTGTAAGGCATTACGCGCCTACTCCAGACCTCTGAAGGTGTGGGCGCAAGCCTCTGCGCCCATGGGGCGGTTGCGATTTACAGGCTGCGCCCTTCCCGATCGCGGAAACCCAACAGGTACAGCACGCCATCGAGCCCCAGCGTCGAAATCGCCTGCTTGGCGGACTGTTTGACCAATGGCTTGGCGCGGAACGCCACGCCCAACCCCGCAATCGCCAGCATCGGCAGGTCGTTCGCGCCATCGCCGACCGCGATGGTCTGCTCCAGACTCAACCCTTCTTTCGCAGCCAGCTCTCGCAGCAGATCCGCCTTGCGCTGGGCATCGACGATCGGCTCTACGGCGACGCCTGTGCATTGCCCGTCGACCACTTCCAGTTCGTTGGCGAAGATATAGTCGATACCCAGCTTCGCCTGCAGTTGACGGGCGAAATAGGTGAAGCCGCCCGACAGGATCGCCGTCTTGTAACCGAGGCGCTTCAGCTCGGCGAACAAGGTCTCTGCGCCTTCGGTCAGGCGCAATGAGGCACCAATTTCATCCAGCACCTTGATGTCCAGACCTTTGAGAAGGGCCAGACGCTCTTTGAAGCTGGCGCGGAAGTCCAATTCACCACGCATGGCCCGTTCGGTGATCTCCGACACCCGCTCGCCGACGCCGTGCGCCTTGGCCAGTTCGTCGATGACCTCCGCCTCGATGAGCGTCGAGTCCATGTCGAATACCGCCAGACGACGATTGCGGCGGAATACCGAATCCTGCTGAAACGCGATGTCGACGTTCAACTCCTGCGCGACATGGAGGAATTCGGCGCGCATCTGTTGGGCATCTGCCGGCTCCCCACGCACTGAAAACTCGATGCACCCTTTGCCTTTGTCAGACGGCATGTCGAGCGGCATGCGCCCCGACAGTCGGTCGATCCGCTCGATATTCAAACCATAGCGAGCCGTGATCCCACTGACTGTCTGCAGTTGCTCGGCGGTCACTTTGCGGGTCAAGAGCGTCACGATGTGCCGGTCCTTGCCCTGATCTTCGACCCAGTGCTGGTAATCGTCATCACTCACGTGAGTGAACAGCACGTTCAGGCCCAACTCGTCGGCCTTCAATTGCACCCGATCCAGTAGCGTCGAGCCGCTTTCGGTGTCCGGAATCTGCACCAGGATACCGAACGACAGCGTGTCATGGATCACGGCCTGACCAATATCCAGCACCTCGGCGTCACCCTGGGCCAGAACGCCGGTGATGGCGGCCGTCAGGCCCGGGCTGTCTTCGCCGGTGATGTTTATCAGGACAATTTCGCGCAAGGCGCACCCCCGGTGTGAAAAAAAAGCGCATTCTACTCACTTTCAGTGACCGCCGGGCACAGTGAGCGCTTTGCCGTATCTGGGTCGCTCGCTATACTGCGCCCCAACTTCTCCAAGAGAGCCGTGCTCAGTGAACCGGCCCACGCCAGTAAAAACCGATAATTTCTTCTTGCTGATCTTCCGGGCATTGCGTCATCGACGCGTTCCGATTGCTTTGCGCATCGCCAGCCACAACGTGATCCTCGTCGCGCTGGCGCTGGTGATCTACGCCTGCGTGATGGGTTTGCAGTTCAAGCAAGCCATGCACGAACAGGCCGACGCACTGGGTCAGGCCCTGACGACGCAAACGGCGACCTCTGCCACCGAGCTGCTGGTGTCCAACGACATCCTCAGCCTGAACGTGCTGCTGGGCAATCTGGTCAAGAACCCGCTGGTGGCGCACGCAGCGATCTACAGCGTGGACAACCGCATTCTCGCCGAAGCCGGTCAACGCCCGAAAAACGGCCTGCTCGGTCAGACGGAAGGCCTCTACGAGACCAAGGTCACCTTTCAGGACGTGGTCGCCGGCACATTGCGCATCAGCCTGGACATGAGTCAGTTCCAGCAACCACTGACCATCAGCCTGCAAAGCATGGGGATTCTGGCCGGGATTCTGCTGGCGCTGTCATTGGCACTGAGCCTGCGTCTGGGACGGCACATTTCCACCCCCATGCTGCAATTGCGCATGTGGTTGCGCTATATCGACCCTTACACTCCGGCCACTGATCGCCAGGATGAAATCGGCGATCTGGCCCGTCAGCTCAAGGCGTCCTACGCGCCGCCCGAACCCGAGCCGGCCCCTGTTCCCGAACCCGAACGCCTTGATGACGATGACGAAGACGGGGCGCCCGAGTTCGACACCAGCGACCTGGGCGAGCCTGAATTCGACGACGAACCCAAGCCTCGGGCCACGGCCATCCCCGCTCGCCGCATCGTGGCCGAGGAAGATGAAGAGGACGATCCCTTCGCCGATCTTCGTGACGACACGCCAGTGGCGCAGAAACCTGCACAGCGCCCCGTGTTGCCGGTGGCGCCCTCGCAGCCCCAATTCAGCGCAGTGCTGGCCGTCCAACTGGGCTCGCAGGAGCAACTGCGCCGCCTGCCCCGCGCCCGCCTGACCGAGCTGCTGGAGCGCTACCGTGACTGCATCGATCAGGCGGCATCGCTGTACGACAGCGAGCTGCACACCTTGAACGATGGCAGCTCGCTGATGGTGTTCAGCATGCAGGACAGCGGTGACGACTATCTGACCAATGCCATCTGCTGCGGTGAGCTGTTGCGGGCCCTGAGCCATGCCCTGCAGATCGAAGTTGCGGACAGCGGCATCACCCTGCAATTGCAACTGGGCCTGACCCTGGGCGAAGGCCTGCACGGCATGAACCAGATCGACCTGCTGCTGACCGAAACGGCACAGGATGCACTGGCGCTGTCGCAACACAGCCGTAACCTGCTGCTGGTCGAGCGCAAGATCAGCGAAGACTCCACCATCCGCCAACGCGCCCGCATTCGTTCGATTGCCAGCCCAGAAGGTGCCAGCTGCGTGGAGCGCTTGATGGAACCTTATCCGTCCATGCTGGAGCGCCAATTGGCTCGCATGCATGAGGCGCGCAAGGCCTGACTAAGAGGGGGCTGCTCTGGAATCCGTTCCAGGGATGCCCTCTTCTGATTTCGCGGGAGCCGTCAGGCAGTATTCCCTCCATTGCCATCTCGATCACAAGCCACAAAAAAGCCCGCATCGCTGCGGGCTTTTCGTATGCGCTGGACTCAGAAGCGGAATACTTCGAGGTCAGTGCGGATGGGTGATGCCATTGGAATCTTCGGTTTGTCCTGATCGGTCCGGGTCTTGGCTGGCTGGGCAGCTTTCTTCGGCTGATCAGCGACCAAAGGCTGATTGGCTACCGGTTTGACCGCCACGCTCAACTGATCGGCCAGCCGCTGCAGGAGAATACCCTGAGCCTTGACCTGCGCCGCGGAGGTGCCTGAATGCGGCTCCTCAAGGTGAATGAGCTTGCTGTCGCGCACCGTCCCACGACGGTCCAGCAAACGCCACTGAGCGTCGAGCACGGCCGGCTGGTTCTCACCGGAATCCAGACGGGTGATCGACAGCACCACTTGAACGTCAGGGCTGAAGTTCGCCGCCGCTGGCGCCATGACCACCCGCTGACTGTCCAACTTCCACGCTAACTGGCGCAGCAGCAATTGGTCGATGTCCGACGACAGGCTGCCCGCCCATCGCCCGTCCGCCGATGCCGTCAGGCTGCCGTCAGGCTGACGCTGAAGTAATGTCTCCCGTTGCAGATAGTCAGCAATGGAGACCGGCCCCAGCAAAACGGCCATGCCTGCACTTTGTTTAGGTTGCCCAGGATCGCCACTGTCCAGCTGATAGAGCGATTGGGGCTTATGTACGCTACACCCGGCCAAACCAAGAACGCCGGTCAATAACAGAACAACAGGAACGCGTAAGAAATTCATCATTCCGTCCAAGTGAACGCATACAGCGCATCCACGATGTCAATAACCTGTGAAACATGAAGGCACTGAGCCACGCCAGTGCCGAACGACGTCATATCATCCGTGAATATGCGTCGTGACTCCAGCGATTCTGCGTCGATCTTCATGACGAAACGAATATCGAACACTCCAAACGCCGCTTCACGTAGCGCTTTCCACCAACAACGCGTCCACCCGCTGGAAGCCGCGCGGTAACTTGTTGCCCCGACGGCCTCGTTCGCCTTTGTAATGCTCCAGGTCATCGGGCTTCAGCGACAGCGTTCGCTTGCCCGCCTGGAGCACAAGCGTGGCGCCATCGGGAACCACGGCCAGATCCGTCACGAACTCTTCGCGACTGGCCACACGTTCCCCTGGAATGCCGATGATCTTGTTGCCCTTGCCTTTGCCCAACTGAGGCAAGTCGCTGATTTTGAAGACCAGCAGTCGTCCTTCGGTGGTTACCGCCGCCAGCCAGTTCTGATCACGATCCGGCACCGGGCGTGGCAGGATGACTTTCGCACCGGCAGGCAAACTCAGCAGCGCCTTGCCCGCTTTGTTCTTGGCTTGCAGGTCTTCCCCTTTCACCACGAACCCGTAACCGGCGTCGGAGGCAATGACGTAGAGCGCATCGTCGTCCGGCAACAACACGCATTCGAAGGTGGCGGCAGGGGGTGGCGTCAGACGGCCGGTAAGCGGATCACCCTGGCCGCGAGCCGACGGAAGGCTGTGCGCGGCGAGCGAATAGCTGCGCCCTGTGGAATCGATGAACACCGCGTACTGGTTTGAGCGCCCCGCCGCTGCAGCCTTGAAACCGTCCCCTGCCTTATAGGAGAGGCCGGTCGCGTCGATGTCATGACCCTTGGCGCAGCGCACCCAGCCTTTTTCGGACAGGACGACGGTGACAGGCTCGGTCGGCATCAACTCGTTTTCGGACAGGGCCTTGGCTTCGGCACGCTCGACAATCGGCGAACGACGATCGTCGCCATAGGTTTCAGCGTCCTTGATCAACTCGCTGCGCACCAGCTTGCGCAATTTCGCGTCGCTGCTCAGCAACGCCTGCAATTTGGCCTGTTCTTTCAGCAACTCGTCCTGCTCACCGCGCAGCTTCATCTCTTCCAGGCGCGCCAACTGACGCAGGCGGGTGTCGAGGATGTAGTCGGCCTGGATTTCGGACAGTTCAAACCGTGCGATCAGATCGGCTTTGGGATGATCCGATGTGCGGATGATGTGAATCACTTCATCGAGGTTGAGATAAGCGGTGAGCAAGCCTTCCAACAGGTGCAGGCGCTTTTCGACCTTGTCCAGCCGGAACTGCAAGCGACGGCGCACCGTGGTGATCCGGAATTGCAGCCACTCGGCCAGCAGCGCCTTGAGGTTCTTCAGCTGGGGTTTACCGTCCAGACCGATGATGTTGATGTTGACCCGGTAGCTGGATTCCAGATCCGTGGTCGCGAACAGGTGCTGCATCAATTCGTCGGCGTCCACACGGTTGGAGCGCGGAATGATGACGATACGGCAAGGGTTTTCGTGGTCCGACTCGTCACGCAGGTCTGCGACCATCGGCAGTTTTTTCGCCTGCATCTGTGCGGCGATCTGCTCCAGGACCTTGGCACCCGAAACTTGGTGGGGCAAGGCCGTGACCACGATGTCCCCGTCTTCGACGCGGTAGACCGCCCGCATGCGCACCGAGCCGCGACCGCTTTCATAGATCTTCAGCAAATCGGCGCGAGGGGTAATGATCTCGGCTTCGGTTGGGTAATCAGGGCCCTGCACGTGTTCGCAGAGCTGTTCGGTCGTGGCTTTCGGCTCATCGAGCAAACGAACGCAAGCCGCTGCGACTTCGCGCAGGTTGTGTGGCGGAACGTCGGTGGCCATGCCCACCGCGATCCCAGTGGTGCCGTTGAGCAGGATGTTCGGCAAGCGCGCCGGCAGTACGGCCGGCTCGTCCAGCGTGCCATCGAAGTTGGGGACCCAGTCCGCCGTGCCCTGCCCCAGCTCGCTGAGCAGCACTTCGGAATAGCGCGACAGCCGCGCTTCGGTATACCGCATGGCCGCGAAGGATTTTGGATCATCCGGCGCGCCCCAGTTGCCCTGGCCGTCCACCAGCGTGTAGCGGTAGCTGAACGGCTGGGCCATCAGCACCATGGCTTCGTAACAGGCCGAGTCGCCGTGGGGGTGGAATTTGCCGAGTACGTCACCGACGGTACGCGCCGATTTTTTATGCTTGGCGTCGGCGTCCAGGCCCAGTTCGCTCATGGCGTAGACAATGCGTCGTTGCACTGGCTTGAGGCCATCACCTATGTGCGGCAAGGCCCGGTCCATGATCACGTACATGGAATAGTTGAGATAGGCCTGTTCGGTGAAGTCAGCCAGTGAGCGGCGTTCTACGCCATCCAGGCTGAGGTCAAGGGAGTCGCTCATGCGGGCCTCATCATTTCGTCGTCTGACGCAGCAGCAAAGTGCCGCCGCGCTGGGTGAATTCAAGTTGTTTGATGGCGCTCATACCCAGCAGCACCTGATCACCGTCCAGACCGGGCACCACCAGAGCGCGCACGTTGTCCAGGACGATGTCGCCAATTTGCAGGGTTCGCAGCGTCGTGCGGAAAGCGTCCGTCCGGCCGTTGGCCGTGTTGACCTCCACGCGAGCGCCACGCTCCAGCCGCAGTGTTTGCGCAACGCTGTCGGGGATCGCGACCTGAGTCGCACCGGTGTCCAGCATGAACGCCACGGGGCGCGCATTGATCTGCCCCGTCATCACGAAATGCCCTTGGCGATTGCTCACCAGGCGCACTTCCACATAACCGTCACCGTGTTCCGAGGTCACGGTGGTATTCGGGTTTTCCTGACGCTGCTCCCAGTCGCCAAAAAAACGCGTCGCCAGAAACAGCGCTGCAGCCCAGGCCATGATCAACATCAGGCGCCCGGCGCGCTTGCCGGGAGGCGCCTGGCTCAAGGCTTGCCGCCCCAGCCGCCTTGCGGGGCGGCAAAGCGCCAGACGATCGGGCGTTTTTCGCCATCGGCGCGCACGCCGAAGTTGTTGTCCGTCCCGACCCACGCGCCGGTTTCGTCAACGATCAGCGCTTCCGTCAGTCCGTATTTCTGGTCGTACAAGCGGTTGGGTTGCAACGCCTCTTTGGCGAACGACCAGCAGGTTTCCAGTTGCCCCGTTTCCAAAGCCCGACGGCAGATGCGATAGGCCGCGCGCTCCAGGGTGTAAAGCTTGCCCTTGTACAGCGAGACGTCGGAAAAATCCTTGGCCACGGATTTGCCGCCCAACTGCGGCGGCAGCACATCGTTCCCGGACTCCACCCGCAAAATGCAACTTGCACCGCAGGCCCAACCATCCTTGCCACGCTTGACCGTCAGCAGCCCGCGCTTCTCGCGCTCGGCGGCCAGCCAGAGCTGATCGCCTTCGGGACTGACGGCAATGCCTTCGAAAATCGCATTGAAGTGCTGCAGCATCCCCGCCGACTGAGCCTCCTCCACCACCTTTTTCGGCAACTCCAACCAGCTCGCAGGTCCCTCGACGGGCACCTTCAGGACCGTCGCATAGGCTTCACTGACCAGATACCGATTGCCAGCGGAATCACAGGTGACGCCCTCGAAATCCAGATCGCCCCCACGAATCAGTGCAGAAGCCTTGGCCATCCCTCGTAAGGTGGCCGACAACCCGCTGTCTGGAATTGGCGGAATGTCCAGCACCTGTGCACGCGCTTTCCAGACAGTCGCGGTGGTGTCCAGGCGATACAGCAACGTGTCGTCACGATCGGAGACTGTCCACAGGGTACCGTTGCACGACGCCAAGCCGGATAGATTGCCGCCGACCATGTCATCGACGGCGTGCTCGGACAGCAGCTTCAGTTCCGGCAAGGGCTTGTGGGCAACCGGCTCGGCGGCAAAAACGGGCATGGCGGTCAGCAACAGGGCTGCCAGCCAGACTCGCCTCAAACCAACACCTCGGCGAGGTTGCCTTTGGATTCCAGCCAGGTCTTGCGATCGCTGGCGCGCTTTTTAGCCAGCAGCATGTCCATGATCTCCGAGGTCTCTTCAAAGTTATCCAGGGTCAACTGCACCAGGCGGCGCGTGTTCGGGTCCATGGTGGTTTCACGCAGTTGAGGCGGGTTCATCTCGCCCAGGCCTTTGAAGCGCGTGACTTGCGGCTTGCCGCGTTTCTTCTCGGCGACCAAACGGTCGAGGATCCCGTCACGTTCGGCTTCGTCCAGCGCGTAATAGATGTCCTTGCCCAGGTCGATGCGGTACAGCGGCGGCATGGCAACGTAGACATGACCGGCGTCGACCAGTGGACGGAAGTGCTGAACGAAGAGCGCGCACAGCAGCGTGGCGATGTGCAGGCCGTCGGAGTCGGCGTCGGCCAGGATGCAGATCTTGCCGTAGCGCAACTGACTCATGTCCGCCGCGCCAGGATCGACGCCTATGGCCACGGCGATGTTGTGCACTTCCTGGCTCGCGAGGACTTCGCCGCCGTCCACTTCCCAAGTGTTGAGAATCTTGCCGCGCAGCGGCAGGATGGCCTGGAACTCCTTGTCGCGCGCCTGTTTGGCCGACCCGCCCGCGGAATCGCCCTCGACCAGAAAAAGCTCGGCGCGCATCGGGTCCTGACCGGCGCAGTCCGCCAGTTTGCCAGGCAATGCCGGGCCCTGGGTGATGCGCTTGCGCTCCACCTTCTTGCTCGCCTTGAGACGGCGGCCCGCGTTGCTGATGGCCAGTTCGGCCAACTGCATGCCCACCTCGGGGTGCGCGTTGAGCCACAGGCTGAAGGCATCCTTGACCACACCGGAAACGAACGCCGCCGCTTCGCGGGAGGACAGACGCTCTTTGGTCTGGCCAGAAAATTGCGGTTCCTGCATCTTCATCGACAGCACGAAGGCAATGCGCTCCCAGACGTCTTCCGGGGCCAGTTTCACGCCACGGGGCAGCAGGTTGCGGAATTCACAGAACTCGCGCATCGCATCGAGCAACCCCTGACGCAGGCCGTTGACGTGAGTGCCGCCCTGTGCGGTCGGGATCAGGTTGACGTAACTTTCCTGCACGCTGTCGCCACCTTCCGGCAACCACAACAACGCCCAGTCCACGGCCTCTTTGTGACCGGCGAATGCGCCGCAGAACGGTTCTTCCGGAAGACGCAGGAAATCGCTGACCGAATCCTGCAGGTAGGAGCGCAGACCGTCTTCGTAATGCCACTCCACTTTCTCGCCGGTGCCCTTGTCTTCGAAGCTGACCAGCAGCCCCGGACACAGCACTGCCTTGGCCTTGAGCACATGCTTAAGGCGGCTGACGGAGAATTTAGGGCTGTCGAAATACTTCGGGTCCGGCGAAAAATGCACGCTGGTGCCCGTGTTGCGCTTGCCGACGGTACCGATGACGGCCAGTTCGGTAGCTTTGAAGCCGTCGGCGAACGTCATCTCATATTCGTTGCCGTCACGCTTGACCCGCACCCGGACCTGGGTGGAGAGCGCGTTGACCACGGAAATCCCCACGCCGTGCAGGCCGCCGGAAAACTGGTAGTTCTTGTTCGAGAACTTGCCGCCCGCATGGAGCTTGGTGAGGATCAGTTCGACGCCCGAAACGCCCTCTTCCGGGTGGATGTCCACGGGCATGCCGCGACCGTCGTCGGCCACTTCCAGCGAATTGTCAGCGTGAAGAATGACCTGCACCGATTTGGCGTGCCCGGCCAGGGCTTCGTCGACACTGTTGTCGATGACTTCCTGGGCCAAATGGTTCGGCCGGGTGGTGTCGGTGTACATGCCCGGTCGCTTCCGGACCGGGTCGAGGCCCGAGAGGACTTCGATGGCGTCTGCGTTATAAGAGCTAGCGCTGGGATTGGCCATGGGGTCTCGTCATCAAGTCGTTCATGAAATTTCGGAGTGATGCTGTCGTTGCACGCGCGTTCTACGCTTCATTTATTGCCAACGCACCGGCCTGCACGCTGTCACAGCGCTGACCGATCGATGGCCTGCAGCAAATCGGGGGCGAAACCTGCGATGCTCAACAGCGTCGGCATCTTCTGCGCGAAGCCCTGAAAGCTGTGGTCGCCGCCTGCCTCGATCCGCAGCGCGCAGGCCCGATAAAAGCCCTGAGCGCGTCGATAATCCAGTGTCTCGTCGCCAGTTTGCAACCATACCTGAATGCGTTGCGGGTCTTGCGGGGCGGGTACTTCCAGCTCAGCCAAGGCGTCCACGTGGTCGTGGGTCAACTCCCACGTCTGGCCGGTGTAGAGGTTGGTCTGAGTGCCCAGAAAGCCATCGAACAACTCATGCGGATTGACCGCAGGGTTGATCAGCACCGCCTTGAGACCGTGGCGCTCGGCCAGGTGAGTCGCATAGTAGCCGCCGAGCGAGCTGCCGACCAGTAATGGCCGCCCACCCAGCGCTTCGATCGCCGCTTCGAGCTGCGCAATGGCCTGCCGCGGATGATGGTGCAACTCCGGCACCCGCAATTGCTCGGCAAGCCCTAGCCGCGTCATCAACGTCGTCAACTGTGTGGCCTTTTTCGACATCGCCGAGCTGTTCAGGCCATGTATATAAAGAAGCGTCGGCCGATCATGGTTCACGCGTTTGCCTCCAAACCCTGATTCCTAGCCCACAAGGGCAAAGCCACGCAGTTTACAGGGACAACGGCGTGAAGACTCGTGTGATGAGCTATTGCGGCGAATTCAGGACATTTCCTTCAATAGCCAGCGCCATTGAGGTCGATTTCGAACAGGTCAGGATCAATGCGGGAAACGCCGGTCTCGATCCGGCCGTCATCGTGCAAACGCAGCCAGCGATAGCCCGGGGCCTGCGAGTCCAGGGCAAAATCGTCACTGCCGGGGGCGAATTGGATGCACGTCGAAGGCGAGGCCATCAAGCGCAAGCCTGCGCGAGGCTGATCGAAGACCTGATGCACGTGGCCCCACAGCACCGCCCGCGTCTGCGGAAATCGGTCGAGTACCGAAAACAGGGCCTCTGGATTGCGCAATCCAATCGGCTCCATCCACGCTGCGCCAATCGGCACCGGATGATGATGCAGGCACACCAGATGATGACGATCCGGCGCTTCGCTCAATGCCTGGACGAGGAGCTGTAACTGTTTGTCCTCCAGATAGCCAGGCACCGAACCCGAAACCGAAGAATCCAGCATTGTGACGCGCCAGCCGCCGATGTCGGTGATTGCCTCGAGTACATCGCTTTGCCGGGCCGCGATCGCCATTTCCCGCACTTCGTCGTGGTTGCCCGGCAGCCAGCGCTTGGGAGCGTCGAGCCGATCGCTCGCCTCGCGAAACGCTTGATAGGACGCCACGGTTCCGTCTTGGGACAGATCCCCTGTCGCCAGCACCAGATCGATGTGAGGCTGCTCCTCGAGAACCAGCCCGATCACGGCGTGGAGGCTGTCGCGGGTCGGCATGCCCAACAAGGTGCCGTCCGCCTCAGCGAACAGATGACTGTCGGACAGTTGCACCACCAACACAGAGGACGGATTTGAGGATGCGCTCGACAATGGCCATCTCCTTGAGCAGACAAGGCCGGATTATGGTGCGTGATTGTTACGACGGCAAACTTGGAAATGAGTGGCAGGTATCAGTTATCGAATCAAGCGCGTTCGGCCATCGATGCTTATCCAATCGGCTGGGCACCGTGTTCAGTCCTCACTTTTTCAGAGCCGGGATCACCGAACCGATTCGAACTCATGCCCACATGCCAGGCAATGACTCAACCACTCGCCAAGAAACAGATTCAGCTGTGCCTTTTCATCCGGCTGGTGCATATCGGCGTTGGGGTACGGATAGATACCGCGGAAACGCCGGGCGTGCTCGGCGCCGATGACTTCGGCCATGCGAGCATCGTGGTAGACCTGCACTTCCAGCACCGGGACCGGCAGCCAGGGCAGGCTGTGCTCCTGACGCACTTGCAACGTGGTGGTGTAAGGACAGTCGAGCAGCACTTCGACGGCCAGCACACCGAGCATCTGATCGCCTTGGGTGACGGCCACCCGGCGAGAACGTTGACCATTGCCTTCGCGCATGTCCGGCAACAGACGCATCAAGCGCGCGTAGTTCGCCTCACAGGCTGCTTGCAGCCCGGCAAGATCGACACGGTAGCGCTCGCGCAGAAGATTCACGACCATAGCCCCCTGATTTCGGCACGATTGAGTGCCAGCCATTGTATTGCGATGATAGTTGCCGCGTTGACGATGCGTCCGTCTTTCACAGCCTGAAAGGCCTCGTCGAATGACCAGACCGACACACGGATGTCTTCGGCCTCTTCCTCCAGCCCGTGCAAGCCACCCGCCCCTTCACTGACGCACTTGCCCAGGTACAGATGGACGAATTCGTTGCTGCCCCCCGGCGACGGAAAGTACTTGGTGATCGGCCACAGCGCCTCGAACGCAAGCCCAGCTTCCTCTTCTCCTTCGCGGTGAGCAACTTCTTCAGGCAGTTCTTTCTTGTCGATGAGGCCGGCGACCATTTCCACCAGCCATGGGTTGGGGTGCTTGCCCACTACACCGACGCGGAACTGCTCGATCAGCACCACCTCGTCGCGCTTGGCATCGTAAGGCAGAACGCAGACGGCATCGTGCCGCACGAACAGTTCGCGCTTGATTTCCGGGCTCATTCCGCCATCGAACAATTCGTGGCGCAGGCGCAGACGGTCCAGTTGGTAGAAACCCTTGAAGCAGGTTTCCCGATGGGTGATCTCATGCTTCGTGGGGGTCGAACTCGCGCTGTCGGTCATAGGTTTCTCACTGCAAAGCATGGCTGACTTCGCGCCATCCTAACGTGGTGTCGCACAGGATGCAGCCCTCTGGGTTGGCAATTTCGGCACTGAGGGTAGACGACTGGACGGGAAAGGCACTCTAATCCGCCCAGTGGCGAACTGATTGCGTCCCCTACAGTCAAAGCCCGTTGCCATTGCCTACCTGGATGGCCCTTTACGGCCCTTAAAATGCCAACGCCAAGGAACACCATGTCGTTTCTGAAGATCACTTCAATCGCCTGTCTGGCCCTGATTCTCGGTGCCTGCCAAAGTTTTTTCGAACCCAACCTGCGTAAACCGCTGACCGTTCAGCGCGACGCTTCCGAGCTGATCAAACCGGGCTGCACCGCCGCCGACTGTCCCTTGGTGAACATCGACACCGTGCATTTCCCGGACGAGCCAAAACTCGACGAAATCACGCAGCGCACCTTGCTGCAATTGACCCGCAACGACAGTGACGGCCCCGTGCCGCCGACCCTCAAGGCTTATCAAGAGCAATTCCTGGCCACAGCACCGGCGCGCAACGCGAGCTATCTGCAGGCCAAGGTACGCGAGCAGCATGACGGCATCGTGGTGGTTGAGCTGTCCAGCTACCTGGATACCGGCGGGGCCCACGGCAATCCCGGCCGGGCGTTCATCAATTACTCCCGCCAGCAGCAACGTGTTCTGACCCTCAGTGACATGCTGGTGCCCGGCCAGGAAGCGGCTTTCTGGGCGAAGGCAGAGCTGGCCCACCAGGCCTGGCAGGTCAGCACAAAGCTGGACAAGGATGCCGAGTTCCAGAAGATGTGGCCTTTCAAGCGGACTTCCAATGTTGCGCTGACGTACGGCGCAGTCATCCTCAAATACCCGGTTTCCACCATCGCCCCTTATGCCATGGGCCATATCGAGTTGAAGATTCCTTACCCTCAACTCAACGGCATCGTAAAACCGGAACTGTTTCCCGGCCGCAGCTGACGACCGGACTGATCCACCAGGCCCCTTGCAGCGCAATCGCTGCAAGGGGCCTTTTTTTGGGGCCAATTAAAGTTATTTCCCAAACGCGATAATTAAAAAGAAAAGTCCCACATCAATTTAATACTCTTCCCACTTAAAAAGTTCAGAAAACTAAAACTTCCTCACAACGCACTTTTTATTAAACGCTTTGTATATTGAAACGCTGATCAACCGCCTTTAATTTCCGCCCCTGAAAGTTTCATACCGCTGTCAGGGAGACGGGGATGTTTGAAGGGACGGTCCTGCCCTCTTGGTTCGAAATCGAAGAGCGCCTGCTCTTCGAAATAAGGAGTGCGGGCCAAGGGAAGTTTCGCGGCTATTTCAATGAGCACTTGCCATCGGTCAGTACGGTACTGCGCCGTCTGGATCATATTCGTACGGCGTTTCATCGCGCCGAGTTCGAAGCAGCTGATTTATTGAGACAGCGTTTCGCCGATCTTGATATCGGCGAGGTGGTGCAAGAACTGTTAGGCACCGTTGGCCAAATGGCATTGATCGTTGTCGGCAGCGTATTGGCCGGCGGCGTCATTGGCGCCGGTGCCGGCGCGCTGGCGGGCGGTGCGGGTGCCCTGCCAGGTGGCTTGGCTGGCATGGGCGTCGGCCTGCAAGCCAGCGGCTGGATACTGACCGCCCTGGGCTTGGCGTCGATCGCCGAATACTTCGTGAATGGGCTGCCGGTGCTGCTCGACCATTACCTGGTCGGCATCCAAGTGGTGTGGGACGGCATATCGGGTGACGAAGGCCTCAACCCTTTCGGCGAGAACGAGCTCTTGGTGGTGCAGCGTGCCACCCACCACTTCGCCCGGGGTCACGTCGAAGTGGTGGTGCTGCTGCTCAGCGCCATCGTCGACTACCTGACCCGAGGGCGCGGAGGCATCGGCCAACTCGCCAATGAGATGCACTCCACCCGCCAAGGCAAGCGCTTGGCGCAATGGATGATCAAGCATGAGGAGACGCTGAAAAAGCGCCCGGATCTGCACTCCGCCCAGTCAACCCGAGGCAGTTTCGGTTCAGAGGAGTCCACACCGCCTCATCGCCAAAATGAGCAAACAGCCGGCAGAAAACCGCTGGGTATGCCCGAACACAAGGTACCCTGCTTCAGCGCAGACAATCTGCACTACAGTAAGATTCCCGAATTCGACCGTCAGTTGGGCGGGCAGGAGAAGGGGCTGAATGACTTGACGGTGGATGAATATTTGCGGGGGCGGGAGGCGTATACGGCGGGGGAAAAGGTTAGGGATCCGAATATTGCAAAGCGGGCGCGCAACGACTTAGAGGAGGATTTTATAAGGAAGCTAAGGATAGAGTTAGAAAGCCAAAAACACTCTGCCAGCGAAGCAACGAAAATGGCCAAAACATTGGCAAAAGAAAAAATGGCCGTACTTGCCGCGCTGCACAATCCAGACCTTTTCGCAGGAGGCAAAGATACGATTGCGGACTTCGGTGACCGCCGGGTAAATTCCAGTATAGGATCGCAGTGGCGTGGAAGGATCCTAGGCTTGGATGAAGCAGTTAGAAGATTAAAGAGCGCCGGAGCAAGCACGACCAAAATAAATGCAAGATTGGTACGATGTCAGTAGGAAAATATAATGGACGAAGATTTTAAGTTATTCATTGACGAATTTGGGCCACCCTCCGAGAAGAGGGAAGTGCCAGCCTCATCAATAGATAGATACAGAGGAAAATTACCTGGACAGCTGCTTGCGTATTGGGTGGAACATGGGTGGAGCAGCTACGCACGCGGTCTTTTCTGGACTGTTAACCCCTACGAATATGAAGGCATTATTAAGGAATGGCTGGAGTGCTCAGGGATTCCAAACGCCTCGAGCTATAACGTCATCGCAAGAAGCGCGTTCGGTGATCTCTACCTCTGGAAAAACAGTGCGTCGGAATTGATTAAAATTGACTCCGTTTACTCTCGCTACTCGCACGACATTTTAGACCCAACCAAGGGAAGAATCGATCTCGCCGTTCGCGTCTTTTTCGCTTCTGTGACCTATGCGAGTAACGATTTGGATGGCCTCTTTAAAAAAGCACTTCAAAAGCTAGGGCCGCTGAAATCCGACGAGATGTACGGCTTCGTCCCGGCCCTCGCACTAGGAGGGCCGAGCGATCTGGAACACCTGGAAAAAGTAAAAACCATCGAGCATCTAACGTTCTTGTCTCAGCTCACCCCCCTCACCGACTGGGGATTTCCAGACATTTGAAGACTTGGTGGCTGGTGGGTACGCAGCCATCAGCGGTATACACAGTCACGGGTAATAAGCTGGCGCATGGGGCTTGGGTGCAGGACAACGGCCCGAATAACTTCACCGTGAATGCAGAGCGAGTCGAAATAAAAATCAATGCACGTTTGGAGGGATGCAAATGAGCGAATGGATGGAAGAGTACTTCGAAATTTTCACGGAAAAAGTGGGTGATGCATGCTTCAGGAGGGAAGTGCCAACATCATCGCTCGACAAATACAAAAATATCCTTCCTTCGCGGCTGCTTACACATTGGAAAAATTATGGCTGGGCGGGCTATGGAGATGGAATCTTTTGGACAGTCAATCCGGAAGAATATGAGGGCATCGTTCATTCTTGGTTACTGGGGTCGAATATTGCAGAGGCCAGTACTTTCCATGTCATCGCAAGAAGTGCATTTGGAGATCTTTACCTCTGGCAGGGAGAAGACATGCAGCTACATAAAAATATGCTCGGTTTACTCCCGATACAGCATGGCAGAAAAAAACGCTTCTTCACTTAGAGAAGCAGACATCCTCGTTATGTCATTTTTTGTGGCATCCGCGCGTGAACATAATGATTTCGATAGTCTTTTCGAGAAGGCACTGAGCAAGCTGGGCCCGTTGCAACCTGAAGAAATGTACGGATTCGTTCCGGCCCTCGCACTAGGAGGGCCGAGCGATCTAGAAAACCTGCAAAAAGTCAAGACAGTTGAACACTTAACGTTCTTGTCTCAACTCGATCCACTGACTGACTGGGGATTCCCGGACATTTGAATGCTAGATATGAAAAATACATCATGGACGAACACTACAACGTTTTCACTGAAGAATTTGGACTTGGATTCGACCGTCGAGAGGCTCCAGACTCTACCCTTATACGCTATGCAAGCAGACTCCCCAGCCAGCTTCTGGAGTATTGGGAAACGTACGGATGGTGTGGGTACGCAGACGGACTATTCTGGACCGTTAATCCTCAGGAATATGAGGACCTGGTAGATACCTGGATTTCGGCAATTCCCGACCTTGCACACGAGAAGCTGCATGTGATAGCTCGAAGCGCGTTTGGGGATCTTTATCTATGGGGAGAGAAAAAGGGGCACTGCCTAACTGTATCCAGCCTTACTGCTCGCTATTCATTGCGGACTTCCAAGCTGATTGGTGTACACATGGATCTCGGGGTGCAAGCTTTCTTTTCTTTTATGAAAAAAAAATCACAATGACTTCTGCGACAGTTTCTACGCTCTTTTGGCTAAGCTCGGAAATTGAAAACCGACGAAATGTACGGGATTGTGCCAGCACTAGCTCTAGGCGGCTCGACAAGCCTGGAGAATTTTGAGAAGTTAAAAACGATCGAACACCTTACGTTTCTATCCCAACTCATGCCGCTCATGCCTTGGGCGTTTTCTGGTATTGAAATCAATTGAGCGCGCGGTGTGAAGGCCGAATAGACACGTTCGAGGAAACTTTAAAACGTCCACGAAGCAGATCGCCACGCAACAAAAACCAATGCAAGGCTGGAAATTTCACATAGACGTACTATGAACGAGTACTTTTCGTATTTTTTGAGAAACATGGGACCTGACATCCATCGGCGTGATGCACCCGCGACGTCTATCGAACGCTACAGAGGGGATCTGCCGGATCTGCTGCTTGAATTCTGGGAAGAGAACGGCTGGAGCGGCTATGGCGACGGCATTTTCTGGACGGTCAACCCGGCCGATTACGATGCAACTGTAAGGACGTGGCTGGAGGCATCAGGCATTCAGGATGCTGACACTTATCATGTCGTGGCTCGCAGTGCATTTGGCGACCTCTATCTATGGCAAAGCCGTACAGGAAGCACTTTAAATATTGATTCTGTATACGCGCGCTATTCGCTGAGCGCGCGCCCGCTCATGTCAAAAGCTGAAGCGAATCACCATGTCGAAGTTTTTTTCATGAATAAAGATCGCGATACAGATGATTTCGATGATCTTTTCACTGCAGCGCTGAAAAAACTCGGTCGTTTGGAACCCGATGAGATGTACGGTTTCGTCCCTGCCCTCGTACTAGGAGGGCCGAGCGATCTAGACCACCTGCAAAAAGTCAAAATTGTCGAACACTTGACCTTTCTTTCTCAGCTATCGCCTTTGAGAGACTGGGGCTTCCCGAATCTGGATTCGCTTTGACGGTGTGGCGCCTCTGTACAGCAAGAGGCGACATCGGTCTTCTTGTTAACTAATTCTGCCTTCGTCGCGCAATGCTTCAGCTGGGCGAAATATCGGGCTGCGGGTGGCCTTGGATGTGCGACAACACCCAGTGCAATACACCTGCCACCACCAGCGCTGGCAGTGTCGCACCGACATCTGGATAAAGATTAGCCAGCGTATGGTAGGTGGCGATGCCGCCAAGCCATGCCAGCAATGTCATCCAGCGCAAACCCACCGTTGCCGACGCCTGACGGCGACGACGCAGGATGAAATGATCCATCAGCACGACACCGAACAGTGGCGCGAATACCGAACCGATCAGCAGCAGGAAGTTCTGGTACTGCGCCAGGGGCGCGAAACAGGCGATGAGCGTGCAGATGACGCCGATGACCAGTGCCAGATGCTCCACCTTGGTCTTCAACAGAATCCCGCTGGAGACCGCCGCCGAGTGGATATCGGCGAAAGCGTTTTCTGACTCGTCGAGCAGAATCAGCAATAACGGAATGCCCATCCCTGCCCCGGCCAGCGCCAGCAACAACGCATTGGCTTCGCCGCTCGGCGCGAACGCCAGCGTGTAGGCGACGCCCAAAGTCATCAACCAGAAATTGCCGATGAAAAAGCCCAGCACGGTGCCACCGAACACACCGGTCGCACCTTTGCCGAAGCGGGAGTAATCCGCAATCAGTGGCAGCCACGACAGCGGCATGGCAATGGCGATGTCAAAACCCACCGCAAACGGCATCGAACCATCCCCAGCGCGAGCCCACAGCGCGGCCAGATCGGCCTTGGCGAAGAGGTTCCAGGTCAGCCATGCGCACGCGGCCAGCAGCAGCCAAATGCCCCACTTGCGCAAGATCTGGCGCACGAAAGCCAGCGGACCGCTGACGGCGAGCAAGGTGGCCAACCCACCAAACAACAGCGTCCAGAGCAACGGGCTCGTCCAAATGCTGCCTTCAGCGAACGCCCCGGCAGCCAGCAAACTGGCCGCATCGCGCATGACGATGATTTCGAACGAACCCCAGCCCACCAATTGCAGCAGGTTGAGGATCGCCGGCACTGCCGCGCCTTTGGTTCCGAGGCTCAGCTTGAGCGCAGCCATGGCTGACAGGCCCGTATCACTGCCGATCACGCCAACCGCAGCGAGCAGCAAGACCCCAATCAAGGTGCCGAGAACAATCGCCAGCATCGAAGCTGACATGCCCAGCCCCGGCGCGAGCAATGCGCCGGTTTGCAGGACCATCAGGCCGATGCCGAGGGAGAACCACAGGGAAAACAGATCGCGCCCGCCGAAGACCCGCTTGGCGGCAGGGACGGGGATGTCGGGGGAGTAGGTGCCGGGTGTGTTCACAGTGTGTGATCTCAGAGGAGCATTGTTATTGGGTTTGGTGATCGTTCCCACGCTCCGCGTGGGAATGCTGCCCCGGACGCTCCGCACCCCATTCGACGCAGAGCGTCAGCCAGGGCGTTACCACGCGGAGCGTGGGAACGATCAAGATCTTCTGGTTGGCCGCGTATTCGCGAACTTCCTGAGTGATCTTGATCGAGCAGAATTTGGGGCCGTACATCGAGCAGAATTTGGGGCCGTACATCGAGCAGAAATGCGCCACCTTGGTGATCGTTCCCACGCTCCGCGTGGGAATGCCGCCCCGGACGCTCCGCGTCCCATTTGACGCAGAGCGTCAGCCAGGGCGTTACCACGCGGAGCATGGGAACGATCAATCAAGATCGGTCAGACCTTTTTATAAAGCTGGCTACCTTCCTGCTTGAACCGTTCAGCCTGTTCACGCATGCCTTCGGCTACCGAAACGTCCACCGCCTCGATCTTCTGGTTGGCCGCGTATTCGCGGACTTCCTGAGTGATCTTCATCGAGCAGAATTTGGGGCCGCACATCGAGCAGAAATGCGCCACCTTGGCGGAATCCTTCGGCAGGGTTTCGTCGTGATACGAGCGTGCCGTGTCCGGATCCAGCCCAAGGTTGAACTGATCTTCCCAGCGAAATTCGAAGCGAGCCTTGCTCAGTGCGTTGTCGCGAATCTGTGCACCGGGGTGGCCTTTGGCGAGGTCGGCCGCGTGCGCGGCGATCTTGTAGGTAATGATCCCGGTCTTGACGTCGTCCTTATTTGGCAGCCCCAAATGCTCTTTCGGGGTGACGTAACAGAGCATGGCGCAGCCGAACCAGCCAATCATCGCCGCGCCGATGCCGGAAGTGATGTGGTCGTAGCCTGGAGCGATGTCGGTGGTCAGCGGGCCGAGGGTATAGAACGGCGCTTCGTCGCAGCATTCCAACTGCTTGTCCATGTTCTCCTTGATCAATTGCATCGGCACATGGCCGGGGCCTTCGATCATGCATTGCACATCGTGCTTCCAGGCAATCTTCGTCAACTCGCCGAGGGTCTCCAACTCGCCGAATTGCGCTTCGTCGTTGGCATCGGCAATCGAGCCGGGGCGCAAGCCATCGCCCAGCGAGAAGCTGACGTCGTAGGCCTTCATGATTTCGCAGATCTCATCGAAATGCGTGTAGAGGAAGTTTTCCTTGTGGTGCGCCAGGCACCATTTGGCCATGATCGAGCCGCCGCGGGAGACGATCCCGGTCACGCGTTTGGCCGTCAGCGGCACGTAGCGCAGCAGCACGCCAGCATGAATGGTGAAATAGTCGACGCCCTGCTCGGCCTGCTCGATCAGCGTGTCGCGGAACAGCTCCCACGTCAGGTCTTCTGCGACGCCGTTGACCTTTTCCAATGCCTGGTAGATCGGCACGGTGCCGATCGGGACTGGCGAGTTGCGAATGATCCACTCGCGGGTTTCATGAATGTGTTTGCCGGTGGACAAGTCCATCACGGTGTCCGAACCCCAGCGAATGCCCCACGTCAGCTTCGCCACTTCTTCTTCGATGGACGAGCCCAGGGCGCTGTTGCCGATGTTGCCGTTGATCTTCACCAGGAAGTTACGGCCAATGATCATGGGTTCCAATTCGACATGGTTGATGTTCGCGGGAATGATCGCGCGGCCTCGGGCGATCTCTTCGCGCACGAATTCGGCGGTGATTTCTTTCGGGATGCTCGCGCCAAAACTGTGCCCAGCGTGCTGCTGTTTCAACAGGCCGGCAGCCCGCGCCTCTTGCAGCTTCATGTTTTCGCGGATGGCGACGTATTCCATTTCAGCCGTGATGATGCCTTGACGCGCGTAGTGCATCTGGCTGACGTTGGCACCCGCCTTGGCACGGCGGGGGTTGCGCACGTGGGCGAAGCGCAGCTTGGTCAGCTCGGCATCCGCCAGACGCTGTTGGCCGAATTCCGAACTCAGGCCGGCGAGGCGCTCGGTGTCGCCGCGATCGTCGATCCAGGCCGAGCGGACATCGGCCAGGCCTTTGCGCACGTCGATGACCACATCCGGGTCGGTGTAAGGGCCTGAGGTGTCGTAAACGCACACCGGCGCATTGATCTCACCGCCGAAATCGGTGGGCGTGATGTCCAGGCTGATTTCGCGCATGGGCACGCGGATGTCCGGACGCGAGCCCTGAACGTAGATTTTCTGCGAACGGGGGAACGGCTGAACCGACCCCGAATCGACTTGGGCGGACTCACTCAGATTGGCGCTTTTTAGTGTTGTACTCATCACGGGCTCTCCAGACATCATCCTGCAGCGGATGGAATTGTCGGAGCTTGAGCCTGATTGGAACGGACGGAGGCACCCTGAGAAGACGGATGCTGAGAGTCGAACGACGAGGACTGTTCAAAATATGAACAAAGACGACCCCGGACGACACTCAAGAGGACTCGCCGGGAGACGAGAAATCTTGTTCCCTACGCAGGCGCTAACCTGATCAGGTTCAACGGGATCCGGATTATCCGATCTCAGCCTCATAGCAAGGCACCCCGACAAGAACGGCGTCAGTCTAGACGCGACAGCCGATAAACGCCAAGCAGGGAATTCAAACGCTCGTTAAATGGCGGTTCTGTCCGATTGTTGTAGCGATCCGACGGAACTACACTCGCTACGCGACGCCAAAGCCGTCGGTGTAAATGTTGGCGAAACCATTACCAGGGACTGTCTATGCTGCGCAAAATCTCATTGGCCATTGCCGTGTCATGTGCCTCGAACGCAATGGCGGGTGCAGCGGACTTGCCTCTACCGACCAGAACCGGACTGGTCAGCGTGTACCAGGAAGCTGTCAACAACAACGCGGACCTGGCCGCCGCCCGTGCCAGCTATGACGCGCAAAAGGAAATCGTGCCTCAGGCCCGTGCCGGTCTGCTGCCCAACCTCTCCGGCGGGGCCGACATCAACAGCACGCGGACCAAGATCGACGAACCGTCTGCCGTTATCAACCGCAGCGGCACCGTGTACCGCGCCACCTTGAGCCAGCCGATCTTCCGCGCAGATCGCTGGTTTCAGCTCAAGGCGGCCAAGGACGTCAGTGAACAGGCTTTGTTGCAACTCTCGGCGACCGAACAAAACCTGATTCTGCAGAGCGCGGAAGATTACTTCTCGGTGCTGCGTGCTCAAGACAACCTGGCCTCGACCAAAGCCGAGGAAGCGGCCTTCAAACGTCAGCTCGATCAAGCCAACGAACGCTTTGACGTGGGCCTGTCCGACAAGACCGACGTGCTGCAAGCTCAGGCCAGCTACGACACGGCCCGCGCTGCGCGGATCGTCGCCAAACGCCAGGTGGATGATGCGTTCCAGGCCTTGGTCACGTTGACCAATCGCGAGTACAACTCCATCGAGGGCATCGTGCACACCTTGCCGGTGCTGGCGCCCTCCCCCAACGACGCGAAGTCCTGGGTCGATACCGCCTCGCAGCAGAACCTCAATCTGCTGGCCAGCAATTACGCTGTCAGTGCCGCCGAAGAGACACTGCGCCAGCGCAAGGCCGGCCACGCGCCGACCGTCGACGCTGTCGCCCAGTATCAGAAGGGCGATAACGACCCGCTGGGCTTCACCAACCCGAACTACACCGGGCAGGACTTCCATGGCAGCGTCGAACAGCGCTCCATCGGCCTGCAGGTGAACATTCCGATCTACAGTGGCGGCCTGACCAGCTCGCAAGTGCGCGAGGCGTACGCCCGTCTCGGCCAGACCGAACAACAGCGTGAAGGTTTGCGCCGCCAGGTGGTGGAAAATACCCGCAACCTGCACCGAGCCGTGAACACCGACGTCGAGCAGGTGCAGGCGCGCAAGCAGTCGATCATCTCCAACCAGAGTGCGCTGGAAGCCACGGAAATCGGCTATCAGGTCGGTACGCGCAACATCGTCGACGTGCTCGACGCGCAGCGCCAGCTTTATGCGTCAGTGCGTGATTACAACAACACCCGCTACGACTACATCCTCGATAACCTGCGCTTGAAGCAGGCAGCGGGGACGTTGAGCCCGGGAGACCTTCAGGACCTGGCGCGCTATCTGAAGTCCGATTACAACCCGGACAAGGACTTCCTGCCCCCGGACCTGGCGAAAGAGGCGGCGAAGAATTTCGAGCGGCCTTCAGGACGGTGATCGTCAGCGCAGCAGGCCGCCGATGCCGTCCAGCAGCTTGCTCAACGCCCCCTGATTGGCCTTGATCACCGCCAACCCGGCATCCGCCATCGCCTTCGCCTGGTCAGGCTGCTCGATCAAACCCTGCACCGCCGCTGCCAGGCCCACCGCGTCGCTCGACTCCTTCAAAGCCCCCGCATTGCGCAGCAACGCGGCGATTTCAAGAAAGTTGAACAGGTGCGGACCGCTCAGGACAGGCTTGTCCAGCGCAGCAGGCTCCAGGAGATTGTGCCCACCGTTAGGCACCAGACTTCCACCCACGAAGGCGATGTCAGCCAGTGCGTAGAGAAACAGCAATTCGCCCATGGTGTCACCGACCAGCACCGCTGTCTCGCGGGTGACCGGCTCACCGGAGGATCGACGCACACCGGTAAAGCCTTGCTGGCGGACCAATTCATACACGCTGTCGAAGCGTTCGGGATGGCGCGGCACCAGTATCAGCAGCGCGTCTGGATGATGCGCTAATACTTGGCGATGGGCGGACAAGACCACCTCATCCTCACCGGCGTGGGTACTCGCAGCAATCCAGACGGGGCGATCGAGGGTCTGCCAATCGGCGCGTTGCCGGGCGGCGCGGCTGAGCAATTGCGGGTCAACGGTGAGATCGAATTTGATCGAACCCGTGACCTGCACGCATTCCGGATGTGCGCCCAGGTCGCGAAAACGCTGCGCCTCGGTTTCGGTTTGCACGGCGATCAGGCTCATTTCCGCCAGCATGGGCCGTGTGAGCCGCGCGAACTTTGCGTAACCCCGTGCTGAGCGCTCCGATAGACGCGCATTGGCCAACACGGTGGGAATGCCGCGCTTGGCGCATTGATGAATGTGATTGGGCCACAGCTCGGTCTCCATGATCACCCCGATCTTTGGCCGTACGTGATCGAGAAATCGGGCGGCCGCCCAGGGAAAATCATAGGGCAGGTAGCAGTGCTGCACTCGGGGTTCGTTGGCGAACATCGAGCGGATGCGTTCCGAGCCTGTGGGTGTCATGCAGGTAATGGTCAGCGGCAGGTGTGGATAACGCGCCAGAAGCGCGCGCACCATCGGTGCCGCCGCGATGCTTTCGCCCACCGAGACGGCGTGAACCCAGATGCCGCCCTGCTGCATCATTGGAAGTCCGCGGGCGAAACGCTCGCCGATACGCTGCGCGTAAGCGGGCGCTTTGCGGGCTCGAAGCCACAGACGCAAGGCAATCAGCGGCAGCCCAAGATGAAACAGCAGTGTGTAGAGCGTTCTATTCATGGGCGCGAAGTCTATCAGCCAATGGCCTTCAGGTGATGGGTGAAACATTCGGCCAGCCATTGAGCAGCAGGCCCCAATGGCTCATCGCGGCGCCAGACCATTTCGACCACCAACGCCGGAGGTGTCCATTCGCTGCTCAACTCGATCATCTGATTCTGATACGCCGGGTACTGAACGACATGGCGCGGCAACCAGGCCCAGCCCAGTCCACGCATCAGCAATTCGGCCATGACGTAGAAGCTGTCAGCGCGCCATATCTGCGGGCTGACCGGCTCCCCGCCAGGGTAACCACTCTGCTGAGGGGCGATGAGCAATTGACGGTGCCGGGCAAGTTGCTGGCGAGTGACCATCGGCTCGTGGGCCAGGGGGTGATTGGTGGCGCACACCGTGACCATTTCCACGCTGCCCAGCACCCGACGCTCGAGCGCATCCGGCATCTGTTCATGATGGAACAGTAGACCGAGGTCAGCGCGACGCTCCACCAGTTTGCGGGCCACATCCCCTTGGGCACCGCTGGCCAGTTGCACCTCGACGCTGGGGAATCGCTGGTCCAATTTGTCCAGACTATCGAGCACTGGCTGATAGGGCATCGCCTCGTCGTGAGCCAGGCGCAGACGCGCCTCCTGCCCACGCATCAGCGCCAACGCCCGGCCTTCCAGCCGATCACACTGGCGCAATAATTCCCGCGCTTCTTCCAGCAGGGCGCTGCCCGCCTCGGTCAATCGGGGCTGACGGCCGCTGCTCCGGTCAAACAAGCTGACGCCCAAATCGGTTTCCAGCAGGGCAATCGCACTGCTGACCGCTGACTGGGCGCGCTTCGCATCACGCGCTACGGCCGAGAACGAGCGTTGCTCGGCTACGCCGACGAACAACCGGATCTGCTCCAGACTCCATTGCATGTCGCTCAACCTATCGATTCGGGAGATAGGTAATGACTTTACCCCATCTATACAGCCTCTAAAATCCTCAGCCATCGAAGGGTGTATTTGCCAAGAGGATTTTCACCATGTCCGCCTATTACCTGCTCGCGATTGCCATTTGTGCAGAAGTCATCGGGACCGTTTCCATGAAAGCCGTCAAGGGGCTGAGCACCCCTCTGCCCTTGCTGCTGGTCATTGTGGGCTATGCGACGGCGTTCTGGATGCTGACGCTGGTGGTGCGCACGATTCCAGTGGGCGTGGCTTACGCGGTCTGGGCAGGCATGGGCATTGTGATGGTGAGCATTGCCGCGCTGATCATCTACGGCCAGAAGCTCGACCTGCCAGCGATTGGGGGCATGGCGATGATTGTGGCTGGCGTGGTGGTGATTCAGTTGTTCTCGAAAACGGCCGGCCATTGAGGCAATCGTTTAAAAGCGGCCCAGAAAAGCAGCATAATGGCGCGATTCGTTTCGCCATTTGAGGTTTCCATGCCATCTGCTATCTCCACTGACGTCCTGATTGTCGGCGCAGGCGTTGCCGGTCTCTGGCTCAACGCGCGCTTGCGTCGACAGGGCTTTTCGACAGTGGTCGTGGAGCGCGACAGCCTGGGTGGCGGGCAGACCGTCAAGTCGCAAGGCATCATCCATGGGGGCGCCAAGTACGCGCTGCACGGCGCGTTGTCCGGCGCTTCCGAGGCCATCGCCGACATGCCCCGTCGCTGGCGCGACGCGCTCTCGGGAAAGGGTGAACTGGATCTCTCCGGTGTGCGCCTGCTGTCCGAAGCCCATTATCTCTGGTCGCCAGGGACGCTGGCGGGCAACCTCACCAGCTTCTTCGCCAGCAAGGCGGTGCGCGGTCGCGTCGATCAGGTCAAGGGCGCAGAACTGCCCCCTGCCCTGCAAGATCCGCGCTTCAAAGGCAAGGTCTACCGTCTTGCGGAATTGGTGATCGACGTTCCGAGCCTGATCGAGAATCTGGCAGCCCTGGCTGGCGACAGCCTGTTGGCAGGCGAGAAGATCGAGCCGCTGCTCGATGAAGGGGAAGTGGTCGGGCTGCGGGTCGACGGCCGGGATATTCATGCCCAGCGCGTGGTGCTGAGCGCGGGCGGCGGAACGGACGACCTGCTGAGAATGCTGAACGTCGACCAGCCCGCGATGCAGCGTCGTCCGCTGCACATGGTCATGGTCAAAGGGCCGACACTCAAGCCACTCTACGCGCATTGCCTGGGGGGCGGCCCCAAGCCACGCATCACCGTGACCACGCACCCTGCGGCGAATGGCGAGTGGGTCTGGTACCTCGGCGGCGACCTTTCCGAGGCCGACGGCGTGGCCCGTGAACCGGCTGAACAGATCGCCACGGCAAAAAAGGAACTCGCCCAATTGCTGCCATGGGTCGACCTGAGCCAGGCGCAGTTCGCCACACTGCGTGTCGACCGAGCCGAGCCTATGCAATCCGGCCTCGTGCGCCCCGACAACGCTTTTCTCGATGTCCAAGGCCGTCTGATGGTGGGTTGGCCGACCAAGCTGGCCTTGGCCCCGGACTTCGCCGACCGTGTCCTGGCGTCGCTGTCCCGCGATGCCATTCATCCGATACCACAGCCGAAATACCCCGACCTGCCCAAGCCGCCTTTGGCTAAACCGGTATGGGATGTATTGCTGCCATGAAGACCCTGCATGATTGGCACCGCCCACTGGGCAATCTGGGCCTCGACGTTTCGCCGCTCGGCTTGGGCACCGTCAAGCTGGGCCGCGATCAGGGCGTCAAATACCCCAACGGCTTCACCATCCCTGATGACGACGAAGCACGCAGGCTGCTCAAGCTCGCGCGTGATCTGGGCATCAACCTGATCGACACGGCCCCCGCCTATGGCCGTAGCGAAGAGCGCCTGGGGCCACTGCTGCGCGGCCAACGCCATGACTGGGTCATCGTGAGCAAGGTCGGTGAGGAATTCGAAGCCGGCCAGTCACGCCATGACTTCAGCGCCGCGCACACACGGATGTCGGTCGAGCGCAGCCTGAAGCGTCTGGAAACGGACTTCATTGATCTGGTGCTGGTCCACTCAGACGGTAATGACCTGCACGTACTCAACGATTGCGAGGTGTACCAGACCCTGGCCGACCTCAAACACGAAGGCAAGATTCGCGGCATGGGCTTCTCCGGCAAAACCGTAGAAGGTGGGCTGCTGGCCCTGCGACACGGTGATTGCGCCATGGTCACCTACAACCTCAATGAACAAGCAGAAAAGCCGGTGCTCGATTACGCCGCCGCGCACGGCAAAGGCATTTTGATCAAGAAGGCGTTGGCCAGCGGGCACGCCTGCCTGAGTTCCGGCGTCGACCCCGTGCAGGCCAGCTTTGAATTGCTGTTCGAGCATCCTGGCGTGACCGGTGCTATCGTCGGAACGATCAATCCATTGCACCTGTCCCACAACGTGGCCACTGCCGCTGCCGTGCTAGACCATCAGTACCGTCAACGGCGCTGACTGCCGCGGCCGACCCCAACGCAAGAAGGAGCCGATATGCCGCGAACGCTGATCCGCAAGAACCCGAGCAATTTCAAAACCCTGCCACTGTTCGTCGAAGCTACACCCGAAGGCCTGAGCTACCAGAGTGTCGGGATGCCGCTCAATTTTTCCCAGACCCTGCAACGTCGCCGCAACATCGAAGTGGACAACAGCGAACGCTTTTCCACCGAACTGGCCAATCTGGGGGTCTCGGTTCGCCTCACCCTCACCTGGCAGAACCGCGACTACTGGGTGTTGGTCCGGCAACGGCGGCAGGACCGCGGCGATGTGGTGCTGAAGCTGATCTCCGGCTACGTGCCGGCACATGAGCTCAACCTGCCGCTGCTGACCGCCATTCAGGAGGTCGCCGAAGAATGCCTGATCGAAACGCCACAGGGGTGGCTCAGCGGCCGCTTCAATGACACGTGGCTGCCGACCCCCTACGCGTCGGCGTTGCATTACCGCGAGGCGATGCCCTTTCGCTTGAGCCCGCTTTCAGGCGCGGCGCGCCCGGTGCGTTGCGGCAGCATGAACCTGATCGAGCGACCTCGCGCCTACGTCCATCTGCCGACGGCATCGTTGCAATTGATCTATGACCTGCGCCTTGAGGTGCCGAAGGAAGCCCGCCCCTTGAGCCTGTTCCACGTCGACGAGGCGCTGGAGAAAGATGAACTGGTGGCACGCCTCAACCGCAGCAAGCCTGACCTGTATCTCATGCCTTTGGAAAATGGCAAACCGCTGCCCGAACTCTACACCTTGAAAAACGACAAGTTGTCTCCTGCGGGCACGCGCGGTTTGTACCTGGCCGAAAGTTTTGCAGCCCAGGATGGCTGGGTGGTGCGGGACGAGCGAATTCGTTGGAAAGACTGGCTGGTGCAGCAAGGGCTGGTGCCACCTAAGGCGAAGAAGGCAGGGATCAAGCGGCGATTGAAAGTGGGTGCCAAACAACTGCTGCGCATGGCGCGGCACAAGTTGCACAAGTCCTAGTGGAGAGAAGAGCGCTCATGAGGGGTTGCTTCGATGCCCTTGAGCCTGACTGCCACCGCTTGCCGACAAGCGCTCCTACAGGCGCTTGTCGAGCGGGTGGAGCGATCACTCACTGGCCGCGAATTTTCTCGACGATGGCCGTGGTGGAGCTGTTTTCAACCAACCCGAGCACACGCACTTCGCCCCCGTAGGCTTGCACGATCTGCGCCCCGACCACTTGGTCCACGGTGTAATCCCCGCCCTTCACCAACACATCAGGTTTGACGTGACTCAGCAGGTTCTCCGGGGTGCCTTCCGAAAAGCTGATGACCCAGTCCACGGCGCCCAGGCCGGCCAACACAGCCATGCGACGGTCGACGCTGTTGATTGGGCGGCCGGGGCCTTTGAGGCGACTGACCGAGGCGTCGTCGTTCACCGCAACGATCAGGCGATCCCCTTGGGCGCTGGCCTGCTCCAGATAGGTCACATGGCCGGCATGCAGGATGTCGAAGCAGCCGTTGGTGAAGACGATTTTTTCGTTGTGCGCCCGGGCGTCTTCGATCGCCAGCAGCAACTGATCGAGGCTCAGCACCCCTCGCTCGGAACCCTCGGCACGCTGAATGGCACGGCGTAACTCGGGGGCGCTGATCGCCGCGGTCCCTAGCTTGCCGACGACGATACCGGCCGCGAGGTTGGCCAGTGCCACGGCGTGGGGCAATTCTTCACCGGCAGCGATGGCCGCGGCCAAGGTGGAAATCACGGTGTCACCGGCGCCGGTCACGTCGAAGACTTCGCGGGCACGTGCGGGCAGGTGGAGGGCTTGCTGATCGGGGCGCAACAACGTCATACCGTGTTCGCCACGGGTCACCAGCAGCGCCCCCAGCTCCAGATCGGTCATCAGCCTCGCGCCTTTGGCGACCAGTTCAGCCTCATCGGCACAGGGGCCGACAATGGCTTCGAATTCGCTGAGGTTCGGGGTGATGATGCTGGCGCCGCGATAAATCGCGAAATCCTTTCCCTTCGGGTCGGCCAACACGGGAATACCCCGGTCGCGCGCGGCCTTGATTAGCACTTGGTGATTCTTCAGTGCGCCCTTGCCGTAATCGGACAGGACCAGCACCTTGACCCCGTCGAGCAAGGCGTCGACTTCACGGCCCAGCGCATCGGCGTCTGTAGCGAAAGGCTCTTCGAAATCGATGCGCAGCAATTGCTGATGGCGGCTCATGACGCGCAGCTTGACGATCGTAGGCTGTTGCGCGATGCGCTGGAAGCGCGCCGTGACGCCCGCGGCCTTGAGGCTGTTGCCCAGGCTCTCGGCGGCTTCGTCCTCACCGGTCACGCCAACCAGCGACGCCTTGGCTCCCAGCGCGGCGATGTTCAGCGCCACGTTGGCGGCACCGCCCGGCCGGTCTTCGATCTGATCGACTTTCACCACCGGGACCGGGGCTTCTGGGGAAATTCTCGACGTGCCGCCATGCCAATAGCGGTCGAGCATGACATCGCCCACCACAAGAACTGGTGCCTGATCGAAACGTGGCATGGACAACTTCATCGAACAACCCGCAACTGAAAATGAACAGGGGCGGAATCTTAGCACAGGGTTTGCGAAGGCTTGATGCCTTGGGGAAAAGTGAGTGGGACCGTTGACGACAATTGCACTTGTAGCAGCGCGCTTGCCCGCGATTGCGGTGCATCAATCACATGGACCTTGACTGATGAATCGCAATCGCGGGCAAGCGCGCTCCTACAAGGTTTCGGGCGCTCGACAATTGTCAGAGCGCAATCATCCGAAAAGGATCAAACCGCCCCGATCGGTGCCGGTTCGTCGAGCCCCATGGCATGCAGCCGCGCGTAATAACCATTTTTGGACAGCAACTGAGGATGGGTACCTCGCTCGACGATACGCCCCTGATCCATCACCAGAATGAGGTCGGCCCGTTCGATGGTCGACAGCCGGTGCGCGATGACCAGCGTTGTACGGCCCTTCATAACGTGATCCAGCGCGGCCTGAATGTGCCGCTCGGATTCAGTGTCCAGTGCCGACGTCGCTTCGTCGAGAATCAGCAATGGCGCGTTTTTCAACAGAGCACGGGCAATCGCCAATCGCTGCCGCTGACCACCGGAGAGCAGCACACCGTTTTCACCTACCTGCGTGTCGAACCCTTCCGGCAATTGATCGACGAACTCCTTGGCATAGGCATCGGCAGCGGCAGCCTCGATATCCGCGCGGGGGGCACCGGCCAGATCGCCGTAGGCGATGTTGTTGGCAACGGAGTCGTTGAACAGCGTCACGTTCTGATTCACCTGGGCCACATGGCGGCGCAGGTTGCGCAACCGATAGTTTTCGATTTCGACACCGTCGAGCAGGATCTGCCCCGATGAATGGTGGTAGAAGCGAGGAATCAGGTTGGCCAGGGTCGATTTGCCGCTGCCCGAACGCCCTACCAGCGCGATCATCTGACCGGGCGAGGCGGAAAAACTGATGTCATGCAGCACTGTTCGATCGGTGTCCGGGTAGGCGAAACTCAGATTACGCACTTCCAGATGGCCTTCGACACGCTCGCGCTCGACGGTGCCCGTATCGATTTCCGGCTCCACATCCAACTGTTCGAAAATGCTCTCCGCGCCCGCCACACCCTTCTGGATCGTCGAACTGACTTCCGAGAGCTGGCGAATCGGTTTGGGCAACAGGCCCGCGGCGGTGATGTACGCCACCAGATCACCCGCCGTCGCGTCGCCACGCAACCACAGCACCAAGAACATCAGCACAGCCATGGCGGTGTAGATGACCAACTGCAGCATGGGCGTGTAGATCGAGCCGGTCTTGGTCATGCGCAGTTGCTTGTCGGTATTGCTGGTGCTGGCCTTTTTAAAGCGTTCCTCTTCGTACTTTTCGCCGCCGAAGCTGCGGACCACGCGATAACCCTGAATGGTTTCCGAGGCCACGTGGGTGACATCCCCCATCGCCACCTGGATTTTCTTGCTCTGCTTGCGGAATTTCTTGCTGGAACTGCCCACCATGACCGCGATCAGCGGCAGGATCGCCAGCATGACGAGGGTGAGCTTCCAGTTCATCCACACCAGGTACAGGAACAGAAACACAACGGTCAGCCCTTCGCGAATGACGACTTTGATAGCGTCCGTTGCGGCCCCGGTGACCATGGTGACGTTGAAGGTGATGCGGGAAATCAGATGCCCGGAGTTATGGGTATCGAAATAGCGATTGGGCAATACCAGCAGCTTGTTGAACAGTTCGACCCGCAGATCGTGAACCAGCCCGAGGGAGACCTTCGCCAGGAAATAGTTGCCCAGGTAAGAGCCAAGCCCCTGCCAGGCGGCGATCAGCACGATCAGCAAAGGCACCGCTTGCAGCAGTTGCACGTCCCGGAGGTAGGGCGTGTTGGGAAACAGCACGGCCTCGGGGTTGGTCAGGCCGTCGACGAAGTACTTCAGGATGCCCGCCAGCATGGGCTGGGTCGAGGCGAAAATGACGAAACCGACGATGCTGAGCAAAAAGATGCCCACGTAGGGTTTCACGTAAGTCAGCAGTCGAAAATAGATTCTCAGGCTGGAGGATTCGCGTTTCTCTGGCGTGCTCATGGTCATCGATACGATTAGAAGAGCCGAAATACTACCACACGCAAGGTAGGTGAAAACGTTACGCAGCCGGGCCGCCCCGGCAACGAGCGATTTGAAGAGCCCCGTGCGCAGAGCGTTGGGCCTGGGGCGAGCGGCTGAGGTATCATGGCGGCCTTTTTCGAAGGAGCCCGCATGCGCGCACTCGCCTACCCTGACTACCAAGCCTTACGCAAAGATGCCGAAGTCATCGAGGCCGATGCTTTTGGAGACAAGGTCTTGCGCCTGACCGATGGCAACTTCATGAAGCTGTTCAGGCGCAAGCGACTGGTGTCGTCCGCTGCGCTGTTCCCCTACGCCAAACGCTTCGCGAACAACGCGTCGACCCTGCACAAGCGCGGCATTCCCTGCCCCGATGTGCTGGAAACCTACCGGGTAGGGGAAATAGCCCGTGACGTGGTTCATTACCGGCCACTGCCGGGTCGAACCCTTCGCCAACTGATTGCCGAACCTGGGTATTTCAACGATGAGGCTTTGCTGCGCAAGTTCGGCCGGTTCGTCGCAGAACTGCACAATCAGGGTATTTATTTCCGTTCGCTGCACCTGGGCAACGTCGTCATGACCCCGGACAACGAATTCGGCCTCATCGACATCGCTGACATGAAGACGCTGCGTCGCCCATTGCGTAAAAGCCTGTGCCTGCGCAACTTCCAGCACATGCGCCGCTATAAGGGAGACCATGCGTGGCTACTGCAAAACCACGGCGACCTCTTCTTCGAGGCCTACATTGAACACAGCGCCCACGCATGGGAACGCCAGGTACTCGTAGAGCACCTAGCACGTGCGGATCAGGTCTGACGCTCGATCGAGCGCTCCTTTTTTTCCGACTTACCGAGACACAGCGAAAGCACGAACGGCATCCAGACCACCATCCACATCGCACGCGCACGGCCGAAAACGGTGAAGACGTCGAACTGCACGGCCACCGTCGCGAACACCCAGATCATCAGAATCGCCATCCCCAGGCTTTCCGTCCGGTGACGCCATGCCCGAAAGCCCAGCCAGAGCCAGAGCCAGATCCAAAGCGCGGCAAAGGGCACCCCGTACTGAATGGCCGTGTCCAGAATCAGATTGTGGCAATGGCCGAATACCACTCCGCCCGCGCTCACTTCGTAGTCGCTGCTCAGGCCGATCCCCAGCCATGGGCGCTGCTGAATCAGCTCGACAGCGCCTTTCATCAGGATCAGCCGCTCCGAGTCGCCGCGTTGCACGATCGAAGGTTCGAAAATGGCCAGGGCTGCCGCGGCCACCAAAGCCACGATCGCCAGCGCACGATAGAAACGACCACCGCCCAGCAGCACGACTACGCCAGCGACGGCAATCAGCGACACGATGGACCCACGACTGCCGGTCATGATCACGAACGCCACTGAACATGCTTGCAGGATTGCCCAAACAACACGGGCACTCAGCCGTTGCGGCCACCATGTACAACTGAGCACCACCAGCGCTGCAATCGTGTAACCGGCTGGGTTGGGGTTGTCCATGAAGCCGCCAAACCCGAACATCCGGTCGATCCCGCGCATCGGATAGGCGATCAGCGCGGCCAACGAGTAAAGCCCGGCAAGCGCGCCCCAGAGAATCATCATGCTTTGCAGCGGCTTGTTGAATGTGCGCCCCCACACGATCCAGCCAAGGATCAGCATGAGGAAAAACAACTCGCGTTTGATGATGGTCAGGTAGCGCTCGGCATCGGCACTCCAGCTCAGCGACACCAGCGACCAGACAAATAGCAGCAAGAAAAGCCAGAGCTCACGGCGATTCAAAACCGTATGACGGAATTCGTGGAAGTAGCGCACGATCAGGTACAGGCATGGCAAGTAAACGAATGCCGTCAGCAGCCAGCTGTAAAACTTCATGGTCGGTGTCAACAGCACACCGGCGACGCTCCAGAACAAGCCCAATGCGAGCAGCAGGCCCCCGGGGCCCAGATGATTCGAAATCTCCCGCCACTGCGCGGTGACTTGGGAATAAACGCTGCTTACCGACCGCTTGTCCTGTAAAGGCTGACTCACTGTGCACCCTTGGGTTTGCCGTATTTGAAAACAAAGTGCCTGAATCTCTTCCATGTCAGGCGATTCCAGCGATGAACCGGAATGCTGGCGAACAGGCCCCGGGCGAATTTCTTGTCGGTCACGACGGACTCTTTCAACGCCTTGTTGATGATCGCCAGACGCCCCGCTTCGTAGGCCGGATTGTCGCGGTAGGCCTCGATGACTTTCAGGTCGTAGACGAGTTGGCTTTTGTACGCGGTTTTGGAGATGTTGGTGGCGTGCCGGCGATACAGCGTGACTCGATCAGGCAGAATGTCGACCTGATAACCGGCCTGGGCGATTCTCAGCGTCATCTGAAAATCCTGGACCTTGATGGCCGGGTCGTACCCGCCGACATGATCGATCGCCTCACGCCGGTACATTGCCACCGGAGCCCCGACCGCATAAGCATCCGCCAGCAACTGGTCGAAGCTCCAGCGCTGCACGGACGATTGCCGGGCGACCTTATGCTTGATCGGACGACCGATCGAGTCGATGTAGATGACCTTTGCACCCAGCAGACCGACTTCCGGATGTTCCTGCATGTAGCTGACCTGCCGGCGGATCCGCCCGGCCAGCATGATGTCGTCGGAGTCATGGGTAACGATGAACTCGCCCCGCGCATGGCTGAGCGCCAGGTTGAGTGCAGCACTGACGCCCATGTTGGGCTGCTGGTAAAACTGGAAACCGTGCAAGCGCTGCAACGCTTCGATTTTCGCGGCGCTGCCGTCGGTGGAGCCGTCGTTCACGACGATCAGCTCAAAATTGTCGTAATCCTGCGCCAGAATGCTGCGCAGGCATTCCTCGATGTACAACTCGTGGTTGAAACACGGCACCAGAATCGAGACCAATGGCCATTTCATATCCGCAATTGACCCTTGGCTTTGCATAACACCTTCGATGACCGCATGCACAGGGAGCGATCAGTATCGCGTCGACCTGGCTTTAACAGCAAAAACGTTTGAGGGCAGTCTGTTTTCAAATGAGTGTCGTTATAGGCGCTGGCTAAGCCGTTCAATTCAGATCCCCAGTGCTGCGCGCAGCTTCTGGAAACCGCTCATGGGTGGTTGCGGGCGAAGCGCAGGTTCGAGTTCTCGCACGATGCGGGCACCGATGGCCTCGAAACTGAACTGAGACACTGCCAGATTGCGCCCGTTGACCGCAATACGCGCGGCCAGATCCTGATCCTGGCGCAACATGGCGAGTTTCGCCTGCAACTGCGGAATATCACGGTAGAACACCACATTGTCCATGTCCTGCAGACCCAATGCGCGATTCTCCGCCTCTCCTTGATCATAGGCAAACAGAACGCAGCCACAGGCCATCGCTTCGAAATTCTTGATCATGTATTCGCCCATGCCGACATCGGCACTGACGAAGAAACGGATACGGTTCAGTGTGTCGCAGTATTCCTCGCCGGACTTGGTCCGGGTGACCACCAGGTTCTCGACCTGCCCCAATTCGTCGAGCAATGCCTTGCGACCGCTGTATGCCACGCTGTTGGTGCTGCCGACGAATGCCAGCTCGATATCCCGCTCGCGCCGCTGATCGCTGAGCAATGTCTGGTCGTACCCCTTGGGCACGAACACGGCGTCGAATCCTTCACTGCGCAGGCGGTCACTGACCACGAAACCCGAACTGAGCACGCGCACCCACGGCATCTTGCGGTAATGGGCGCTGAACTGGCCGGTGTATTTGCAAGGGATGTAGTTCTGGTAGGCGTCGTGTTCGAGGATCACCAGGTTGGGCACCGTGCGGATGAAGCTCGCCTGACGAATTTCCTGCTTGAACCGCAGAAAGAATACGATGCGGTCGTACTTCGAAACATCGACATGCTGTCGGAAATAGCGGCGCAAGTGGCGCTGCTCGTCGGAGGTCAGCCAACGCAGGTCGCATTCGCAGTGTGCTGCAACGCCCTCATAGAGGCGGTCCAGAATGGCGCGCTGCTCCTTCTGGACAAGAAATAGAACCTTCATCGGCTTCCTTACAATACCGGATCACTCACAGCCCGGCCCGCTCACATCCTTAAACGGACTTCAAGGGCCATCAGAGCTCTCTGCGCCAGAACAGCTCGTGTCGACGCACGGCCTTTCTGAAAAATTCGTTTTCACCCTCGGCAGGCCACCGTCGACTTGCCAAGCGCTGTTGCAGCCATCGTCGCACACGACGCTTGAGCGGCGGAGGGGGCAGCAGGTCATGCATCATACCCAAGGCCATGGCCTTGTCTCGCTGTTGTTCTTCACCAAGCTCGATACTGTAAGGCACCAGCGGTTGGGATGCATCAAACACCGGTGGCAATGAGACACCTGTCTTTGCATCACCCATCGGCCAGCGATCGTTATCGTGAAGATGGTTGGCATACCCCAGCACCACACTCGGCTGCCAGGCAAGCCCGTCCAGCGCTTCGAGCACGGCGGCCTGGGAGCAGACGTGGTCGGGATGGGGGTCGATCGTCGCGTGCGGCATGACCAAGACCTGAGGTTTGGCATGGAGGATGACCGCCCGCAGATCTGCGATCAGGTTGTGCCAGGTCGGCGCTCCGTCTACGTCGCCGGGAAGCGGCATCGTATTGAACTGCCGGAAAACTCGCGTATCGGCCAAGTCGGCTTCGCGAGAGGCAATCGGCTGATCGGGGGCGGCCTGCATCGCCGGGAGCTGAAGGCAGAAATAGCCCAGTTGCACACACCGTGACTCGGGCACACCCGCCCAACGTGGAACGACGATACTGTCCCAGGCGCGCAGGCGACCTTTGGTCCTGGCGGCTTCAGCAGGGCTCATGCCCATGCGCTGGTAGTGCTCGGCTTCAATTTCGCCCGCCGTCAGCGTCACGATCCAGCTTTCGTCTGCCTCGCTGTACAGCCCAAAGGCGGCCAGCTCCGCGTCGTCGGCGTGCGGGGCGATCACCATCACCCGCTGCCGACGTGCATCGTCCTGCCGGAAAGCCCACAACCGCGGCTGGCCTTCGATGCTGCAATAACGCCCACGCACACGAAGCGAGCCCTCGTTCAGTGCGGCGTGAAACCCGGTCAGGTTCAGGTAGCGCAGGCCATCAACCCCACGTTCGAAGGCTTGGCGGTCGTGCAAAGAGCCGGCACTCAACTCGATGCAGGGATCCAGAAAACATCCCAGCCAGGAGCGCTTTATCGACAGCGCCAGGACCACCGTGTCATCGCCCGTCAAGACGCGCGAGTGATCGCATGCGAGGACATCGCCCTGCAACGCGACGCCTGCCAGCTCATGCCCTGTCGGGAATTGATATTGGTAGTCGTCACGCGGCGAATAGAACAGGTGATCGGAGAACCAGGCCTCGTGAGCGACCCACCCCAGCACCGCCAGAATGAACGGCAGCCACCAGGCAATCAGCAGCCCCACGAGGATCAGCACCACCAGCGCGACCAGCAACGCCATCCGTTTGTTGCGACGGTGGCGTTTGAGCAGTTCCTGTTTGCGACTCAACTGTGAAATACCGGCACGGGGTTGCACCAACGATCCTTGTATTCACGATCGGCGCGACCAAACGAAAAACGCAGCGCTTTGCCACGAGCCCGTGCATCCTCCCAGGCACTCTGGGTATTGAGGAAACTCAACACACTGCCGGGGCTGAAATCACGGGTTTCGGGGTCGACGCCGCCATTGATGTACTCGACGCTGATCCACTCGCACGCTTCCACGCGGTACACCAGTTGAATGGCGATCGGCGCGTCGTTCAGGAACACCACCGAACCGATCAGCAACTCGCGGAGCAATTCGATGACGTCTGCCATACGTTCGGCACCGGTTGCCGCGAAGCCCCAGCGGCGCTGGAACAAGTCGCAGTACATGCGCGCGATGTCGGCACTGCTGAAGTCGGTGATGGGACGCACCACGCCGCCCGCCTCTTCCAGCAAACGCAATTCGCGTCGCTGGTTGTAGCGAAACTTCTTGGACAGGTCCTCGGGGGCCCGGGCCATGGCAAGGGCTTCGGCCTGCGGCTTGAGCGTGGCGATACGGCCCTGATTGAGTTCCGAGAGGTAGCGAGCCTGATGACGTAAAGGCACCTGAGCATCCGAGGCAGCCGGCAGGATCAACTCTGCATTGCCCAGATCGAACAGGCCCTTTTTGCCGTTTTTCTTCAATACGTCCTTGGACAGCGCCAACGAGCGCCCCCAGGTCGGGATCGCGGCTTTCAATTCGCCGTCGCGCTCCCAACCCAAGTAGCGCACAGGAAGCCCGGCCAGCGTTGCGAGCCGCTCGACCACCATGGGGTACGTGGCGACGCTGCCCCCGTAACGCTGCCAGACTTGCTCGTACGCCGAGGCGTCGATCACCGTCCAGCCACGTTCGCGCCAGGCTTGAAAGTGATTGAGCATCAGGACTCCGTCGTCAGGTCGGTGACCTGCGGCAAGCGCCAGAAGACACTGCGCACAGACTCGTCGGAGAAGCGCTCGCGCACGCGCTGCAGCATCACGTCAGCGCAGGACTGACGCTGCTCGGCGTCGAGCCGCGAGAGGTGAACCAGGCCTTGGGCCAAATGCTCGGCATCACCGAGCGGAAACAGGATTCCCACGCCCTCGACGACCTCTTTGGCGCCCCCCGCGGCGGTGGCGATGACCGGAACGCCAGCGACCATTGCCTCCAGCAATACCATGCCGAAAGGCTCATGATCGGAACTCAGGGCAAAGGCGTCGAATGCCTTGAAGTAGCGGCTGGCCTGAGGTACTTGGCCCAGCAGCATGACGTGCTGAGCAACACCCAGTTCCATCGCCAGCGCCTTCAGGTCTTGTTCCAGACGCCCCTTGCCCAGAATCACCAACTCGCTGCGCGCAGGGAGATGGGGATGCGCCTGTGCGAAACCGCGCAGCAACGTGGCTTGGTCCTTATCGGGATGCAGCCGACCGACATTGCCGACGATCCAGGCGTCCTGTGGCAGACGAAGGGCTTCGCGGGCCTGCTCACGCGTCAGTTGAGTCTGCGAGAGAGCATCGACATCGATGCGGTTGTACAGCGTCTGGATCCGCCCGGTTGGCCATGTTGGCAGGCAGCTGCGCATGTCGTCTCGCACGGCATCGGACACCCCCAGCAAGCTCAGGCGGGCGCGGAACACCTGCGCAAACAGCTTGCGGCTGCGACGCTGATAGTCGCCAAAAGCGTGGTGAACGCCAATCACGGGCAAACGAGTGGCCAGCAAGGCGATGTAGATGGGCTTGAAACGGTGCGCGATGCAGAACGTGAAAGAGCGGGAGGCAGCGATTTTGCGAAGGTCTCGAATGGCGCCCAGCTTGAGGCCGCGAACGGCCTTTGAGCTGTATTCCATGAACAGCACTTCGTCAGAAGCACAGCCCGCAGCGACATCGGGGTCCGCCGCACCGGTCAGGAATACCGTGGTAACCCGGTATCCCTTGCCGGCGAACAGGCTGGCGTATTGACGTGCACAGTCGAGAAACGGCCCGTCATAGCCGTGGCAGAACTGCAATACATGCCGCTCAGCCGAGCGTGTCATAAGCGTCCGCGCCGTCTTTTACCACCAGGATGTCTTCCATGATCAGGTACTGCAGGTCCGAGCCGAAGAACATGTTCAGGGCGTCGGTGGGCGAGCAGATCATGGGTTCGCCGCGACGGTTGAGCGAGGTGTTCAGCGAAACGCCGTTGCCCGTCAGGTTTTCCAGCGCCTTCATCATGTCGTAGTAACGCGGGTTGTATTCGCGCTTGAGGACTTGGGCGCGGGAAGTGCCGTCTTCGTGGACCACCTCCGGCACACGGATTTTCCACTCTTCGGCCACTTCGAAAGTGAAGGTCATGAAGGGGGCCGGATGATCGATCTTGATCATCTGAGGCGCAACGGTGTCGAGCATGGATGGGCAGAACGGCCTCCAGCGCTCGCGGAACTTGATCTGGTGGTTGATACGGTCGGCCACGCCCTTCACGCTCGGGCAGCCGATGATCGAACGCCCGCCCAGCGCGCGCGGGCCGAACTCCATACGCCCCTGGAACCAGGCAACCGGATTGCCATCGACCATGATTTTGGCGATCTGCTCCGGCATGTTCTCCAGCTTGCGCCATTTTGGCTGACTGGGGTGACGGGCGCAGGCCGCGATCACGTCTTCGTTGCTGTACGAAGGGCCGAGGTAGACGTGTTCCATCTTCTCCACCGGAACGCCCCGCTGATGCGAAACGTAAGCCGCCGCGCCCACTGCCGTACCGGCGTCGCCGGAAGCGGGTTGAACGAACAGCTCCTTGACTTCAGGGCGGGCGATGATTTTCTGGTTCAGCTTGACGTTCAGCGCACAGCCGCCGGCGAAGGCGATCTTGCCGGTTTCCTTGAGGATGTCGCCCAGGTAGTGATCCATCATCTGCAGCGCCAGCTTCTCGAACAGCGCCTGCATGCTCGCCGCGTAGTGGATGTAAGGCTCGTCGGCGATGTCGCCTTCGCGCTTCGGACCCAACCACTCGATCAGCTTCGGCGAGAAATAGAAGCCTTTGCCCTTCTCTTTATAGCGGCGCAGGCCGATGACGTTGGCGTATTCGGTGTTGATCACCAACTCGCCGTTTTCGAAGCTGGCCAGCCGCGAGAAGTCATATTTGCTGGCATCGCCATACGGCGCCATCCCCATGACCTTGAACTCGCCGTCGAGCATTTCAAAGCCGAGGAATTCGGTGATAGCACCGTACAGGCCGCCCAGAGAGTCCGGATCGTAGAATTCCTTGATCTTGTGGATCTTGCCGTTTTCGCCGTAGCCGAAAAACGTGGTGGCGTACTCGCCCTTGCCGTCGATACCGAGGATCGCGGTCTTCTCTTTGAAGCCCGAGCAGTGGTAGGCGCTGGAAGCGTGAGCCAGATGGTGCTCGACCGGCTCGATCTTGACCTTTTTCGGATCGAAGCCCAGTTGTTCAAGGCACCACACGATCTTGTTACGGTAGCGCTTGTAGCGGCGGTTACCCATCAGGATCGCGTCGAGGGCGCGATCCGGCGCGTACCAGTAGCGCTTGGCGTAGTGCCAGCGCGCCTCGCCAAACAGGCTGATCGGGGCAAACGGAATGGCCACGACGTCAACATCGGATGGCTTGATGCCCGCCTGCTCGAGGCAGAACTTCGCAGATTCGTACGGCATGCGGTTCTTTGCGTGCTTGTCGCGCACGAAGCGCTCTTCTTCGGCCGCCGCGACCAGTTTGCCGTCGATGTACAGGGCCGCGGAAGGATCATGGCTAAGGGCGCCGGACAGGCCAAGGATCGTCAATGCCACTAGGGTCTCGCCTCTCAAGTCTGCAACAGGCGTCGTACGCCTGATCAATAAGGTGCGCCTGGCGCGAATGTGCGGCGGGCAGCTAAAGGGCGGGATTATAGCGTAATGAAGTGAGATATGGCGCGGGCTGAACAAAACCGTCCCGCGCGCCATTTACCGCCCCGTCCCGCTCGATTCGAAACCCGCTGACCGCTCCCCCCCCCTGACCGAAATGCGCTGCGTTAACTATATATCGCGCCTCTGTGAGCGAACCGTGATTGATTAGGCCAATGAATCACGCGGGACTACCCGCCATTGCCGCCCTCAGATCAACAGGGCTTATCAAGGAAGACAATCACATGCATCGCATCACCCCAGCCCCCTCCTCGCCCGAGGCCACCCATCGCCAGGCGACCGAGGCGCTGCAACGCCTGAGCCAGTCGGATAGAACGTTGTCAGTTGAACTGGCGCAACTCCCAACGATTACGCAGACCTTGGTCGACGCACTGAACAGCAACGACGCGCCGCTGATCGAGCAAGAAACCGCTGACTTTCTGCAACGACTGGACACGTGGTGGAACGCCCCGAGCCACTCTGGCCTGCGTCGTCGTCAACTGTTCACCGACCATCTGGAAAGCGCTTTGCGTGACGAGGTCATCCTCAAATGCCATGAAGGACGTCTGACGCCTGGCGCTGCCGAATCCCTCACCACGCCCGCCCCCCAGCAAAACGAGGCCACCCGCGAACAGCCGCAAGCCTGTTCGCTTCATGTGCGGCTTGACGAGCGAACCACCGTTGAGATCAGAGGCGCATTGGTGATGAGCCATCCGACCGGCTCAACGCTACTCGCCTTGCCTGGCATCGGCCTGAGTGAATTCCCAACCCTGACAGCGCTGCTGAAGACGCTGGTTGAGTGGCTTAACGACGAGACATTGCGGCGGGTGCTCTTGATCAACGCCGATCAGCGCCATCAAGCGTCCGTTTTCAGCGTAGCCGACGATCAGGATCTGTTTTTGAGCCCCTTCGGCCAGCGCGACGTTGTGCTCCACGTCATCACCGGCGCGCCTTACCGGTTTGCGTTGCAGCGTCAGCTCGAGAAACAGCGTGAGGACATCATTTACGCATGCGGCGACGGCCGACGCACAAATCCGGACCGTCACGCAGAACGCATCACCGACGCCATGCGCATGCACGGCCTGTTCGGTCCTGCATCGATGCTGCAACAACGCGAACGGTTGTTGGCCGAAAGCGCATTGCGCGCAAAGCTTCCGCACTGGGTCAAAATGGCTCCGGCCGCTGACCTGCAAACTTACGTGGGACATCTCAAGCGCTATGACCAGGCCCGCGACGCGCTGTCTAGCGCCCTGAACGGAGCAACCTCGGCCCAAGACTTTGCGCAGATCAGCCTGCGCACCCGACTCGCGAACGACTTGGGTTATGACCTGGATCCCGCAACGATTTTTGTCAGCACTCAGCGCTTGCTGCCTGTCACGGGGGAGCCCTACACCGTCACCCGCTCGCTGCCGGAACTGGCGCTGCACGGTCTTCACCCAAACGATGAGCAGGAAGGCTCGGCGTTTTTGACGCACACCACCCTGCGTCTTAATGACGCCCCGATTGGCAGCCACCATGCCGCACTGACGCCCGCCTACCTCGCCCGAATCATTGACGAGTTGCAACTGCGCATCCACTTTGCCGACTACCAGCGAAGGGCGTACGCCAAACCCGGTCATCAGAAGCTCATGCGCGACGTGCTGCACTTGCAGATCGTGGAGTCTGCGATGGCCGGCAAAATGCAGGGGCACATCAGCGCAACCGATCTCGCCCTCATCGAAACCATCGGCACGACCTCCGACCTCAACGGAACAGGTTTGTGTGTACAGCAACTGAACCTCGATGAAAGCGCCACGCCAGGACGAATCCTGCTGTTCAGAAAGCAGGCCACGCAGAACGAACAGGGCCGGCTGGTCATGTTCACGGCAGACGCGCCGGGTGATCGCCGCGTTTACAGCTTCGCCAGCGAGACTGAGTTGCTGGAGGAGTTGGTCGGTTGGTCCGCACGCCCGCAGATGCGTGAATACCTGCTCAGCCAGTTGCCCGCCGAGCTGCGCCCTGGCATCCAGGCATCACTTGACGCCCTCGCCCTCAAACCGATGCCGGAGCCGCAGTTCCTTCGCCTGACTGGCCTGGCAAATTACGAGACGGCGCTGAGCACCCTCGTGACGCAGACCATCGAGACGAACCTGTCTGACCTGCGCACTCGCACACCGGATTGGTACGTGAACGCGACGGCCGCCCAACGTCAGCAATTGGTTGCCCTTGAGGACGCCGCAGCTGGCGCGATTCGCAACTATGCCGCCAAACCGCACACTCAGGTTCAGGCGTTCGAGGACTACGTTCGGCAGCGAGCCAGCGAGAAAATCAGTCAGTTGCTGAATGTTCCGGCCGGCACCGTCGACCCGGACAGCGTCATCATCCACTCAGAGCGGGAAACCCTGAGCTACACCCGCATGATTCGCAACGGTTACGACGACAGCATCGGCTTTCTCAACCCGTCGGCTGACACCATGGCGACGTTCAGCGGACCGGAAGGCGTCGACCTGAGCCCACTGACACCCGCCCGCGTTGCAGGGTCGGTGCGTGGTAAATGGCTGGCCGATGACTATGCGGCGCTGGTACAACGCTCGCTCCTCGACCCGCAAAGTGCCGGGTATGACTACCGACGCCGAACCAGCACGGCGATCACCCGCTTGCAGATGCAAAGCGCTGCACTGCGCAGCTACCTCAAGGGGCACATCGACGCTGAGCAGTACCAGTGGCTCGACGCAATCATCTGCAAGGTTCAGCGCAGTGATGCCGACACGCGCACGCGCTTCCCGGTGTACCCGCTGCAGATACACATCGATAAGCCATTCATTGCGTCACGCCTGCACCTGCTCGATCAGTTGGTCATCCCCGACACTCACCTGATTCACGTCGAAACCATCCAGGGCTGTTACGTCCTGCTGCCTACCGGCACCCGCCACTCGGCATTGCTGTACACGCCCGAGACGCCTGACGGCATCGAATTTCGTCTGTTCAGTTCCTTCGTCGAGTCGCTCGAGCAGCCCGGCATGATCGACTACTACAAAGACCGCTGCAGGATCGGCATCCGTCGAGTCATGTCGTTTTTCCTCAACGACATGAAAAAAGGCAACGCACACAAAGCGCCCTTCGTACCAAAAAACCCGATCTTGGACTTCGCTCAGACGTGTTTCAACCGCCCCCTTGAGCGCAAGCTGCGAGACGTGGCAGACACCACCACAGGTCGTAGCGACATGCTGAGCCAACTGATCTGGAACAGCGTCGAGATCATTGCCACCGTCATCACCTTGCCGTTTCCTCTGGCTGCGTTTGCGGTAGGCGTCACGCTGTCACTTCGGGACAGTCTTCACGCCCTGCAAGCACTGACGGGCGAAACACCGGAAGACGCCAGCGAGCTGATTCTGGCGGCGATCCTCAACATGGCCGGCGCCGTGGGTGACCTCGATCAAGGGTTGAAGGGCTTCGGCGGGGTGTTGCGCAAACTTGGCAAACACTCCAGACCCGGCATGGGCCCTGCGTTTAAACCCGAAGCCGTGAGAATGAGCGCACCGGAAAAGCTCTTCCCTGTCTCGCTGGGGGACGAGCCGTTCCTGGTGGCCAAACCCAACGCGAACGGACACGCCCAAGTGTACCACAACCCTAGCTTCGAAGCCGATGAGGTGTTCCCTACCGGTCATTACGCGACCCGCAACAACACCGGTACCTGGCAGCCGCTAGAAGATCTCCCGACGCAACGCAACGCCCCTCGCGCCGTCGACCTGTCTCTGGAAGGCCTGCCACGAGCGACCGAAGGCCATGCCGCAGGCGTCAGCCTGGCCAACGGTAAGTGCTACATCGAAATGAACGGTTCGAGCTTTCAGGTTCATTACGACACAAGCCTGATGTGTTGGCACATCGTGGACCCTGAAAACCCCTTCTCGTTTTTCGGCCGTCAGCCGGTGCGGCTGAACGAGAAAGGACAGTGGTATACCGTCGAACGCCCGGGGCTGCGGGGTGGTGCTGACCGCGCCACCCCGCACAGCCCTCAGACGAGCGAGTCTGTACCCGTAGGGCTGTCAGCCTATGAGTTGCCGAGAAACCTGCGACCGTACCTCGACGAAATCCTCACAGGCTCCTCGCTCGACCCTGTCGGACTTGGCGTGGAGGTGTATTTGGCCGAACGATTTGCGCAATACCGTCAGACGTTTGCCCAGCTCAGGGAAAACCTCTACCGCGATGCAAATACGTTTTTCTCCAACCCATTGGTCATTCCGCCGCGCCCCTCACTTCCGGCCGTCGACGACGCCAGCACCTTCGCGGGTTTTCTGGAAGACGTCTTCAATCACAGTAATGGCCTGGTGCTCAGTGAGGCGCCTGCGTCCGTCGCCAGTAAAAAACTCTTGATGAGCCACATGCAGACGCTGGTCGATCAGCGCGTGGAGGTGCTGTACATCCCTCACGTGTTCACCGACAAACACAAGGCCAAGCTGGCGAAGCATCACGCCAAAGGTTCGCGCGTACGCTCCGGTTCCCATGAGATCAAATACCACCTGAAATACCTGAACGGTAAGGCGCTGGATAATCTGAGCCGCGAGTACGATTATTACCACCTCATCAAACAGGCCCATCAGCACGGTATTGAAGTCCGCCCCTTGAGTTCCTCGGTCAGCTATCCGCTGGAGATGCATCCGGTGGCCAGTGCCGTGGGTGACACCACAGCGGGTCAAAAAATGAGCAATTTCTTCGGCCACAAGCTGATCAGCAGCGACGTCAGCGCCCATCCTGCAAAGCGCTGGGTAGCCTTGGTCGACCCCAGAATGGCCACAACCCACGATCAGGTCCCCGGCCTGACGCAGTTGCAAGGGTGTATCAGCGCGCACATCGAGCAAGCTCCAGACGGCTTGGCGACACGCGTCCAGCGTAACGCCGAGCTGGTAGACGCAAGCGCGAGCAGCACAGCCTGTGATTTCAAGATCGAAGTCGGTGACGCCCGCTACGCCGACACGCCTGCTGCGGGTGCCAATACCCCGTTACCCGCTCCCGATTCCGATGCGCTGGTGACGGCCATTCGCTCGCCGGAAGACATCGGCTTCCGCTGGGATGAATTTGCGGGTTGGCGCCGCGTCACCTCTGAACAGTGGCTGGCCGAGCACCCTCCGACCGCTGTCCAGCATTCCCTGTTCGACACCGCCTATAACATGCCTGGGGAAAACCGCGAGGCGATGTTCAAACTCGCCTATTTCAAATCAAAGGGGCTGAACAGCGACTATTTCTTCTTCGATGACGAGTTGACCGTGGTTCAGGACAAGTTCTTTGACCTGCGAGCCAAACTGCGCAACGACGCTCGCGCCATCCTGACCGCGGACCTGCCACCACGCCCAGCCATGCCCGCGCTGGTACCCACGCCGGACAACGCAGAGTTCATCCGACGCCTGTACCAACACACCGATGGTATGGTGGTTGGCGAGTATCACGCCTCCGTCGGCAGCAAGCGATTCATCATCGACCACCTGCCCTTGCTCGCCGAACAACAGGTGAAAACCCTGTACCTGGAGCACCTGCTGACAGACTTGCACCAAGCCGATCTGGATCGCTATTTCGAAACCGGCCAGATGACCAAGCGCCTGCTGCACAGTCTCAAGGCGCTCGACAACGGCCACATGACAGACCCGAGAAAGGTCTACAACTTCGAGCAACTGGTGATCAAGGCACGGGAGCACGGTCTTGAGGTACGCGCCATCGATTGCGCCGCGAGTTATCACCTCAAAGGCCTGCCGGAAACCACCTCATCCACGCGCCAGGAGATGATGAATTACTTCGCTTCGCGCACGATCCGTCAGCATCAGGCAGTGATGGGTAAGCATAGGTGGGTAGCGCTGGTCGGAAACAGTCACGCCAACCGATATAAAAACGTGCCGGGGCTCGCTGAGCTGGAGGGCGCTATCGGTGTACGGCTTGACGACGTGTCGGCCGGGACGTCACGGGGTGTATTCATCGACCCTGGAGAGGATCTGCGACGACCGATGAGTAATCAGACCGAATTCATCAAAAGTGACTTCATGGTGGAGATGGAGAATTTGAACATCCCGCAGGTCGTGCGCGCACCGCAGCCGATGTCGCTGGAGCAGCGTCTGGCAAGACCGGGCCAGTTCGTGACAGAGCAGATCGGTGACACACATTTCATCTGCCATCGTTCCCGGGACCGTGCGATTTACCGCACGCCTGTGCAGGTGAGTGCTCAAGGCAGAGTATTCGTCGACCGCCCGAGCTGGGCAGCCGTGCACTTGCAGCCTTACAACAACATCGATGCGCTGATCATGGCACTGGAGGACATCAACCTGACCCGCGTTGGGTAAGGTTTACACCACAGTGGTGGCCATACAGCGCCACCACTTGAACCTCACGAGAGCTTCGGCAGGCGCTGCTCCAGCAACTGGTGCAGCGCGCTGTCGGCGGGCCAGTTGCGCATGAACCGGGCGCGGTCTTTGGCAAAGGCTGCCGCGAATGCACTTGCAGAGCTGTGCTGGCACATAGCGTCGAGGTCGATCAGCGCCCAGCGATCCTGATGCCAGAATACATTGTGCCCTTTCAGATCACCGTGGCTGATGCGCTCACGCACCAACTGGGCGAACAGACGATCCAGCGCCTGCAACTCGGTTTCCGGCGCATCGCCGGAGGCCACGTAGGGCGCGAACCGTTCGATGATGTCCGGCCCTGGCAAATACTCCGTCACCAGGTACGCCTTGCGTCGCAGCCAGAAAAAACGCTGCTCCAGCAATGCCAGTGGTTTTGGCGTTGCGATACCGAGAAACATCAGGCGGTTGCCCTCGCGCCAGGAGTGCCAGGCCCGGCTCGGGCGCCAGAAACGCTTGAGCCAGTGAGCGAAGTTCTTGATGTTGTAGCGCTTGATCACCAGCGCCCGCCCATCGACGTCGGCTTTGGCCACACTGGCCGCGCCACCGGTTTTGTAAAGGTGGCCGCGGTCGATCAGCGTATCGGCCTGCTCGAGCACCGGCACCATCGCGGCCTCTTCTTCGCGGCGAATCGCGCGCAGACCGAACGGGCCGTCGCTGACGCTGAACAAACTGCACTCACGACCGACCTTGATCAAGTAATCCGCCAGGCGCCACCGACTGACCTTGTCGATCTGCTTCTGCAGCGCCTCGACCGGCAGGGCGTGTTCGCCATTGCTCAACAGGTAGTAGACCAACAGTTCTTCAGTGAAGGGCTCCAGTGCCTTGGGCAATTGGGCGAAGAACACCCCGAGGTTTTCCAGCACTTTCTGACGAGACAGCGGCTTGCCCGGCTCCTCGGCCCGAATGCCGGCACCGTCGATCAGGTACAGATGGCCGTTCTGGCGGAGCAGATTGTCCAGGTGCAAGTCTTCCTGCCACAGACCTTTGGCGTGCATCTGGCCGATGGCGCCGAGCGCTTCGCTGAGCACGGCGGTCTGCTCATCGGCGAGCGGGGGCAGGTGCTCGACCGCCTTCCAGGCATCCCCGAGGGATTGGGCGCGATCGAGAAATTCGAACAACAGCCAGCCGCCCTCGCCCTCCTGCAGCCCGTCAGCCAGCAGCTTCGGCGTGGCCAGGCCTTGATCGGCAAGCCACTGCACGCCTGTGCGCTCACGCTGAAAATGCCGCGGCGCCTTGTGCCCCACGAGCAACTTGGCCAGTACCGGACGCCCACGCCATATGCCTGCGCCCACATAGCGCTGCCCCGGCAGCACACGCAACAGGCTGAGTAACTGCAAGTCAGCAGGGCCCGCCGCATCCGCCAAAGTGATGCTCATCGGCAACGCGGGGGTACGGCCGGCGGTTTTCAGTTCAGACAGACGCATCGGCATCCTCTTCAATCTTGCTTGATCCAGATGGCTCATCTGGCAGACAACATCACCCGCAGGGGTGAACGTTTTAACGATGGCTGCGCTTATGGCTGCCGCGTCTGGCCAACCGCTGCCACCATGCATCGATCAACCCGCTGTCAATGGGGGCTTGCAGGTAGCTGGCAAGCAGCTCGCGAATTTCCGCTTCGTTCCACATCGGTGCGCGCCGCAGCAGCGGCTCGATGTCCTTGACCCGGTCGCGTTGGCCAAAGATCGCTCTGCGCGTCTTTTCCAGGTCGATCAATTGCGCCTGATATTCGCCGCCATTGGCCTTGAGGAAAATATGCTTGGGGTAGAAACAACCATGCACCTGCCCTGCCTTGTGCAGTGTACGCGCCAGTTGGCCACAGGCCTGGAGAATTGCCAGGCGCTGAGTGGCCGCCATCTCGCCCCAATGGGTCAGCAGGGTATCGAGATCGGTCCAGCCATCCAGGGCGCGGGTCATCAGGATGGCCCGGCGCTCGCCATCGACCTTCTTCTCGCCGTAGAACACGGCGTGCAGCGCCGGTATGCCAAGCTTCTGATAAAGACGGATATTGCGAAACTCGCGGGAAAACGAGGGTTCGCCGAACGGGTGATGCAAGGTATGCGTCAGGTAATTGCTCTGGCGCTTGAGGTAGAAACCCGATCCTTCGAGGTCCAGACGGAACACACTGCTCCATCCGCCCCGCCCGGTATTGGGCTCGTCGACGGCGTCCAGTTCAAGCGCCCAAAGCGGGTCAAAGGCCGCCAGGCCGTGGCGCTCCAGCAGCGAACGGTCGGCATCGGCAATAAAAACACTCATTCGCGCCCCTCGAAAAAGCTGACGATATGGCGAATACGTTTCTTGTCCGAATCGTTCAGGCGCTGGCGCCCGCGGTATTGCAGATAGAAACGCAGTCGCTGGGTGGCGGACAAGTGGTATTTGGCGACCTTGTCCAGACATGCCAAGTCCTTGGTGATGCGGTAACGCAACATGAAGCTGACCCAGAACGCGCCGTTGGGGCAATCGATCAGGAACACCGTTGACTGATCGTCCACCAGCAGGTTGCGCCACTTCAGGTCGTTGTGGGTGAAGTGATGGTCATGCATCGTGCGGGTGTAACGCGCCACTTGCTGGCTGATCCCTTCGACCCACGCGCGATCGGCCAGGCGTTCGTCTTGGTGCTTGGCCAGCTCGGACAAATCTTCAGTACGCGGCAGCTCGCGGGTAATCAACGCCCCTCGATCGTAAGCGGCGCCCTTGCGCTCCAGCCCCCAGGCCACCACTTCGGCCGTTGGAATGCCCCACTTGGCGAAACGCTTGAGGTTTTGCCACTCGGACTTGACCCGAGGTCGCCCCAGGTAGCGTCGCAGACCTTTACCCGCAGCCGAGTAGCGCTTCACGTAATAGTGGATGCCGCCGCGCTCGACGCGGATCACTTCTGACAGCGGGTCACGGGTCAGGCGCTCTCCCTGCAAGGCGAAGACCGCGTCCAGCGAGCCAAAATCATCGGCCAGTGCAGCGTACTCAGGTTCCAGATTCCAACCCGCCATCAGAGCGCATCCCCGTATCGCAGCTTGCGCTGATACAGCTTCTCGGCCTTGGCCTCCAGCCAATCAAGGAGCGCCGACTCTTCGGCGAGGATCTTGCGCAGCGGCTGTTGGAAGTAGCCTTTGAGAAAGCGCAGCTTGTCGCGGCGGGTCAGGCCGATATCCAGCGCAGAAAAATAGAGCGCGGCCAGATCCTTGTTACGCCAGCGCCGGGTGATACGCGGTCGGGTCTGAGCACGGTGCAGATCGATCACCGACAGCTTGAAGCTGTCCGGGGTGACCGGCGTGTCGGTGTGCAGCAGGAAGTGGCACAGATAGCAGTCACGATGGTTGACCCCCGCGCGATGCATCGTGCCGACCAACCTTGCGATTTCGGCGATGTACGCCCGCTTCATCCGAGGCTCGGGCGGGACTTTCACCCAGTCGATGCTGACGTCTTCCATGCTTTCAGTGGGCGCCAGCTCTTCGGTGATGATGAAAGAATGCTGGGCGGCGGGGTTGCTTCCTCGCTCACCGTAGGCCACCGACGTCATGGTAGGCACACCAGCCGCCTTCAAGCGATTGATCGCTTCGAACTCTTTGCCGGCGCCCAATACCGGCAACTTGGCGGTCAGCAGGTTCTTCGCGACTTCTCCCCAACCAATGCCCCGATGGATCTTGACGAAATAGCCACGGCCATTGACCTCGGTACGCAGAGTGCGGCGGTTTTCCAGCTCGCGGTACACCTGGCCCTGCAATGCCTCGACCGCTTCGAACGCATCGCGCCCGGCCCAGAGGCTCTTGAAAGGTTCTTCAAGCATCAGCTTCATCCGCGGTGCTCCGCCAGAATCACATCCGCTGCGTGCTGCGGCATGCTGTAAAGGTCAGCCGTGTCGGCGAACGCCAGCCCGTTCCTGCCCCAGGCGGCACGCAAGGCATCATCCTTGAGCACACGTTCGAGGCAATCGTTGAGCTGGTGTTGTTCGAAGGGCTCATCGAGCACCAGGCCGCTGTCGGCCTCGGCAATGTAATGGGCGTAGCCGCACACCGCGCTGACCAGCACCGGCAACCCGGCGACCAGCGCTTCGAGCAGGACGGTGCCGGTATTTTCGTTGTACGCCGGGTGAATCAACAGGTCGGCGCCCAGCAGGAAGCGCGGGATATCGCTGCGCCCTTTCATAAACGTCACGTTGTCGGTCAGGCCCAGCGCGGTGCTCTGCATCTGGAACAGCTTGGGGTCGTCCTGGCCGATGACGAACAGACGAGTACGCTTGCGCAAGTCTGCTGGCAAGGCCGCGAGCGCCTTGAGACTGCGGTCGACCCCCTTGGTCTTGAACCCGGAGCCGATCTGCACCAAAAGCAGATCGTCGGCGTCCAGCTCGAACTCGCGACGGAAGTCAGCCCGGATCTGGGCTGCATCGGGCGGCGCGCGGCGGTCCTGAGAGATGCCCGGCGGCAGCAAATGGAAACGCTCCAGCGGCGTGCCGTAATGCTTGATGAACAGCGGCTGCTGCACTTCGGAGATCATCAGCACCTCGGTCTTGGCGTCCTTCGCGAATACCGCGCGCTCATAGTCCGCGAAATGACGATAGCGGCCCCAGTATTTGTAAAGGCCGTGGCGCAGGTTCTGCGCTTTGTCCTCATAGCACCCGTCGGCGGCGTAGTACACGTCCAGCCCTGGCATCTTGTTGAAGCCGATCAAGCGGTCAACCGGACGCTTGGCCAAGTCGGCATTCATCCAGTCGGTGAGTTTTTCGTTGCGCCGGTGATTGAAGATCGCCTTGACCGGTGCCACCAGCACCTCGAAGCCGGGAGGCACGTCACCTTCCCAGATCAGCGTGTAGACGCGAATCGAATGCCCACGCCGCTGGCACTCCAGGGCGATGCGCATGAAATCGCGCTGCAAGCCGCCGAAGGGAAAATACTTATAGAGCACGAATGCCAGTTGCATCACAGGTGTTCCTTTGCCAGCAACAGCGAGCTCAACCGGCTCGCTACTCGCTCGGGATTCAGGCGAGTGAAGCACATCGGCCACTCGCGTTCGATATCGACCTGACGCCGGTCTTCGGCGGTGGGGCGATAGGTGCATTTTTTCTGCAGGCAGGGTGCACAGGCCGGGTAGTCAGCCGCCAGGTGAACCTGCGATTTGCCATAGGCGCCGGTCAGGCCCGGATTGGTAGGCCCGAACAACGACAGCGTGGGCACGTCCAGCGCAGCCGCCAGGTGACCCAGACCGGTATCCACGGCCACACAGCCCTGAGCGCCGGCCAGAACCTGAGCAACGCCTGCCAGATTCAATTTGGGCAGCACAACTGCTTTATCAAGCCCTTGGGCGATACGCTCAGCCCGCGCCTTCTCTGACGGGTTGCCCCACGGCAGGTGCACTTCCAGGCCTTGCCCGATCATGCGCTCGGCCAATTGGCGCCAGTACAGCTCGGGCCAGTGTTTGGTATCCCACGTCGTGCCGTGCAGGAATAGAACGAACGGCGCGCCGCGTTCACCGCTCAGCAGACGGCTGCGGTCCAGACCATAATCGCCGACCCCTGCGGGTACTGGGTACCCCAGCGCCTGGGCGAACAATTGCCGCAAGCGTTCGACGGCGTGCTGGCCGCGGGCGACGGGATACGGGTGATCATAAAAGTGCGCGGCCAAGGGCTCACGCGCAGAGCTTTTGTCCAGCCCCGAAATTGGCGCCTTGACGTAACGGGTCAGCCACGCGCTTTTCAGCAGGCCCTGGGCGTCAATCACCCGATCGTAACGGGTGTCGCGCAGGCGCTGTTTGAACTGGCGCCACTGGCCGTTCTTGAAAGTCTGCCAGAGGTTTTTGCGCCAGCGACGAATCGCCACCGGAATCACCCCGGACACCGCGGGATGCCAGGTAGGAATCTCGGCGAAGCCTTCTTCCACCACCCAGTCGAACTGAATGCCAGGAATGGCGCGGGCAGCGTCGGTCAGCGCAGGCAGGGTGTGAATGACGTCACCCAACGACGAAGTCTTGATCAGTAGTACCCGCAAGTCAGGCAACCTCGACCGGCGTGCCACTCAACTGGGCCAGCGCTTGGATCACCGAATCCGGTTCCAGGAGACGCAGGCAGTTGTAGTGGCCGAAACGGCAGGTGCGTTCGAAGCATGGGCTGCATTCGATGCCCAACTGCACGATTTCGACCTGATCGGCCAGAGGCGGCGTAAAGCTGGGCGAGGTCGAGCCATACACGGCGACCAAGGGACGGTTGAGCGACGCGGCCACATGCATCAGGCCTGAATCGTTGGAGACCACGGCGTCAGCGCAGGACAGCAGATCAATGGCCTCGGCCAGCGAGGTCGCGCCGCTGAGGTTGCTCGACTCCTCACGCAAGCCGGGAATCAGCCGCTCACGGATGCTTTCGCCCACCGCGTGATCGTTTTTCGAGCCGAACAGCCAGACTTGCCAGCCTTCGCGAATCTTCGCTTCGGCCACTTTGGCGTAATGCTCGGAAGGCCATCGCTTGGACTCACCGAATTCGGCGCCAGGGCACAGGGCCAACACCGGGCGGTCGAGCGTGAGCCCGAACTTGGCCAGTGCGGCATCGCGGCTGGTGGCTTCAATCCGCAAACTCGGCTGCGGATAAGGACGCGGAATTTCAGCACCTTTGTCAAAGGCCAGCGCCATGAACCGCTCGATCATCAGCGGGTATTTCTGTTTGTCCAACAGGCGAACGTCATTGAGCAGGCCGTAGCGAAATTCGCCCCGCCACCCCGTCCGCTTGGGAATGCCTGCAAAAAAAGGCACCAAGGCCGACTTCAAGGAATTGGGTAACAGGATCGCCTGATCGTACTGGCCCTTCAGAGATTGGCCGATGCGTCGGCGCGTTGCCAACTCCAGTGCGCCGTGGCCGAGCGGAAAGCTCAAGGCCGTGCGCACCTCGGGCATGCGCTCGAGGAGCGGCCGACTCCATTCAGGGGCCAGCACATCGATTTGGCATTGCGGGTGTCGCTGTTTCAGGCACTGGAACAGCGTTTGCGCCATCACCATGTCACCGACCCAGCTGGGCCCTACGATCAGAATTCTCATGCTCAATCCAAAACGACCAGAAACGAGCAGGGAGGCCGATCAGGCTGCGTGACGCTTCCACACAGCCTGACGCCTCCCTGTCATAGCTTTATATAAATCCAACAAATTCGGACCCTGTGGCGTTGGTTCTGACGCCATCGCGGGCAAGCACGCGCCTACAATGGAACGCAGCGCCCCGATCAATCCCGATTTTCCGTAGAAACGCGATGTACCGGTGGCGCGCTTGCCCGCGATGGGGCCGAAGGCTTCCGTGAAGAATCCTTCATGCTTCAACTCAACCCCAACTGCCCCCAGATCCGCATCACTTGACGCCGTTCGACTGCGAACTGATCACCGCTGACCACACCCGCATCCTTTTGCAGCGCTTGTCGGTGGGCGGCGGAACGGTAGGCTTTATACACCTCGCGCAACAAGCTGGCATCTGCGGGGGGCATCAGTCCTGCTGCTTCCAGCCCTTCGAGAATACGAATGTTATCGGTGTAGCGAAGTAGCGCGGGATGCTCTCTGGACCAGGCCAAGGCCGCGTATTGCACCATAAATTCGATATCGACGATACCACCGGCATCCTGCTTGAGGTCGAACGATGCCGTGGGTTCGAAGGCATTTTCGCCCTTGCCTGCTGCGGTGCTGCGGGTCCCGAGGTTGTCGCGCATCTTGGCGCGCATGTCGCTGACCTCCCGGCGCAACGTATCCAGATCGCGCTCGCGCCCCAACACCGAAGCGCGTACGGCTTCGAACCCTTGCCCCACGTCCGCGCTGCCGACCAACACCCGTGCACGGACCAGGGCCTGGTGTTCCCAGGTCCAGGCTTCGTTTTCCTGATAGCGCGAAAATGCGCCCAACGAACTGACCAGCAGCCCCGCCGCCCCCGAGGGCCGCAGACGCATGTCCACTTCGTAGAGCTGGCCCGAGTTCGTCTGCGTGGTGATCAGGTGAATGATCCGCTGCCCCAGACGCGTGAAGAATTGCGCGCCATCGATGGGCTTGGGACCGTCGGTCTCGGCCTGGGGATCGCCATCGTGGATGAACACCAGGTCCAGGTCCGAACCATGACCCAGTTCAATCCCCCCGACCTTCCCGTAGCCGACGATCACGAAACCCGGATCGCACAAACTGCCATCCGGACGGCGCGGCGCACCGTGACGCGCAACGGTGTGTCGCCACGCCAGTGCCAGAACCTGCTCCAGAATGGCCTCGGCCAGCCAGGTCAGGTAATCGCTGACTTTCATCAACGGCAAACTGCCAGTGATCTCCGAGGCAGCCACCCGCAGACGATGTGCCAGCTTGAAATGACGCAACGCTTCCATTTGCTGCTCAAGATCGTCTTCAGGGATACGGGTCAGGCGTTCGCGCAGCTCGGCAGCCAGTTCAAGCGCCTTTGGCGGGCTGAACAGGCGCCCCTCGTTGAGCAACTCGTCGAGCAGCAACGGGAAGCGCGCGATCTGCTCGGCAATCCAGGGACTGGCCGCGCACAGGGTCAGTAAACGGCGCAGTGCGTCGGGGTTTTCGGTCAGCAGGACCAGGTAGGCCGAGCGCCGAGCCACTGCCTCGACCAGAGGCAGCACTCGCTCGAGCACCAGATCGGGATTGTCATGCTCGACGGCTTGGGCCAGCAGGCGTGGGATGAATGCGTCAAGACGCTCACGCCCCAGCCGTTGCATCGAACGCAGTTGTGAGCTGTTGCGCAGATTGCTTAAGTGCCTGAGGGCTTTCTGGGCATCGGCGAAACCTGCTTCTTGCAGTTGGCGACAGGCGGCTTCCTCGTTCTGCGATTCTTCCCACAGCGGCAACCATTCGCCGCCGACGATCTCGTCACCGCCGTACGCCTGCCCTTCTTCCTCATCCGGGTCGGCGATCACTTGGCGGAAATGCCATTCGATCCGACCCCGCCAGTGCATCAGCGTCTGGTGAAACGCGCTCCAATCGGCAAACCCCATGATGAAAGCGACACGCGCTTGATCACGGGGGTCATCGGGCAGCATTTGGGTTTGTCGGTCGGCGATGGCCTGAATCGCATGCTCGGTGTAGCGCAGGAATTCGTAGCCGTCGCGAAGCTCGGCGATGACGGAACTCGGCAGATAACCCTGCCCTTCGAGGGTGCGTAACACCTTGAGCAGAGGGCGTTGCTGCAGGCTCAGGTCACGTCCGCCGTGGATCAACTGGAAAGCCTGGGCGATGAACTCCACCTCGCGAATACCGCCGGCCCCCAGCTTGATGTTGGCGGCCATGCCTTTACGACGGACCTCCTGTTGAATCAGTTGCTTCATCGTGCGCAGCGCTTCGATGGCGGAAAAGTCCAGATAGCGTCGGTAAACGAAGGGCCGCAGCATCTCCAGCAGCTCCCGGCCGCGAGCCTGATCGCCCCCGACCACTCGCGCCTTGATCATGGCGTAGCGTTCCCAATCGCGCCCTTGATCCTGGTAGTACTGCTCCAGAGCGTTGAAGCTGAGCACCAACGCGCCGGACGAACCGTAGGGCCTCAAGCGCATATCGACACGGAACACGAAACCGTCGACCGTCACTGGATCCAGCGCCTTGATCAAGCGCTGGCCGAGACGAATGAAAAACTCCTGGTTATCCAGCGGGCGTTTGACTCCGTGTGTCTCACCGCCTTCGGGGTAAGCGAAGATCAGATCAATGTCCGACGACAGGTTGAGCTCCACGGCCCCCAGCTTGCCCATGCCGAGGATGACCATCTGCTGAGGCTCGCCGCTTCGACGCCCAGTCGGCACACCGAATTGCTGGCAGTGTTTGTCGTACAACCACCGATAGGCGAGGTCGATACTGCCATCGGCCATGTCGGACAGGTCGCGGCATGTTTCTACCAAGTCGGCCTGGCGAGTGACATCGCGCCAGATAATTCGGACTTGCTGCCGCGTCCGTTGACGACGTAGATTACGCCCCAGCTCATCGTCGGTGTTCGCTTCGGCAACCGCAGCGGCGATGTGCTCACGCAGCTCGTGGGCCGCAAAGCTGCGCTCCAACTCACCGGATTCGGCGAGATCGAGCAGCATTTGCGGGTCGCGTCCGACGTGTTCGGCGACGAAGTCGCTGGCCGCGCAGACGCGCTCGAAAGCCGCCAGACGTTCGGCAGGCCAGGCCTCGAAAGCAGCCAGGCTCGCGTCGTTCAACGCGGCGAGCGCCGCTCGGACGGTGTGTTGCGCACGAGTGACCAGCGGCAGCAGTGAGGCTGGCAGATCGGCCAGCGAAGGAAGGCTCATGGTCTATCCTTGATCGGCGTTCGAAGGCCGGCCCGGAACCAGTGGTGTACCGCAACATCCGGTCGGACTGTCGAACAAAGGTTAAAAATTGCTGGTATTTGCCTGTTTTTGATTGCCAGCATCAGACGCCCGCTGATCTTTTTATGGTTTCTACCAACATTTTTCATTTGATTCATCGCAAAACTTGGGCGAAAACATCGCCCAACTGTAGTTTTACTACTGTATATACAAGTCAAAAAGCTGAAACAGCCAAAGATTTGTAGTAAAACTACACGGAGCCGGACACCTCTCCGGTCATCCAAGAATTTTACGTCGTCTGCCCACAAGGCCAGTCGCAACAAACTCAGGCAACCGATTCTGGAAGCCTTTCCGCCCTGGAGCAAGCCATGCAAGACCTCGATCCCGTCGAAACCCAGGAATGGCTGGACGCCCTGGAATCGGTTCTCGACAAAGAAGGCGAAGACCGCGCTCACTACCTGATGACCCGTCTGGGTGAACTCGCCACTCGCAGCGGTTCGCAACTGCCCTATTCCATCACCACGCCTTACCGCAACACGATCCCCGTTACCCGCGAAGCACGCATGCCCGGCGACCTGTTCATGGAACGCCGCATCCGTTCGATCGTTCGCTGGAACGCCTTGGCGATGGTCATGCGCGCGAACATGCAGGACCCCGATCTGGGTGGCCACATCTCCACCTTCGCCTCCAGTGCGACGCTCTATGACATCGGCTTCAACTATTTCTTCCAGGCCCCGACCGAGGAACACGGCGGCGACCTGATCTATTACCAAGGCCACGCTTCACCGGGTATCTATGCTCGCGCCTTCCTCGAAGGCCGCTTGAGCGAAGAACAGATGCTCAAATTCCGTCAGGAAGTCGATGGTGGCGGCCTGTCGTCGTACCCGCACCCACACCTGATGCCTGACTTCTGGCAATTCCCGACCGTTTCCATGGGTCTGGGCCCGATTACCGCGATCTACCAGGCACGCTTCATGAAGTACCTGGAAAACCGTGGCTTCATCCCGGCTGGCAAGCAGAAAGTCTGGTGCTTCATCGGTGACGGCGAGTGTGACGAGCCGGAAACCTTGGGCGCCATCTCCCTGGCCGGTCGTGAAAACCTCGACAACCTGATCTTCGTCATCAACTGCAACCTGCAGCGCCTCGACGGCCCGGTTCGCGGCAACGGCAAGATCATTCAGGAACTCGAAGGCGTGTTCCGTGGCGCCAACTGGAACGTCAACAAGGTCATCTGGGGTCGCATGTGGGACCCATTGTTCGCCCAGGACGAAGATGGCCTCATGCAGCGCCGCATGGACAAAGCCATCGACGGCGAGTACCAGAACTACAAGGCCAAAGACGGCGCCTACGTGCGCAAGCACTTCTTCGGCGACGATCCGGAACTGCTCAAGCGCGTCGAGAACCTCTCCGACGACGAGATCTGGAAACTCAACCGTGGCGGCCACGACCCGTACAAGGTCTACGCGGCGTACCATCAGGCGGTCAACCACAAAGGCCAGCCTACCGTCATCCTCGCCAAGACCATCAAGGGCTACGGAACCGGTGCGGGCGAGGCGAAGAACACCGCGCACAACACCAAGAAAGTCGATATCGAGTCGCTGAAGAAATTCCGTGATCGCTTCGACATCCCGCTGAACGATTCGGAACTCGAATCGCTGCCGTTCTATCGTCCGGCCGAAGACAGCGCGGAAATGAAATACCTGCGCAAGTGCCGCGAGAAACTGGGCGGCTCGCTGCCACAGCGCAACCGCGGCAACATCAGCATCCCGACCCCAGGCCTGGATACGCTGAAATCCATCCTGGACGGCTCCGGCGACCGCGAAATTTCCACCACCATGGCGTTCGGTCGCATCCTCGCCTCGCTGGTGAAAGACAAGGAACTGGGCAAGCGCATCGTTCCGATCCTCGCCGACGAAGCGCGTACCTTCGGTATGGAAGGCATGTTCCGTCAGTTGGGCATCTACTCCCCAGTCGGCCAACTCTACGAGCCAGTCGACCGCGACCAGGTGATGTACTACCGCGAAGAGAAGGACGGCCAGATCCTGCAGGAAGGCCTCAACGAGGCGGGCGCGTTCTCCTCGTTCATCGCTGCCGGTACTGCCTACAGCAACTACAACACCCCGATGCTGCCGGTCTACATCTTCTATTCGATGTTCGGCTTCCAGCGCATCGGCGACCTGGCCTGGGCGGCGGGCGATGCCCAGACGCGCGGTTTCCTGCTGGGCGGCACGTCCGGCCGGACCACGCTCAACGGTGAAGGTCTGCAACACGAAGACGGCCACAGCCACCTGCTGGCCAGCACCATCCCGAACGTGCGCAGCTACGACCCTGCCTATGCCTACGAGCTGGCGGTGATCATGCAGGAAGGCACGCATCGGATGATGACCCTGCAGGAAAACGTCTACTACTACATCACCGTGATGAACGAGAACTACCATCAGCCAGCGATGCCGGCCGGGGTAGAGCAAGGCATCATCAAGGGCATGTACCTGCTGGAAGAAGACAAGCGCGAAGCGGCTCATCACGTTCAACTGATGGGCTCCGGCACCATCCTCAACGAAGTGCGCGAAGCGGCGAAGATCCTGCGCGAGCAGTTCAATATCGGGGCTGACGTCTGGAGCGTCACCAGCTTCAACGAATTGCGCCGCAACGGGCTGGCCGTTGAGCGCAGCAATCGCCTGAAACCCGGTCAGAAGCCGCAACTGAGCTACGTTGAAGAGTGCCTGAACGGCCGTAAAGGTCCGGTCATCGCTTCGACCGACTACATGAAACTGTTCGCTGACCAGATCCGTCAGTGGGTTCCGACCAAGGAATACAAGGTTCTGGGCACTGACGGCTATGGCCGCAGCGACAGCCGCAAGAAGCTGCGTCACTTCTTCGAAGTCGACCGTCACTTCATCGTGCTGGCGGCTCTGGAAGCCTTGGCTGATCGCGGCGATATCGAACCGAAAGTCGTGGCGGAAGCCATCACCAAGTTCGGCATCGACCCTGAGAAGCGCAACCCGCTGGACTGCTGAGCGTAGGTCGAGAAGAGCGCTGAACGCATGCGCGAAACAGCCGCCGATGCGGAATTTACTTCGGTAAATGAGCATCCCCGGCTGTTTCGTTGCTGGCGCAACAGCGCAGTCGAGTGAACAGGTTCTCCTGAGGAGAGACATTGTGAGTGAGTTAATTCGTGTACCCGACATCGGCAGCGGTGACGGTGAAGTCATTGAGTTGTTCGTCAAGGTCGGTGATCGCATCGAGGCCGACCAAAGCCTCCTGACCCTGGAGTCGGACAAGGCCAGCATGGAAATTCCGGCGCCGAAAGCCGGTGTCGTCAAAGCACTGAAAGTGAAGCTGGGCGACCGTCTGAAAGAAGGCGACGAACTGCTGGAACTGGAAGTGGAAGGCGACGCGGCCGCCGCACCGGCGGCTGAACCTGCTGCCCAGGCCCCTGCTGCCCCGGCGCCCGCCGCCGAGCAACCCGCTGAAGCCGCGCCTGCACCTGCCGCCGCGCCTGCTGCTGCCGCAAGCGAGTCGGTTCAGGATATCCATGTACCGGACATCGGCTCGTCGGGCAAAGCTCGCATCATCGAGTTGCTGGTCAAGGCCGGCGACAGCATCGAAGCGGATCAATCGCTGATCACGCTGGAATCGGACAAAGCCTCGATGGAGATTCCTTCTCCAGCGGCAGGCGTGGTCGAAAGCATCAGCGTCAAGGTCGAAGACGAAGTCGGCACTGGTGACCTGATCCTGAAACTGAAGGTCGCGGGCGCTGCTCCGGCTGCCGCACCGGCTCCAGCCGCTGCTCCGGCTCAAGCCCCGGCCAAGGCTGAAACCCCTGCCGCCGCATCGGCTCCCGCTCCAGCGCCAAAAGCTGAAGCGGCACCGGCCGCAGCTCCAGCTGCAAGCGGTGCAAAAGTCCACGCAGGCCCGGCAGTTCGCCAACTGGCGCGTGAGTTCGGCGTCGAGCTGAACGCTGTGACGGCTACCGGCCCACACGGCCGCGTCCTGAAGGAAGACGTGCAGGCGTACGTCAAATCCATCATGACCAAGGCCAAAGACGCTCCGGCTGCTGCTGGCGCGACCGGCGGCATGGGCATCCCTCCTGTTCCGGAAGTCGATTTCAGCCGTTTCGGTGAAATCGAAGAAGTGCCGATGACTCGCCTGATGCAACTGGGCGCGACCGGCCTGCACCGCAGTTGGCTGAACATTCCCCACGTCACGCAGTTCGACCAAGCCGACATCACCGACCTGGAAGCTTTCCGCGTCGCGCAGAAAGCCGTCGCTGAAAAAGCGGGCGTGAAGCTGACCGTGCTGCCATTGCTGCTCAAGTCCATCGCGCACCTGCTCAAGGAAATGCCGGACTTCAACAGCTCGCTGGCCCCTAGTGGCAAAGCGGTCATTCGCAAGAAGTACTTCCACATCGGCTTCGCCGTGGATACCCCGGACGGTCTGCTGGTGCCGGTGATCAAGAACGTCGACCAGAAGAGCCTGTTGCAACTGGCGGCGGAAGCGGCCGAGTTGGCCGAGAAAGCCCGCTCCAAGAAGCTGTCGGCCAACGACATGCAAGGTGCCTGCTTCACCATCTCCAGCCTCGGCCACATTGGCGGCACAGGCTTCACGCCGATCGTCAACGCGCCGGAAGTCGCGATCCTGGGCGTGTCCAAGGCCACCATGCAGCCCGTTTGGGACGGCAAAGCCTTCCAGCCTCGCCTGATGCTGCCGCTGTCGCTGTCCTACGACCACCGCGTGATCAATGGTGCTGCGGCTGCGCGTTTCACCAAGCGTCTGAGCGATCTGCTGGCGGACATCCGGACGATCTTGCTGTAAGTCGCACGGGGCCCGCTCCCACGAGCGGGCCTTGGCAGTTTTCGAGCGCCACGCTCGTACCTCAACCCCGCTCAATCAGCGGGGCTTTTTTTGCCGAAGATATGACAGATGGTAGGAGCGCGCTTGGTCTGGGCCGCATCCGGACGATTGGGCATGCCTGCCACCCACAGCGGTGAATGTGCCACCGCCGTCGTCCGGATGCGGCCCAGACCAAGCGCGCTCCTGCGGTCTGCTGGTCGCCGACACTCACGAATAACAACCACTTACCCGCCCTTTACGACAATTCCGACCAACAACCTTTAGTTAATCCACGATTTGCCGACAGATTTATAGCACTAAGCCATCGCGCTCACTTGTCAGCCCGTGCGCCATGATGCAACCTTGCGACACGCGATTTAACGATGGGTTTCTGCCCACGCGCGACCGTACTCTCAAAGCGAGTTCCTTCATGAAAAGCCAACCTGATGCTGCCGCAAGATCGGCAGCCGAGGTCGTGACGCAATTGCCGGTGCCCTCGCGGCTCGGCATGTTGCGTTTCGAGCGGCTGAATGAAGCCAGTTGGGCAATGCTTTACCTGGACCCCAACTGCGAAAAGCAATTCGACATGCCCGCCATCGAGCTGTGCGCCCTGATCGGGGCGCCGTACGCCAGCCTCATGGAGCCCGAGGCACGCTATCAGTTGCACGACTCGGTGCAGACGCAGCTCAGCAAGCACTCGCACTACATCATCCGCTATACCCTGCACACCACCCGTGGGCCGCTGGGCCTGATGGAGATCGGTGAAGGCTACCGACAGCACAATCGGGAACTGTTGCGGGGCTACCTGATGGTGGTCAGCGACGTTTTCGACCCCAGCGAGCTCGCCTTCTCCCCCGACCTGGAAGTCCAGAATTCGCGCCTACAGATCGCGCTGGAGCTCAACCAGCGGGCGCAGCACGAACAATTGCAGCACCTGGAGCGCGTGCGTGCTCAGCAGAACCTGATTTTGCGGCTGACCCGCCATCGTTATCGATCCAGTGATTCGCTGCAGGAAGCGGCCGAGCTGATCACCAAAAACGCCTGCGAAATCTACGACATCGACCGCGCAGCCATCTGGAATCTCAACGGCCAGGTGCTGGAGCCCATTGCCGAGTACAGCCGTGCAGCCGATGAGTACCGCAAGGGTGCGCCCATCGATATCAGCCGCTACCCCAGTTACTTGGAAGCCCTGCACAACAGCCGCGCCATCGACGCTCACGATGTGCAACATGACCCACGCACCCGCGAACTGGCCGAGAGTCTAGGCCCGCGTGACATCAACGCCATTCTCGACGCCAGTATTCGTATCGATGGCCATGTAGTCGGTGTGCTGTGCCTGGAACAGACCGGCGTCACCCGTGAGTGGCAATCGGACGAGATCGCCTTTGCGGGCGAATTGGCCGATCAATTCGCCCAGGCCATCAACAACCACAACCGGCGCGCCGCAACCAATGCACTGCACCTGTTCCAGCGAGCGGTGGAGCAAAGCGCCAATGCGTTCCTGCTGGTGAACCGCGAGGGCGTGGTGGAGTACGTCAACCCAAGTTTCACGGCAATCACCCAATACACCGCCGAGGAGGTCCAGGGCCAGCGCCTGTCCGAGTTGCCGGCGCTGGAGAACCTCGACACGCTGCTGCTCGATGCCAATTCCAGCCTGGTCAGTGGCAACAGTTGGCAGGGCGAATTCAAAAGTCGGCGCAAGAACCTGGAACCCTATTGGGGCCAGCTCTCGATCTCCAAGGTCTACGGCGATAACCGCGAACTGACCCATTACATCGGCATCTACGAAGACATCACCCAGGCCAAGCTCTCCCAGCAACGGATCGAGCGCCTGGCGTATACCGACAACCTGACCAACCTGGGCAACCGGCCGGCATTCATTCGCACCCTCGACGAGCATTTCGCCCGCGACGTCGAAACGCCGATCAGCCTGTTGCTGGTCGACATCGACAACTTCAAGCGCATCAACGACAGCCTCGGCCATCAGACGGGCGACAAGCTGCTGATCAGCCTGGCGCGCCGCCTGCGCAACAGCCTGAGCCCGAGCGGTATTCTGGCGCGCTTTGCCAGTAACGAGTTCGCCGTGCTGCTGGATGACACGGCACCGGAAGAAGGTCAGCGCATCGCACAACAGGTGCTGACGACCCTCGACAAGCCCATGTTCGTCGACAATCAGCTGATCAGTGTCACAGGCTCCGTCGGCCTGGCTTGCGCGCCGTTGCATGGCCGCGATCCACAGACGTTGATGAAGAACGCCGGGCTCGCGCTGCACAAGGCGAAAGCCAACGGAAAGCATCAGGTTCAGGTCTTCACCGAGGCGCTCAACGCAGAGGCCAGCTACAAGCTGTTCGTCGAAAACAACCTGCGGCGCGCGCTGACCCAGAACGAACTCGAAGTCTTTTACCAACCCAAGCTCTGCCTTCGCACAGGCCGGCTATTGGGCTTGGAAGCGCTGCTGCGCTGGAACCACCCGGAAAAGGGCATGATTCGTCCGGATCAGTTCATCAGCGTGGCCGAGGAAACCGGCCTGATCATCCCCATCGGGAAATGGGTCGCGCGCCAGTCCTGCCGCATGAGCAAGCAACTGAACGCTGCCGGTTACGGTAACTTGCATGTGGCAATCAACGTGTCGCCCAAACAGTTCTCGGACCCGGAACTGGTCAGCTCGCTGGCCAACATTCTGCGAGAGGAACAGCTCGACCCCTCATTGCTCGAACTCGAGTTGACGGAGGGTCTGCTGCTGGAGGCGACGGAAGATACGCGGCTGCAACTGGAATCGTTGAAGACGCTGGGCCTGACCCTGGCCATGGACGACTTCGGAACCGGCTATTCGTCCTTCAGTTACCTGAAGAAATTCCCCATCGATGTGATCAAGATCGACCGCAGTTTCATCCGCGACATTCCGGATGACCAAGACGATATGGAAATCACCTCGGCGGTCATCGCCATGGCGCACAACCTCAAGCTGACGGTGGTGGCCGAGGGCATCGAAACGGCCGAACAACTGGCCTTCCTGCGCCGTCATCGCTGCGATGTCGGCCAAGGGTATCTGTTCGACAAGCCCATTCCCGGCGAAGACCTCATCAACGCCTTGCGTCGCTACCCTCGCGTCAGCCGCGGCTGAACCCTTCCCTGCTCTGCCCTTGTGCGGCAAACTGGCCGCCTTGATCGGAATCAGAATCCTCTGACTTCACTTAGCCGTTATCTGTCCAGAGAGGATCGACCTCATGGCCTTGCGCTCGGAAATTCTTGTGAACAAAAGTGATATGCCCACCGCCCAGCAAGCCTTGCCGGGCCGCGAAACGCCGATGGCGCTCCCTGAAACACACTTCGTCAACGGTCGTCCACTACTGGGACCGTTCTTCGAGGACGTGGAGTTCGCAATCTTCGGTCTGGGTTGCTTCTGGGGTGCGGAACGTCGTTTCTGGCAACGCGAAGGCGTCGTCAGCACGGTCGTGGGCTACGCCGGTGGCTTTACACCAAATCCGACCTATGAAGAAGTCTGTTCGGGGCTGACCGGGCATAGCGAAGTGGTGCTTGTGGTCTACGAGCCTGCGAAGGTCAGCTACGAAGCGCTGCTGGCGATGTTTTGGGAACTGCACAACCCGACTCAGGGCATGCGTCAGGGCAACGACATCGGTACTCAGTACCGCTCGGTGATCTACGCCACCACACCTGACCAATTGGACGCTGCGAAGAAAAGCGCCGAGGTGTATCAGGCCGAATTGAGCAAAGCCGGCCTGGGTCAAATCACCACGGAAATCGATCAGGCGCCGACGGTTTATTTCGCCGAGGCTTATCATCAGCAGTACCTGGCGAAGAACCCGCAGGGTTACTGCGGCATTGGCGGAACCGGGGTGTGCATGCCACCGAGCCTGAATCGCTGATCATCCCGTAGAAGCGCTTGCCCGCGATAGCGTCGGTACCCCGACAGCGTGGGTGACTGATACTCCATTGTTGCAGGCAAGCGCGCTTCTACAGATCGAGCGGGGCGAACTCAAACCTTTCAGACACCCTCATGCCCCTTAGCAGCCCGGCTTGCCAGCAATAGCCCCCTCTCCAAACCGCCACGGCCTCACGCCTCGGCAATCAGCCAATCCAACCGCCAGTCACCCTTGGTTTGCGCCAGCTTTTCTGCCAGCCATGGCAGCAATTCACGCAGTTCTTCTTCCAGCCCCCACGGCGGGTTGGCGATGGCCAGGCCCGAGCCGTTGAGGCTGTTCGGCGTTTCCAGCGGGTGCACCAGCAGCTCGACACGCAGCAGTTTGGGCGCGCCTGTCTCGGCCAGCTCCTGATAGAAACGCTTGAGCGCGCGCGGATCCTTGATCGGGTACCAGATCGCCGCCACGGTCTGACGCATCCGCCCGATCGTCTCCTTGAGCGCTACCGAGCAGCGCTTCATCTCGTCCAACTGCTCGAACGGCGGATCGATCAGCATCACCGCGCGTTTTTCCTGCACCGGCAGCAAAGCACGCGGAACATGCCAGCCTTCGCCCAGATGCACGGCCACGCGCTTGTCATACTTCATGTTGTCCTTGAGCAGTACGCCGTCTTCCGGATGCTTCTCGTTGAGCAGCACGCGGTCTTGCTCGCGTGTCACGCGGCGCGCCAGCTCAGGGGAACCGGGGTAATAACGCAACTCGCCGGTCTTGCGGTTCATGTGACGGATCACATCCAGATACCCGGCCGCCACGGCGGGCACGTCGGTAGCGTCCCATAGACGGCCAATACCTTCGATCCACTCGCCCGTGCGGGTGGCCTGATCGCCTTGCAGATCGTAAAGGCCAATGCCGGCATGGGTGTCGAGGTACGCGAGCGGTTGCTCCTTGCGCGACATCAGCGCAATCAAACGAGTCAGGACGATGTGTTTCAAGACGTCGGCGTGGTTGCCAGCGTGAAAGGCGTGACGGTAGTTCATGGCGGCTCCTGGAAGGCTGCGGAGTTTAGCAAACCAGGCTTGTTTTGGCAGACGCTTCGTCTGTCACGTTTGATCGCCAAACGCCTTCACCTTCAACGTGCGTCGGGCTCTGCATACCGTTTGGAGACACCTTCGAGGGACCGCACACGCCCCACACTGAAGGGGCAGGGTTTCAGCATGACGGTGTCGGAAGGCGCGGCCAGACACGCCGGATAATCGTAGAAATCTGCCCAGCGATTCACGACCTCGTACCCGCCGGCTTTCAATTGATTGAAGTTCCAGTTGTTCAACATGGCAGGCCCTGCCAAGTTGCCCTCGCAATCGCGAAGCTTGACCTCATCACTCCCCTTGAACGTGATTAGACAGCGCATCTTCTTGCCATCGGGGGAGTGGATTCTGATCTGAAAATAGCCATTACCGATGTTGACCAGCTCCCAAACGCCCGGATTTTCAGCGCCGAGCTCAATTTCGCCTCGTGGCGCCTGAGAAGGTTCTTCCGCTTGAACAGCCGTCCAGCCAAAGGCATGTGAACATGAGACATGACAGGCAGCATTGCACTGCCAGGCGCGCAAGACGGTTCACTCCATGCATTGCGCTCCTCCATAAGGTCTTTAGTGGCCACCTCGATATGACCCCTTTTTTCAAGATAGCGAACGGGAACGCAGGGCTTGGAACGATCCGAAATAATGATTAAAGCGAATCGCGATTAGGCGAAATGGTAGGCGTCTTTTCAACAGGCAAAAAAAGCCCCGGTCAAGCCGTTACGAAACCGGGGTTGAGGCATTTGTCCGGGCCATAAGGTGACCAACCCAAGCTTCGGACAATGATGAGTGAAGCCATTATGTGGATTTAACTAACCGGTTACATAGCTAAAACCGACACCCTGTTGCGCATGCCAGACATCGCCTGCGACAGGTATTGCCGAGTGCGCAGCGCGCTCCCAGAATCTGTGCAACCTCAATAAAAGGAGCGAGCCTCATGATGCATGCAGACCTGATCGACCAGGACGATCTTCTCGGCCAACTCAGAGCCATCGGTTTTGAAATGCCGTCAGGTGCCACGGCCGAGCAAGCGTGCGCTCAGGCCGTCTGCGGCCTCAATGAAGACCGCGCCCGCGCATTGCGGCAGCTGGTCGAGAAGATGCTCAGCGGCAGCGCGACCATCCTGCCTGCCGTGCGCCAGGCGATCGATCAACAGTTGTTGCCGGCGCTGGCGTCGTACAACAAGAGCAAGGCGCACTGAGCGTTCATCTTTGCAGATGCGCGCTTGCCCGTGATGACGGTGTGTCTGCACCCAATACGGCGGCTGACACGCCCTGTTCGCGGGCAAGCGCGCTCCTACGGCCTTACGGTGTGAGTGCTTACAACCTCACACTCGCGAACGTCGATTCGTTGCGCGCCTGGCTCAAGGCCGACAGCGGACCGGAGAGGGGAGCCAGCACCATTGCTTGCGGAATCGGCATCATCGCCACCTGCTGGGCGGTGTTGGAGCCGACACGCTCATCCCGTGGCGGAATGCCGAAGTACTCGCGGTAGCACTTGGAGAAGTGCGGCGTTGAGACAAAACCACAGACCGAAGCCACTTCGATGATCGACATCGGCGTCTGCTTGAGCAGTTGCCGGGCCCGGATCAGGCGCAACTTGAGGTAGTAGCGCGACGGCGAGCAATGCAGGTACTTCTGGAACAGCCTTTCCAACTGACGCCGCGACACCGAGACATAGACGGCCAGTTCATCGAGGTCGATCGGCTCTTCGAGGTTGGCCTCCATCAACGCGACGATTTCCTGAAGCTTGGGCTGATTGGTCCCCAGCATGTGCTTGAGCGGCACGCGCTGGTGATCCTGCTCATTGCGAATGCGCTCATAAACGAACATTTCGGAAATCGCGGCGGACAGCTCACGACCATGATCACGGCTGATCAGGTGCAGCATCATGTCCAGCGGCGCCGTGCCACCGGAGCTGGTGAAGCGGTTACGGTCCAGTGTGAACAGACGCGTGCTCATGGCCACGCGCGGGAAGGCTTCCTGCATCGCCGCCAGACATTCCCAGTGCACGCTGCAATCGAAGCCGTCGAGCAAGCCAGCGCATGCCAACGCCCAACTGCCGGTGCAGACCGCGCCCAGACGACGGGACTGACGGGCCTGGCTCTGCAGCCAGCTCACATGTTCACGGGTGACGGTGCGTTGAATCCCGACGCCGCCGCAGACGATCACGGTGTCCAGCACCGGCGCCTTGTGCATGGCTGCGTCAGGGGTGATCTGCAGACCGTCGCTGGCCCAGACCTGGTTGCCGTCGACGCTCAACGTGGTCCAGCGATACAGCTCACGGCCGGAAAGTTGGTTGGCCATACGCAGTGGCTCAACCGCAGATGCGAGAGAGATCAGTGTGAAATTGTCCAACAGCAGGAAGCCGATGGATTGAGGCGCACGGTTCTGGGGTTGAGCCCCGGAGTTGAACGAAGTCATCACGGTATCTCCTCACACGAAAAGCGGTTGATGGCCCCAAGTCGAGGCTCTTGTTGTTTCGCCCTCATCGCTGGAGAGCTTTGTGTATTGCAACGCAAATGCCATGCCTAAAGTTGAATGAGCATTCAATAACTCTTGTTTGCGACGTCGCGAAGCGTCTATTCGGGAGCGACATGGCTGTTCCGTTAGCGACCTATCGATTGGGAAGCCGCGGGAATGGCGGGCGGGATGAGCAATTCGGTAGCACTCGCGCGAATCAGCGAAAGGTCACCCCGGGGCGAGTGTCACTTCATGCACAGCCGACCGGCGGCAGAAGCGGCTGACGTCGTGTGGCATGGCATTGCGCTATGCCCCCACACTTTACGCGCCAAAAGGCAGCGGCAGGTCTGGCGCGTGATCGAAAAGCGAGCAGTGTCGACAGACCGCTTCAACGGCAGCTGATCGTTCCCACGCTCCGCGTGGTAACGCCGCTCAGGACGCTCCGCGTCCATCGACGGGTGACGCGGAGCGTCACAGGAGCCATGCCCACGCAGAGCGTGGGCACGATCAGGTTCTGCGTCAGATCGTAACGAGGTGTTCAGCACTCCACTGCGCTGACAGCCAGGCCGCCGCGGGAGGTTTCCTTGTATTTGTCGTGCATGTCTGCACCGGTGTCGCGCATGGTGCGAATCACTCGGTCCAGCGAAATGAAATGCTCGCCATCGCCCCGCAAGGCCATCTGCGCTGCGTTGATGGCTTTGACGGCGGCAATCGCGTTGCGCTCGATGCAGGGCACTTGAACCAGGCCGGCCACCGGATCACAGGTCAGCCCCAGGTTATGCTCCAGGCCAATTTCAGCCGCGTTGCACAGCTGTGGAGGCGTCGCTCCCAAAATATCCGCCAGCCCTGCTGCGGCCATTGCGCAGGCCGAGCCCACTTCGCCCTGGCAACCGACTTCCGCACCGGAGATCGACGCATTCTTTTTGCAGAGAATGCCGATCGACGCCGCCCCCAGAAAGTAATCCACCACGTTGGCTTCGCTCACGTCATCGCTGAACTTGACGAAGTAATGCAACACCGCGGGGATAATGCCCGCCGCCCCATTGGTCGGTGCCGTGACCATGCGCCCCCCTGCTGCGTTTTCTTCGTTGACCGCCAGCGCGAACAGATTGACCCACTCCATGGCGTTGAGGGTCGACCCAATCACGTTCGGCTTGCCCAGCTCCTGCAGGCTGCGATGCAACCGTGCGGCACGGCGACGTACATTCAACCCGCCCGGCAGGACGCCCTCCTCTTTCAGGCCGTGCTCGACGCAATCCTGCATCGCCTTCCACAGCCGCATCAGGCCGGCGCGAATTTCGCCTTCGCTGCGCCAAACCTTCTCGTTTTCCATCATCAATTCCGACACACGCAAGTTGTGCTGCTTGCACAGCCTGAGCAATTCTTCGGCGCTGGAGAATTCATAAGGCAGAACGGTGTTATCGGCGTCGAGTACACCACTGGCGGCTTGTGCCTCGTCCACCACGAAACCGCCACCTACCGAATAATAGGTGTCGCGGTGCAGCTCGCCGTTGGCGTCGAAGGCGATGAGGCGCATGGCGTTGGGGTGGTACGGCAAGTTTTCGTCGAGCAACAGCATGTCGCGCTGCCAGATGAACGGCACCGGGTGGTCACCATTGAGTTTCAGAGTCTCGGTTTCGCGCAGTTCGGCAATATGACGACCGATCTGGGAAGGATCGATTGCATCCGGCCATTCGCCCATCAAGCCCATGATCACCGCATTGTCACTGCCGTGACCGACACCGGTCGCGGACAGCGAGCCGTATAGACGGACTTCGATGCGATCGACCTGCGCCAGACGGTCGTTTTCACGCAAGCTTTGAACGAACAAGGCCGCCGCTCGCATCGGCCCGACGGTGTGGGAGCTCGAGGGGCCGATTCCGATCTTGAACAGGTCGAACACGCTGATAGCCATTTACCGCAAACCTCCGAATAACAGGGCTTCCGGCACGCCAGGCGGCCGGCGACGGAGCTGCTACGCTTCAAGCTGCGACCCGTCGAGATAGCCGCATCATCAGCCTTTTATCCAGAAGGGCGGCGTCTCACACCGACTCACTCTTGTCCACGAACGCCGTGATAAGCAGGTACCCACGCCCCCGAAGCAGCGCCACCGATTTCGACACTTTTTGCCGCTTTGACACTCGAAAACCGGTCGGCGGGTGGGGAAAAAAGCTGTAAGCGACGTCACCGACACTGGATACGACCCCCTCTGTACTGGTTACGACGCACCCTGTAGGCGTTTGTTTTTCCCTGTTACATGATCGTTAGCGACTCAATCGCCATACGCAGTGATAGAGCTGTTTTCCTACTTGACTCGCCGACACCAGAAAACGCGTCAGCTTCGCCTGATGCCGAGAAGAAAACACCTAAGGAGTCCAACCATGAAAGGTTCACATAAGCTGTTGCTGGGCGTTGCGCTGAGTCTGCCACTGGTAGCGCAGGCCGCGGAGCCCGCCGCTTGCCAGACCGTCAATTTCTCCGATGTGGGCTGGACCGACATCACGGCTACCACCGCCGTGACCAGCGTGGTGCTGCAGTCGCTGGGCTACAAGACCAAAACCACCATGATTTCCGTGCCCGTGACCTATAAATCACTGGCCGATGGCAAGAATATGGACGTGTTCCTCGGCAACTGGATGCCGACCATGGAAAACGACATCAAGGCTTACCGCGACGCCGGAACCGTGGAAACCGTGCGCGCCAACCTTGAAAACGCCAAGTACACCCTCGCCGTACCTCAAGCCCTTTATGACAAAGGCCTGCACGACTTCGCGGACATCGTCAAATTCAAGAAGGAGCTGGACGGCAAGATCTATGGCATCGAGCCAGGCAACGACGGCAACCGATTGATTCAGAGCATGATCGACAAGAACGCCTTCGGCCTGAAAGACGCCGGGTTCAAAGTCGTCGAATCCAGCGAAGCGGGCATGCTTTCGCAAGTGGATCGCGCCTCCAAACGTGGAACGGATGTCGTGTTCCTGGGTTGGGAACCGCACCCAATGAACACGCGCTTCAAGATCCAATACCTGACCGGTGGCGATGACTATTTCGGTCCGAACTTTGGTCAGGCGACCGTTTACACCAACGTGCGCAAGGGCTACACCAGCGAATGCGCCAACGTCGGCCAACTGCTGAAGAACCTCTCGTTCACCCTGCCGATGGAGAGCGGCCTGATGGGCAACATCCTCGACGACAAAATGAAGCCTGAAGCCGCCGCCAAGGCATGGCTGAAGAAGAACCCGCAAATTCTCGACACCTGGCTGGCGGGTGTCACCACAGTGGACGGTAAGCCTGGCCTGGACGCCGCTAAAGCCGAGCTGACGAAGTAACTCGACAGGCAGGCGGGTTCGCCCGCCTGTTGTCCTCTTTTCATCCCGCACGCGGACAATCGATATCATGCTGACTGATCATAAAATCCCCCTGGGCGAGTACATTGCCGGTTTTGTCGAATGGCTGACGCAGCACGGCGCCAGCACCTTCGACGCCATCGCCTCGAGTCTCGAATCCATGATCCATGGACTGACCGCTGGTCTGACCTGGTTCAACCCATTCGTTCTGATCGGCCTGATTGCTCTGCTTGCTCACTACATCCAACGCAAGTGGGGGCTGACCGCCTTCGTCGTGGCCTCTTTTCTGCTGATCCTCAACCTGGGTTACTGGCAGGAAACGATGGAAACCCTGGCGCAAGTGCTGTTCGCGACCCTCGTGTGCGTCGTGATCGGCGTCCCACTGGGGATCGTCGCCGCGCACAAACCCTGGTTCTACACCGCCATGCGACCGATCCTCGACCTCATGCAGACGGTCCCGACGTTCGTTTACCTGATTCCAACCCTGACTCTTTTCGGACTGGGCGTCGTGCCGGGTCTGATTTCGACGGTCGTGTTCGCGATTGCCGCGCCTATCCGTCTGACGTATCTGGGCATCTGCGATGTCCCGCAGGAACTCCTCGACGCTGGTAAGGCCTTCGGCTGCTCCCGCCGTCAATTACTGTCCCGTATCGAACTGCCCCACGCCATGCCAAGCATCGCGGCCGGTATCACCCAGTGCATCATGCTGTCGTTGTCGATGGTGGTGATCGCCGCACTGGTGGGTGCCGACGGCCTGGGCAAACCCGTGGTCAACGCACTGAACACTGCTGATATCGCCCTGGGCTTCGAAGCAGGCCTGGCGATCGTATTGCTGGCGATCATGCTCGACCGTATCTGCAAACAACCCGACGCTAAAGTGAGGGCCGACGCATGAGCATCATCAAATTCGACCAGGTAGACGTCGTCTTCTCCAAAGACCCGCGCGAGGCTCTCAAGCTGCTGGATCAGGGCCTTGCGCGGCCAGAAATCCTGAAGAAAACCGGCCAGATCGTCGGCGTCGAAAAAGCCAGCCTGGAAATCAACAAAGGCGAAATCTGCGTGCTGATGGGGTTGTCCGGCTCGGGCAAGTCCAGCCTGCTGCGCTGCATCAACGGGCTGAACACGGTCAGCCGCGGGTCGCTGTTCGTCGAGCACGAAGGCAAGCAGATCAACATCGCCAACTGTTCGGCGGCCGAATTGAAAATGATGCGTACCAAGCGCATCGCGATGGTGTTTCAAAAGTTCGCGTTGATGCCCTGGCTGACGGTTCGCGAGAACATCAGTTTCGGTCTGGAAATGCAGGGGCGCCCCGAGAAAGAACGCCGTCAGTTGGTGGACGAAAAACTCGAACTGGTGGGCCTGACCCAATGGCGCAACAAGAAGCCAGACGAACTGTCGGGCGGTATGCAGCAACGCGTGGGCCTGGCGCGCGCGCTGGCGATGGATGCCGACATTCTGCTGATGGACGAACCCTTCTCGGCACTCGATCCGCTGATCCGCCAGGGCTTGCAGGATGAACTGCTGGTTCTGCAGAAAAAACTGCACAAGACCATCGTGTTCGTGAGTCACGACCTGGACGAAGCCCTCAAGCTCGGTACTCGAATCGCGATCATGAAAGACGGCAAGATCATTCAGTACAGCGTGCCGGAAGAAATCGTGCTCAACCCGGCGGACGAATATGTGCGCACCTTCGTTGCCCACACCAACCCGCTGAACGTACTGTGCGGCCGCAGCCTGATGCGCTCGATCAATGACTGCACCCGCATCAACGGCTCCCAGGTATGCCTGGACCCGGGCGACGATTCCTGGATCGACCTGGCCGAAGGCAACACCATCAAAGGCCTGCGTCAGCATGGCACGGCGGTGGACCTGCAGAGCTGGGAGCCAGGTCAATCGGTTGAAAACCTTGGCCGCAAGCCCACCGTCGTGCACTCCAACATCGGCATGCGCGATGCCCTGCAAATTCGTTATCACACTGGCAACAAGCTGGTGCTGCAAGAGAATAACCAGTTGGTCGGCATCCTCGGCGACAGCGAGCTTTACCACGCACTGCTGGGCAAGAACCACGGTTAAGTCAGGTGATCGTTCCCACGCCCCGCGCGGGAACGCATTCCGGGACGCTCTGCGCCCCATGGGGTGACGCGGAGCGTCAAGCACGGCATTCCCACGCGGAGCGTGGGAACGATCATCGATCGCGGGCGAGCGCGCTCCTACAGAGTGTCGATCTAAGGCTCTAGAACGGGGATATTCGCGTTTTTTTCGCACGCCCATCGTTTTTTGTTGTTTGAACGTTCAATCAAAAAGCAATAGACTGGAGCCCGTTTTCAGTCATTCACGATCACCCGGCGAGCCAAGGAGACGCGAGATGCCCAAGGTCGGTATGCAACCCATTCGGCGGCAACAACTGATCCAAGCCACCCTGACGGCGGTGGATCAGGTCGGGATGGGCGAGGCTAGCATTTCGGTGATTGCCAAACTGGCCGGGGTCTCCAACGGCATCATCAGTCATTACTTTCAGGACAAGAACGGTCTGATCGCAGCCACCATGCGCCACCTGATGAACGCGCTGATCGTCAACGTTGCCGAGCGCCGTCAGGCGCTGACTGACGACAGCCCGCGAGCGCACCTGAAAGTGATCATCGAGGGCAACTTCGATGCCAGCCAGGTGAATGGCCCAGCGATGAAAACCTGGCTGGCCTTCTGGGCCACCAGCATGCATTCGCCTTCGCTGCACCGACTGCAGCGCATCAACGATCACCGCTTGTATTCGAACCTGTGTTGCCAGTTCCGCCGCGTCTTGACGCTGGACGACGCCCGTACCGCCGCCCGAGGGCTGGCAGCGTTGATCGACGGCCTGTGGCTGCGTGGCGCGCTTTCGGGAGACGCCTTCGATACCGAGCAGGCTCAGCAGATCGCCTTCGAATACATGGATTTGCAACTGGCGAAAGCGGTGGGCTGAGACCGCCGCCGAACACTGACCGGCACGGTGCGCCCTGCAACGGTCCACGCCAATCACCGATAAACGAGAGGACACTATGGCCCGTTTCGAATTGCAAAAACTCTACATTGACGGTGGTTACGTCGACGCCAGCAGCGACGCGACGTTCGAAGCCATCAACCCGGCTAACGGCGAAGTGCTCGCCCTCGTCCAGCGGGCCTCTCAGGCCGATGTCGAACGCGCGGTAACCAGCGCCGAAAAGGGCCAGAAAATCTGGGCTGCGATGACCGCCATGGAGCGATCGCGCATTCTGCGTCGGGCCGTCGATATTCTGCGCGAGCGCAACGACGAGTTGGCAGAGCTGGAAACCCTCGACACGGGCAAGGCGATTTCCGAAACCAAATACGTCGACATCGTCACCGGTGCGGATGTACTGGAGTATTACGCTGGCCTGGTCCCGGCCATCGAAGGCGAACAGATCCCGCTGCGGTCGTCGTCCTTCGTCTATACCCGCCGCGAACCGCTGGGTGTGACCGTCGGCATCGGCGCCTGGAACTACCCGATCCAGATCGCGCTGTGGAAGTCCGCCCCTGCGCTGGCAGCCGGGAATGCGATGATCTTCAAGCCCAGTGAAGTCACCTCGCTGACGACCCTCAAACTGGCAGAAATCTACACCGAGGCGGGCGTGCCCGATGGCGTGTTCAACGTGCTGACCGGCAGCGGTCGCGAGGTCGGCACCTGGCTGACCGAGCACCCTCGCATCGAGAAAGTCTCGTTCACCGGCGGTACCGACACTGGCAAAAAAGTCATGGCCAGTGCGTCCAGTTCGTCGCTCAAAGAGGTGACCATGGAGCTGGGCGGCAAGTCGCCGCTGATCATCTGCGACGACGCCGATCTGGACCGGGCCGCTGACATCGCGATGATGGCCAACTTCTACAGCTCGGGTCAGGTCTGCACCAACGGCACCCGGGTATTCGTGCCGAGCGCGTTGAAAACCGCATTCGAGGCGAAGATCGTCGAACGCGTGAAGCGCATTCGCGCAGGCAACCCGCAGGATGACAACACCAATTTCGGCCCCCTGGTCAGCTTCGCTCACATGGAAAGCGTGTTGGGCTACATCGCCAAGGGCAAGGAACAGGGTGCGCGTCTGTTGATCGGCGGCGAACGCCTCACCGAGGGCGACTTCGCCAAAGGTGCCTTCGTGGCACCGACCGTGTTCACCGACTGCACGGATGACATGGTCATCGTCCAGGAGGAAATCTTCGGCCCGGTGATGAGCATCCTCAGCTATGAGACCGAGGAAGAAGTGATCCGCCGCGCCAACGACACCGAATTCGGCCTGGCTGCCGGGATCGTCACCCGCGATCTGAATCGCGCCCATCGCGTGATCCATCAATTGGAAGCAGGGATCTGCTGGATCAACGCCTGGGGCGAGTCCGACGCCAAGATGCCGGTCGGTGGCTACAAGCAATCGGGCGTGGGCCGCGAGAACGGGATCAGTTCGTTGGCGCAGTACACGCGATTGAAGTCTGTCCAGGTTGAATTGGGCGAATACAGCTCGGTGTTCTAAGGCCACCGTTCAGCTTCAAGCGGCAAGCTTCAAGAAAGATCACAAGCAGATCGAGTTTGCCGCTCCCTCTATCAATCTGGCAGGCGCCGCCTCGCTGCTTTTTCTTGCAGCTTGAAGCTTGCGCTTGCAGCTCCCCGAAGGAGGAATATCTTGGAATACGATTACATCATCGTAGGCGCCGGTTCCGCCGGTAACACACTGGCCGCGCGTCTGACCGAAGACCCCGGCGTCACGGTGCTTCTGCTGGAAGCCGGCGGGCCTGACTATCGCGCGGATTTCCGGACCCAGATGCCCGCGGCCCTCGCCTTCCCGCTCCAAGGCCGCCGGTACAACTGGGCCTACGAAACCGACCCGGAACCGCACATGAACAACCGCCGGATGGAGTGCGGCCGCGGCAAGGGGTTGGGTGGATCGTCCTTGATCAACGGCATGTGCTACATCCGCGGCAATGCCATGGACTACGACGGTTGGGCGAAGCTGCCTGGCCTGGAAGACTGGACCTACCTGGACTGTCTGCCGTATTTCCGCAAGGCCGAGACCCGCGACATCGGCCCCAACGACTATCACGGGGGCGACGGTCCGGTCAGCGTGACGACGCCCAAGGCGGGGAACAACCCGCTGTTCCACGCGATGGTCGAGGCCGGGGTTCAAGCCGGCTATCCGCGTACCGACGACCTCAACGGCTATCAACAGGAAGGTTTCGGCCCGATGGATCGCACGGTGACCCCCCATGGGCGTCGCGCCAGCACCGCGCGCGGTTACCTGGATGTCGCCAAGCAGCGTAATACGCTGACAATTGTCACCCATGCCCTGGCCGATCGCATCCTGTTCGACGGCAAGCGCGCCGTGGGCGTGACCTATCTGGTAGGCAACAGCGACACCCGCATCGAAGCGCGTGCACGTAAGGAAGTGATCGTCAGCAGCGGTGCGATTGCCTCGCCACAACTGTTGCAACGCTCGGGTGTGGGCCCTGCCGAATTACTGAAGAAACTCGACATTCCTGTGGTGCACGACTTGCCGGGCGTGGGCGAAAACCTTCAGGACCACCTGGAGATGTACCTGCAATACGCTTGCAAGGAACCCGTCTCGCTCTACCCGTCGCTGCTGTGGTGGAACCAGCCGGCAATCGGGGCGAAGTGGATGTTCCTCGGCAAAGGCATTGGCGCCAGCAACCAGTTCGAGGCCGGCGGTTTCATCCGCAGCCGAGAGGAGTTCGAGTGGCCGAACATTCAATACCACTTCCTGCCGGTGGCGATTAACTACAACGGCAGCAACGGCGTCAAAGAACACGGCTTCCAGGCTCATGTGGGGTCGATGCGTTCGCCAAGCCGTGGCCGGGTGCAACTGAAGTCGAAGGACCCCCGGCAACATCCGAGCATTCTGTTCAACTACATGGCCACCGAACAGGACTGGCAGGAGTTTCGCGACGGCATTCGCTTGACCCGCGAAATCATGGCTCAGCCCGCGCTGGACAAATACCGCGGTCGCGAAATCAGCCCGGGCATCGAGGTGCAGACGGACGAGCAGTTGGACGCCTTCGTGCGCGAACACGCCGAGACAGCCTTTCACCCTTCGTGCTCGTGCAAGATGGGCACCGACGACATGGCCGTGGTCGATAGCCAGGGTCGCGTTCACGGTATGCAGGGTCTGCGAGTGGTCGATGCCTCGATCATGCCGATCATCACGACCGGCAACCTCAACGCGCCGACCATCATGATGGCCGAGAAGATCGCCGACAACATTCGCGGTCGTCAGCCTCTGCCGCGCAGCACGGCCACCTACTACGTGGCCGGCGATGCGCCGGTGCGGGGCAAGCCGATGCGGGAGATCCACACCGCTTGATCCCGTAGGAGCGCGCTTGCCCGCGACAGCGTCGGGTCAGTTGACACCGCAGTGCCTGGCAGTGCGCAGTCGCGGGCAAGCGCGCTCCTACGGGGTCGGCGCAGTCGAGGTGTGGGCGTTCCTCCCCCCGCCGTTCGCGGTCGTCAGCCTCTGCCGCGCAGCACCGCCACCTACTACGTGGCCGGCGATGTGCCGGGGCGGGGCAAGCCGATGCGGGAGATCCACACCGGCTGATCCCTTGTAGGAGCGCGCTTGCCCGCGATGGCATCGGGTCAGTTGACACCGCAGTGCCTGGCAGTGCGCAGTCGCGGGCAAGCGCACTCCTACGGGGTCGGCGCAGTCGATATATGGCGTTCCTCCCCCGCCACAGAGCCCTTCCGCGCTATGATTCGGTCCGTTGCCCGCCCGAATCGCCGAGGAGCTTCCCTGCATGTTCGACTTCTCCGCTCAACTCAAGCAGCGCTTCGCCGCCTTGCAGAGCCGTGCTCAATTCTTTTCACTGCGCTACGTCAAGCAGACCAGCCAGCAGCTGTCCGTGCGCAAGAATGTTCCCGAACCCCCGCACCTGAGCACAGACGAAGGTGCAATGCTGACCGTGCGCATCGACGGCGTCGAAGCCTATGCCGCGACCAACGACCTCTCCCCGCGCGGGTTGCAAACGGCTCTGGAGCGAGCGGAACGTCAAGCCAGACTGCTGGCGCCGCATGCGCTGCTGGACTTGCGCGACCACGCCGTCGCCACCGGCCGAGCCGATTACCTGTCGCCGAACCTGGACAAGGCGTTTCCCTCGTTGAGCGATTGCTATGCCCTGCTCGGCCACGAGTCCGCCGCGGTACCTGAGGATGCCCGACTGGTGAACTGGCACGTCACCCTCGGCCTGGAAAACGTCGAGCAGATTTACCTCAACAGCGCGGGTGCGGAAATTCGCCAGGCTCAACGGTATGTGTTCCCTGGGCTGAGTGTGACGGCTTACGACGGCCGCGACAGTCAAACCCGCAGCCTGGGTCGCGAAAACTTCGGCCAGCAGGGCGGTGCCGAGGTCATCGCTTCTTGCGGAATCATCGGCGCGGCTCCGCTTGTCGCCGACCAGGCCCTGCAACTGCTCATGGCGCCGAACACGCCCACCGGCCCGCGCGATCTGTTGCTCACCCCCGATCAGATGATCCTGCAGATTCACGAGTCCATCGGGCATCCGTTGGAGTTGGACCGCATTCTGGGGGACGAGCGTAACTACGCGGGCACCAGCTTCGTCAAAACCCATGATTTCGGGCACCTGCAATACGGCTCGCCGCTGCTCAACGTCACCTTCGATCCGAACATCCCTCACCAACTGGCCAGCTATGGGTTCGACGACGACGGCACCCAGGCAAGCAAGGCGTTTCTGATCAAGGACGGCATTCTCGAGCGTCCGCTGGGTGGCGCCCTTTCGCAGTACCGCAGCGGTATGGAAGGGGTCGCCAACAGCCGAGCGTGCAGTTGGAACCGAGCGCCGATCGACCGCATGGCGAATCTCAACATCGAGCCTGGCGACAAGACGATGGCACAACTGATTGGTGGCATCGAGCGCGGCATTCTGATGAGCACCAATCGTTCGTGGTCGATCGACGATGCGCGCAACAAATTCCAGTTCGGTTGCGAGTGGGGCCAGTTGATCGAAAACGGCGAGCTCAAGGGCGTGGTGAAAAATCCGAATTACCGGGCAGTCTCCGCGCAGTTCTGGCGCAGCCTGAACGCGGTAGGGGACGCCAGCACCTTCAAGGTGCTCGGTACGCCGAATTGCGGCAAGGGGGAGCCCAATCAGGTGGTGCGCGTCGGCCATGCTTCGCCCGCGTGCGTATTTGCCAACGTCGACGTTTTCGGAGGTGACGCCTGATGGCCCATCAAGCTCGGTTCAAAGCACTGGTCGATTGGCTGCACAGCGCGATCACGCCACAGGAAGGCTTTACCCTCGCCTACAACGCCGAAGCATCGGACTTCATCCGCTTCAACCACGCCAAGGTGCGCCAGGCCGGCCACGTGCAACAGGCCAGCCTGACATTCAAACTGATCGAAAACGGCCGCCACGCCGACCTCAGCCTGACGCTGTCGGGCGACGAGGCGGTGGACCGCGAGCGTTTGAGCGACGCGCTGCAACATCTGCGTGGGACCTTGCCATTGCTTCCACCAGACCCCTACTTGCTGCTCAATGATCAGGTCTGGCAGAGCACCCATGTTCAAGAACGGCCGCTACCTGCCAGTGAGCAGGTCGTCGAGCGGATTGCGCAACTGGGCGAAGGCCTTGATCTGGTGGGCATCTATGCAGCCGGACCGATCTATCGCGGCTTTGCCAGCGACAACGGCGCATTCGGCTGGCATCAGGCCAACAGCTTCAATTTCGACTGGAGCCTGTTTCACGCGAACGGCCAAGCGGTCAAAGCCAATTACGCCGGCGATGAGTGGAGCGACGAAGCCTTCGCCAAGCGCTTTGCGCTGGCCCGCGATCAACTGGCGTTTCTTGGACAACCCTCGCATGCGCTGGCGCCCGGTCAATATCGCGCCTACCTCGCACCGGCAGCGCTGGAGGAGATCATGGGCATGCTGTGCTGGGGCGGTTTCTCGGCGCAGTCGCTGGCCGACAAGCGCAGCCCGCTGCAACGGCTGTACGACGGTCAGGCGACGCTGAGTCCGCTGGTGAGCCTGAACGAACAGGTCACAGGCTCTCTGTCCCCGGCATTTTCCGGCGAAGGCTATCCCCGCTCGGACTTGGCTCTGGTGGTCGAGGGCGCTGCCAGGGATCGCCTCGTCGACTCGCGCAGCGCGGCCGAATATGGCCTGACCGCCAACGGTGCCGGAGGCGGAGAATCACCTGGTGCGTTGAGCCTGTCGGGCGGATCGCTTCTACAGGACGATGTGTTGAAAGCACTCGGCACTGGGCTGTACATCAGCAACCTGTGGTACCTGAACTTTTCGGACCGCACCGCCGGGAGAATCACCGGCATGACGCGCTTCGCGACGTTCTGGGTCGAGGACGGCAAGATCAAAGGGCCGGTCGACACCATGCGCTTCGACGACAGCATCTTCAGCCTGCTGGGCGACGCGCTGGAACAATTGACGCAAGAAAGGGAACTCAGCCTCTCGACGAGTACCTACAGTCAGCGTCAGACGGATTCCAGCCTGCTGCCGGGAGCGCTGGTGAGCAAGCTGACACTGACGTTGTGAATCCACGGCCAGTAGGCGCGCGCTTGCCCGCGATGGCGATGGCGTTGACACATTGAGCAGCAATGGCGTCTCACACGACGCTGTCGCGGGCAAGCGCGCGCCTACTGGCTGCATGACCTCAAAAAATATAAGGACCCACGACCCACATGCCCACCACCACCCCGCCACTGGACGCCAAAACCTTGCGCTGGATGCCTTGGGTCATCGCCATCGCCTTTTTCATGCAGAGTCTGGATGGCACGATTCTGAATACCGCGCTGCCGTCGATGGCCCATTCGCTCTCGGAAGACCCGTTGCGCATGCAGTCGGTGATCATCGCCTACATGCTGACGATCGCCCTGCTGATTCCGGCCTCCGGGTGGATTTCCGACCGATTCGGCATCAAGCGCATCTTTTTCAGCGCGATCCTGCTGTTCAGCTTTGGCTCATTGTTGTGCGCAGCGTCCAACTCATTGGGGATGCTGGTAGCGGCGCGGGTCATTCAGGGATTGGGCGGAGCGCTGATGATGCCGGTGGGTCGCTTGATTGTGTTGCGGGCTTACCCACGAACCGAACTGGTGCGCACCCTGGGCTTCATCACTACGCCTGCGCTGCTTGGCCCGCTGCTCGGCCCGACGGTAGGCGGCTGGCTGGTGGAATACCTGAGCTGGCACTGGATTTTTTTGATCAACATCCCGGTCGGCGTGATCGGGTGCTTCGCTGTTCGCAAATTCATTCCGGACTTGCAGGGAGGTGGCCGCACGCGCTTCGATCTGGTCGGCTTCGGCCTGTTCGGCGCCTCCATGGTGCTGATCACCATTGCTCTCGAAGGCTTGGGTGAATTGCACTTGCCCCATTTGCGCGTGGTCATGTTGCTGTTCGGCGGCATGGCTTGCCTGGCGGCTTACTGGCTGCGGGCCGGGCATGTCGAAGCGCCGCTGTTTTCGGCCTCGCTGTTTCGCACCCGCAGTTTTGCCGTGGGGATCATGGGCAATCTATTCGCGCGGTTGGGCAGCGGCGCACTGCCGTTTCTGGTGCCGCTGATGCTGCAGGTCGCCCTGGGCTATTCCCCTTCTCATGCTGGGATGAGCATGATTCCACTGGCGCTGGCCGCGATGACGGCCAAGCCTTTGGCCACCAAGCTGATTCCGCGCTTGGGCTACCGGGTCATCTTGACGGGCAACACGCTATTACTGGGGGCACTGCTGGCCAGCATGGCGCTGGTGGACGCCGAGACCCCTTACTGGATGCTGTTGATCCATCTGGCCCTGCTGGGTGGCGTGAACTCGTTGCAATTCTCGGCGATGAACGCCGTGACGCTGATCGACCTGGACGATGCCAGTGCCGCCAGTGGCAATAGCCTGCTTTCCGTGGTCGCACAGTTGTCGTTGAGCCTGGGTGTGGCGTGTGCCGCTGCATTGCTGGGCGGTTTCACGGACGACGTCGCCGCGGGGGAAGTGAGCAACGTGCTGGGGGCATTTCAACTGACATTCCTCTGCGTTGGGGTATTGGCAATGCTTGCGGCGTCGATATTCCTGCAGCTGTCGCCGCGCATGCCACCAGAAGCACCGCCGCGCAAGCCGCAGACCGAACCGGAAATAGAGGTCTGACGCCGAGCGGCCAAGGAACGCCCATCCGCTTATGGTGAAAACCGGGTGCAACGAAGCGCGACGGCCATGGACGGCGTGGGAGGAACGCCGATAGATCGACGGGTGCCAACCCTGTAGGAGCGCGCTTGCCCGCGACTCCTTACTGCCAGACGCTACGGTGTCAACTGACCCGACGCTTTCGCGGGCAAGCGCGCTTCTACGGGGAGCGGGCGGTGTGGATTTCCCGCATCGCCTTGCCCCGCACCGGCGCATCGCCAGCCACGTAGTAGGGCGCGTTCACCATTTATCGCCCGCCTACGCAAGGCGGGGCGCGTGACCTGATACACTGCGCGACATTTTGTTTTGCAGGCCACCCTTGTGACTAACACCGCGTTCAATTCACTGCCACTCTCCGCTGCCATGCTGGCTAACCTGGAGTCTCTCGGCTATGCCGAGATGACACCGATTCAAGCGCAGAGCCTGCCGGTGATCCTCAAGGGCATGGACCTGATCGCCCAAGCCAAGACCGGCTCCGGCAAGACCGCCGCATTCGGCATCGGCCTGCTCAACCCGATCAATCCGCGTTACTTCGGCTGCCAGGCGCTGGTCTTGTGCCCGACCCGTGAACTGGCCGATCAGGTGGCCAAGGAAATCCGCCGCCTGGCCCGCGCAGAGGACAACATCAAGGTATTGACCCTGTGCGGAGGTGTTGCTTTCGGCCCGCAGATCGGCTCACTGGAGCACGGCGCGCACATCATCGTCGGCACGCCAGGCCGTATTCAACAGCACTTGCGCAAGGGCTCGCTGGTGCTTGACGGGCTCAACACGCTGATCCTCGACGAAGCCGATCGCATGCTCGACATGGGCTTTTATGACGCCATCGAAGACATCATCCAACAGACGCCCGCACGCCGTCAGACGTTGCTGTTCTCGGCCACCTACCCGGTGGGCATCAAGCAACTGGCCTCCAAATTCATGCGCGACCCGCAGACCGTCAAGGTCGAGACCCTGCACGCAGACAGCCAGATCGAGCAGATCTTCTACGAAATCGCCCCAGAGCAACGTCTTGAAGCCGTCGTAAAAGTGCTCGATCACTTCCGGCCGCAGTCCTGCGTGGCTTTCTGCTTCACCAAGCAACAGGTGCAAGAGGTGGTCGATCACCTGACAGCCAAGGGCATGTCAGCGGTGGGGTTGCATGGCGATCTGGAGCAACGGGACCGCGATCAGGTGCTGGCAATGTTTGCCAACCGCAGCACGTCGGTGCTGGTCGCCACCGACGTGGCCGCTCGCGGCCTGGACATCGACGCGCTGGACATGGTGATCAACGTCGAGCTGGCGCGGGATTCGGAAATCCACATTCACCGCGTGGGCCGTACCGGTCGCGCCGGGGAAAAAGGGATCGCCGTCAGCCTCGTGGCGCCATCGGAAAGCCAACGGGCCCGCGCCATCGAAGAACTGCAGAAAGCGCCTCTCAATTGGCAACAGTACGATCAATTGAAGCGCTCGGAAGGTGGCAAGCTGCTGCCGCCGATGACCACCCTGTGCATTGGCTCGGGCCGCAAGGACAAACTGCGTCCTGGCGATATTCTGGGCGCGCTCACGGGAGAAGCGGGCATTCCCGGCACTCAGGTGGGCAAGATCGCGATCTTTGACTTTCAGGCGTATGTGGCCGTCGACCGCACCCTCGCCAAACAGGCGCTTGAGCGCCTGAACAAGGGCAAGATCAAAGGCAAGTCGTTGCGAGTTCGGATTTTGTAACAACGCCCACCCGCTCGTAGGAGCGCGCTTGCCCGCGAAATCGTCGGTAGATCCAACATCATTGGCGACTGAAACGCCCTGATCGCCGGCAAGCGCGCTCCTACAGTTTCAATTCTGTTTACCCGAGGACATCGTTTTGCCCGCAACAGACGTTTTGATCATCGGCGCCGGCGCCGCTGGCCTGATGTGCGCCGCCACCGCCGCCAACCGGGGCCGCAAGGTGATGCTGATCGACCACGCCAACAAGCCGGGCAAAAAAATCCTCATGTCGGGCGGCGGGCGCTGCAATTTCACCAACCTGTACACCGAGCCCGCCAACTTTCTTTCCCAGAACCCTCATTTCTGCAAATCGGCGCTGGCGCGCTACACCCAGTGGGACTTCATCGCGCTGGTCGCCAAGCATGGCGTGCCCTACCACGAGAAGAAGCTTGGGCAACTGTTTTGCGACAACAAGTCCAGCGACATCCTGAATCTTCTGTTGAAGGAGTGCGATGACGCGGGCGTGAGCCTGCACATGGACACGGCCGTGCAAACCATCGAGAAGACTGAGGCAGGCTATCGGCTGCTCACGACGCTGGGCACCGTTGAGTGCGCCTCACTGGTCATCGCCACCGGTGGCTTGTCCATCCCGACACTGGGTGCCACCGGGTTCGGCTATCAGGTGGGCAAGCAGTTCGGGCACACGCTGCTGCCCACCCGCGCAGGCTTGGTACCGTTCACCATCACCGATCAGTTGAAGGCGCTGTGCAGTGAGCTGTCGGGCACATCGGTGGACTGCCTCGTCAGTTGCAACGGCGCCAGCTTCCGCGAAAACATCCTGTTCACGCACCGGGGCTTGAGTGGCCCGGCGATCTTGCAGATTTCATCGTTCTGGCACCCGGGCGATGCCGTGGAGATCAACCTGCTGCCCGATCATGACGCCCATGACTGGCTGACCCAGCAACAGGCCGAGCGGCCCAACAGCGAGTTGAAGACCCTGCTGGGCGAACTATTCACTCGCAAGATGGCCAACCTGATCGCCGATCAGTGGTTCGTTTCCCGGCCGATGAAGCAATACACCCATGCTGAATTGACCGACATTGCCGACAGACTGGCGAGCTGGCAGGTCATTCCGGCGGGCACCGAGGGGTATCGCACGGCAGAAGTGACGCTCGGCGGCATCGATACGCGGGAAGTGTCCTCCAAGACCCTGGAATCATTGAAGTCGCCAGGGCTTTACTTCATCGGTGAAGTCCTCGACGTCAGCGGACACTTGGGTGGTTTCAACTTCCAATGGGCCTGGGCCTCGGCTTACGCAGCAGCGCAGTTCGTCTGATCGCCGCCTGGTCGCACTGACGTTTGCGCGACGGATCGCCGCACGGCTCGCGGAATAAATTTTGCTAACCGGATGTACAGCACGCATCCGGCGCTGTACATATCGTTCAGCAGATTCAGTCGCGAAAAAGGCCGTCCGCGTTCATGGCATCGAAATCGTTGCGCAACACCTTCCGCCGCCTGTGGGCGCTGGACAAGTTTTCCTACAGTGTGCGGGTATTCATCGCACTGACCGGCAGCATGGCGCTGTGCTGGTACCAAAATGAAATGTCGCTGGTCATCCCCCTCTTCCTGGGGATTATCGCCAGCGCGCTGTCCGAAACCGACGACAGCTGGCAAGGCCGACTCAATGCGTTGGCCGTGACGCTGGTGTGCTTCAGCATCGCGGCCCTGTCCGTAGAGCTGCTTTTCCCTTACCCGGTGCTGTTCATCTGCGCCTTCGCCCTTGCCGCGTTCTGCCTGACGATGCTCGGCGCGCTCGGAGAACGATACGGCGCGATTGCCTACGCGACACTGATTCTGTCGGTCTACACGATGATTGGGGTGGACCAGCGTGGCGGTGAAGTCACCGACTTCTGGCATGAACCGATGCTGCTGGTGGCGGGCGCGGCGTGGTATGGCCTGCTTTCCGTACTCTGGCAGATGTTGTTCTCCAACCAGCCTGTGCAACAAGCGTTGGCGCGCCTGTTTCGCGAGTTGGGCCTGTACCTGAAACTGAAGTCCGAACTGTTCGAGCCGATCCGCACCCTGGACGTCGAGGCCCGCCGACTGGAGCTGGCCAAACAGAACGGCAAGGTCGTCGCGGCGCTCAACGTCACCAAGGAAATCATCCTCAACCGGGTTGGCAGTGGCCGCCCGGGCTCGAAAGTCAGCCGTTATCTGAAACTGTACTTTCTGGCGCAGGACATCCATGAACGCGCCAGTTCGTCGCACTATCCCTATAACTCGTTGGCTGAGGCGTTTTTCCACAGCGACGTCCTGTTCCGCTGCCAGCGGCTGTTGCGCCAACAAGGCAATGCGTGCCGTGACCTCTCCGTGTCGATCCAGTTGCGCCAACCCTTCATCTACGACGACAGCTTCGCCCACGCCCTCGATGATCTGCGAGCGTCCCTGGAACACTTGCGCATCCAGAGCAATCCAGCGTGGCGCGGCTTGCTCCGCTCCCTGCGCGCACTGGCCCACAACCTCGGCACCCTGGATCGCCTGCTCAGCGATGCCAGCAATCCGGACGCACTCGCCGATGCTTCCGACAGCAGTCTTCTGGACCGCTCGCCACGCAACCTCAAAGATGTCTGGACGCGACTGCGCCTGCAACTGACGCCCACCTCGCTGCTGTTCCGTCATGCCCTGCGCCTGCCGTTGGCGCTGGTGGTGGGCTACCTGATGGTTCATCTGATTCACCCGTCCCAGGGTTACTGGATCATCCTGACGACGGTTTTCGTCTGCCAGCCGAGCTACGGCGCGACACGGCGCAAACTGGGGCAGCGTATCATCGGGACGGCCATCGGCCTGACCGTGGGGTGGATTCTGTTCGACCTGATTACCACGCCGATTCTGCAATCGATGTGCGCCGTGCTGGCAGGCGTTGTGTTCTTCGTCAACCGCACGACCCGATACACCTTGTCGACAGCGGCGATCACGGTGATGGTTCTGTTCTGCTTCAACCAGGTGGGCAACGGCTATGGGCTGTTCCTGCCGAGGCTGATGGACACCTTGCTGGGCAGTCTCATCGCAGGCTTGGCGGTGTTCCTGTTCCTGCCGGACTGGCAAGGCCGTCGCTTGAATAAAGTGCTGGCCAACACGCTGTCCTGCAACAGCATTTACCTGCGTCAGATCATGCAGCAATACGCCGCGGGCAAAAGCGACGATCTGGCTTACCGGCTGGCCCGACGCAACGCTCATAATGCCGATGCAGCGTTATCGACCACGCTGGCCAACATGCTGCTGGAGCCGGGTCACTTCCGCAAAGAGGCTGATGTAGGCTTCCGCTTTCTGGTGCTGTCCCACACCTTGTTGAGCTACCTGTCTGGCCTTGGCGCGCACCGCGAGACCCCATTACCGACCGAAGTACGCGAACACCTGATCGAGGGCGCGGGGGCGAATCTGGCGGCCAGTATCGACGAAATCGCGCAGTCCCTGGCGGCCCGTCAGCCGGTCGCGGTGCAAAGCGATGCCGAAGAGGCACTCGCGTCAGAACTGGAGCAGATGCCTGAGGAAATCGACGAAGGGCAGCGCCTGGTGCAGACCCAACTGGCGCTCATCTGCCGACAGCTCGGCCCGTTGCGCACCCTCGCTGCGCATCTGATCAAGGAACCGGAAAAGGACAGCGTTAACATCACAGACCGTGCAGCTTGAACAACCTGTCGTAGCTGCCGTCGGCCTTCATGGCGGCGATGGCCTTGTCGAAATCGGCGACGATCCGGGCATGGTCGGGGTTCTTCAGGCTGACCAGGATATGCAGGCTGTTCTCACTCAATGATTTGGACAGGAATTCGACGCTGTCCCGCACTTCCTCGGCCTCATGGCCCAAGGCAAAACGTGCGGCATATTCATCCTCCACCGTCAGATCCACCCGACCCGCTGCCAGCATCCGCGCCGCCGTCGAAAAACTCGCCACGGGAACCTTTTTCAAGCTGGCATCGCTATCGAACGCGGGTGAATAGGCGTAACTGCGCACCACCGCGATTGAATAAGGGTGCAGTTGTTGCAGGCTTTCGTATTGGATATCCGAGGTCTTGCGTTTGATGAACCGCAGCCGATTGATCATGTATGCCTCGGAGAACTCGCCAATCAATGTACGCTCATCGCTGTACCAAGCGTTGATCAGCACGTCGTAACGCCCTTCGCCGACACCGTGAATGGCTCGCGCCCAAGGCACTTGATCATACTCGACGGTGTAGCCGGCACGGGTCAGCGCGGTGCGCACAAGGTCGGTCGATAGGCCGCCGTTGAGCAGCGCGACGTCTGCATATGGCGCCCAAGCATCGCCCGCCATCCGCAAAGTCTGAGCCCACGCGCCGTGCGCGATCAGAAGCATTCCCAGCAAAGCCATGGCTCGAAGCAAACGCAGCATGCTCAAGATCCTTAGGCAGGTGGAGGCCTGCGATTTTTTCAGCGGCAAACGAGTGACACTGTGACATCCGTGAAGCGAGCAGCGGTTACAGGCCTCTTGAAAAGGCCATGGCAAGTGGCCTTCATTGAAGCCCGCCGAGCCGTTTTCCACAACATATAAGTCGCCAATCTCTGTGCAGCAGTTCAAGAAAATGACGCAATGTCCTGATTGCCGTCACACCTGCCTTGCCTCTATGGCTTTGGACTGAAGGCCATATGCGTTTAGTATCCGACAACGATTTTTTTGTGAGCCGGCTCCATGTCTATCAACTGGATTTGCAAACACCATACCGCCCTCAGCAAAGAGCAGTTGTACGCCATCCTGCAGTTGCGTGCGCAGGTGTTCGTCGTGGAGCAGAAGTGCTGGTACCTGGACGTCGACGGGCTGGACTTGCTAGGCGACACTCGCCATCTGATGGCATGGCAAAACGATGAGCTGGTGGCCTACCTGCGCCTATTGGACCCGATCCAGCAAGATGGGGATGTGACCATCGGTCGAGTGGTGACCGCCCCATCAATGCGCAACAAGGGCATGGGGCACGAACTAATGGTGCAGGCCCTGGAGCATGCCGAGCAAAACTGGCCCGACCAGCCCATTTACCTGTCTGCCCAGGCACACCTCCAGGGCTACTACAGTCGCTATGGCTTCATTCCAGTGGGCGAGGTGTATGTCGAGGACGGCATTCCTCATATCGGGATGCGAAGGGATCTGGACTGAGCGACTGGGTCCACTCCCGGCGGGCATGAGACCATGCGTGCCTACGCCGGCGGCCCAGTCCCTCGCGGTCAGGGGTAACCTAACACCGCTTTGATCTGCGCCAGATGCTCGGCAATCCAGCGTTTGTCGATAGCTCCCCAATCATGAATCCGATACGCCCCGGCATGATTACGGGCGCCGTCCTCTTGCTCGAATGCGCACGCGATATCCAGGTCCGCCAACGCGAGCAGGGTGTCCTGTGCCGTACGACGGGGCATGCCGGTGACCTCCGTGATGGCAGGCACGCTGGTGGCAATACCGGTGTCGATGAGGTGAGCCACGTAGAGGCGGCGGTAAAAACTGCTCTTGGTCTTACTGACGTCCATCGTCAGGTCCTTATCGGTAAAAAGCCATCAACCCTGCATGTCACGCCACGTCAGGTAGACACGCAGGTCGAACTCCAGTTGGTGATATCCCGGCTGCATGTGCTCGCAGAGTTTGTAGAACGCCTTGTTGTGCTCGGTCTCCTTGAAGTGGGCCAGCTCATGCACGACGATCATCCGGAGAAATTCCGGAGCGGCCTCTTTGAACAGGGAGGCAACGCGGATTTCCTTCTTGGCCTTGAATTTGCCGCCCTGAACCCGCGACACCGTGGTGTGCAACCCGAGTGCGCGATGGGTCAGGTCAAGGCGGTTATCGAACAGCACCTTATCGATATTCGGTGCGTTACGCAGGTGCTCCTGCTTGAGTGCCAGCGCATAGGCATAGAGTGCCTTGTCGCTCTGCACTTCATGCCGCCCCGGATAGCGTTGTTGCAGGTAGCTGCCCAGCTTGCCCTGCGCAATCAATTGCCGCACCTGATCCTGAAGCGATGGAGGATAGGCTTGCAGGTATTTGAGCGGCATCACGGCTGTTGAGGTCATCATCGAATCAGCGGAATCAAAGAGCGTCAGTTTACCGCGTCAATCCTCGCTGAGCAGCGGGTGCCGACTTGGCAGAGTGACAGGCTCGACGAAACGGAGCGCCTCTTGCGGCGTCAACGGATGGGCCAGCAGGAAGCCTTGAATGATCTCGCAGCCGTTATCCACCAACCACTGGTATTGCTCTAGCGTCTCCACGCCCTCAGCGATGACCTCGATGCTCAACAGCCGACACATGTCGATGATGCTGCGCGCCACGGCCAGATCACGCGGCGAGCTCATCATGCCGCCGATGAAATGACGGTCGATCTTGAGGGTGTCCAGATCCAGATTGCGCAGGTGTGCCAGAGAACTGTCTCCTGCGCCGAAGTCATCCAGCGATACGCGCACCCCGATGTCATGCAGGCTCTGCAGCTGTTTGCGGCTGTGGACAAGGTTGTGCACCAGGGACGGCTCGGTGATTTCCACCTCCAGTTGCCGAGGCTTGAGGTTGTGAATCTGGATGGCTCGCTGCAACTCGGCTGCCAGGTTGGGCATGCTGAATTGCGCCGGGCTGACGCTCACACTGACCACCAGATCATCGGGAAACACACTGGCCCACTGCTGTCGCTGAGCAGCACCCTGTTCGTAGATCCAGCCGCCCAGCTTGTTGATCAGCCGCGTTTCTTCCAATAAAGGGATGAACAGGCTCGAGGGCACATCCCCCGCGTCCGGGTGGTTCCACCGCAACAATGCCTCGAAACCCCGGGTTCGCCCGGTCACCACATTGATCTGCGGCTGATAGACGATCGAAAAGTCCTTGCCTTCGATGGCTGTGCGCACGCTCTCTTCAAGCATCAGGCGGGAACGGGCGCGGCCGTTCATGTACTGATCATAGAAGCGATACTGGTGGCGACCGGCACGCTTGGCCTCATACATAGCGATATCGGAGGCGCGCAGCAAGCCGTCCAGATGGGGGCCACAGTCGGGGTAGACGGCAATGCCGATACTGACTCCCAGGGTTGCCTCGACGCCATCGACATGGCGCCGGACGGAAATCCGATCAATGAGTTTTTCGGCGACCTTCGCGGCGTGCTCCGGGAAGTCCAAACCGTCGATTACCACCACGAATTCGTCACCCCCCATCCGCGCCAGTACGTCATAGGGGCGCAGGCTCTCCTTGAGCTGCTCGGCGACCCACACCAGCACCTGATCGCCCGCGTCGTGCCCCAGCGAATCATTGACGTGCTTGAATCCGTCGAGGTCCAGATACAGCACCACCAGGTACTTCCCGGCGTTTTCGTTGCGCACCAGCATCCCTTCCACCGTTTGGTAAAAGCCTCGGCGGTTGAGCAGCCCGGTGAGGGAGTCGGTGACGGCTTGTTGTTCGAGTTGACTGTAGAGATCACGCACCACAGACATGTCCAGCACACTCAACACCATCGCCTTCTGTTCGTCGGGCAACGGGGCGCAGGACAGCGCCACTGGCACTTGCCTTCCTTCCGGGGTACGCAGGATCGCGTCATGGACACGGTAGGTGTCCGCTCGCCGATAGTGGTGGTAGAAGCCCGAATCGCTCCACTCACTGATCGCGGGCTCTTGCAGGTAACGGGACAGTCCGGTGCCACGCAATTCGCCGTCGGTCATGCCCAACAGACGACAGATCGCCGGGTTGGCGAAGCTGATGACCCCGTCTTCCTTGACCACCAGGATGCCCTCGGCGACGTTAGCCAACACCGAGGCATTGAAGGCACGAGCCGACTCCAGTTCGCGGCTGAGTTTCTGCAAGGCGCGGCGATTGCTCTGCTGCTCCAGCAGCGCCTGGACCTTGGGTTTGAGGATATTGGGGTCGAACGGCTTGAAGAGGTAATCGACCGCTCCGCTGGCGTAGCCTTTATGCACAGCATCACGGGACTGCTCATTGGCCGTCAGGAAGATGATCGGTGTCAGCCGGGTTCTCTGGCTGCCGCGCATCAAGCGCGCGACTTCGAACCCATCCATCTCGGGCATCTGCACATCCAGCAAAACCAGGTCGACATCGACGTCCAGCAGCAGGCCTAGCGCTTCCATGCCTGAACTGGCCGTCACGATTTCCCAGTCCTGACGCTGCAGGACCGCCCGCATCGTGACGAGATTCTCCGGATAGTCATCCACGACCAACAACACTGACTTGCCATTTGGTGGCTGGGTTTGCACGCATTCCATGCTGCTACTCATTCACGTTACTGCTAGGTGAGAGGGTTCCAGTCCTTCTCTGATTGGCATCTACTCTAGCCCCGAATGCCAAAAAGTGTAGGAAGGCCATCCTTTTGCTATCTAGATCAATCGCGCGACCCGACTAACGGTCAAGGTGCTGGAGCCCCCTGAGGACGTGCCATTCGACGAAAGTGACAGCACTTTGGTTTCATCCGTTTGACGGATTCGATTTAACAACCGACAAGACGAAACGTATAAGGGTCGCCCCTCAAACCCTAGCGCCAGACGCGTTTACTGGCAATGAGACATGAACGGACGACTGAAAAATGATCGATTTGGGAACTTGGAATCTGAGCATTCCAGTGGGCTCGCCCCCCGCAACTATTGAAACCAAGCAACTGCTTCAAGGCTATGACGGCAAATACTTCACCTCCAGCGGGGCGAATATCACCTTCTGGGCCCCCGTGACGGGAAGCAAGACCGCCAACGCCATTTATCCGCGCAGCGAATTACGGGAAACCTGGTCCAACGGCGAACTGCACAACTGGTACTACCCCGACGCCGACAACTTTTTGAATGCCAAGCTCAAGGTGCTGCAGGTCCCCTCTTCCGGCCGCGTGGTGATTGGCCAGATTCATGTGTACGAAAGCAATCAGCCGTTGCTCAAGCTCGAATATCAATATAAAGACGCTACGAAAGACGGCAGCATCGTGGCCAAGGTGAGGTTTCACCCCAACGACAAGAAAGCCCGAGTCATCACCGTCGCTGAGGGCATTCGGCTCAATGAAACGTTCAAGTACGTCATCCATTTGAACAAGGCAGGATTGCTGGCGGTGCGGGCGGGCGACAGGGTCTGGAACGACCGCATCAGCGCAAGTTGGCGGGCTGAGCAGCTGTATTTCAAGGCAGGTGTCTACACCCAGGACAACACGGGCTACACCAGCGAAGGTGGGAAGGTGATGTTCTTCAACCTGGATACCGATCACAACAAGGGCTAGTGGCAGGCACAGGGGGTGCAACCAGGGGCTTCGCCAACTGAAACATCACCCGGCCTACTCTCGCGCGCAAGCTCGGCAGCGGCCCAGATAAGGCCGGATGACGCCTGGATTGGCGTCATCCGGATTTCCGACAGGCCCAGTCAGGCCGTCTTGTATTCCTTTTCAGCCGCTTCGAAGCGCTCGACCATGCCTTGCGACGGCCCTTTGCCCAGCGTGCTGAACAGTACGATCGCGACAGTGGCGAACAGAAAGCCTGGAATGATTTCGTACAGCCCCAGCCACGCGAACTGCTTCCACACCACGACAGTAATGGCGCCAACGAGAATGCCCGCCAAAGCACCATTGCGGGTCATGCCTTTCCAGACCACCGAAATCAGAACCACAGGACCGAACGCGGCGCCGAAGCCGGCCCAGGCATAACTCACCAGCCCTAGAACGCGGTTTTCCGGATTAGCGGCCAGGGCAATGGCAATCAGCGCGACCAGCAACACCATGGCGCGACCGACCCAGACCAGCTCCCGCTGAGAGGCATGCTTGCGCAGGAACGCCTTGTAGAAGTCTTCCGTCAGCGCACTGGAGCAGACCAGCAACTGACAACTCAGCGTACTCATCACCGCTGCCAGAATGGCCGACAACAATACCCCGGCGATCCACGGGTTGAAGAGCAGCTTGGCCAATTCGATGAACACCCGCTCATGGTTCTCCGTCACAGGGCCGGCCACCTCCGGATGCGCCGAAAAGTAAGCAATCCCGAAAAACCCCACCGCGACCGTGCCACCCAGGCACAAGACCATCCAGGTCATGGAAATACGCCGCGCGTTGGCGATGGACCTGACCGAGTCGGCCGCCATGAAACGCGCCAGGATGTGCGGTTGCCCGAAGTACCCCAGCCCCCATCCCATCAGGGAAATGATGCCGATGAAGGTGGTGTTCTTGAGCATATCGAAGCTCGTCGGATCTTTCGCTTCGATGGCGAGGAAGGTGGTGTCGACGCCACCAGTTGCGAGCAGCACGATAATCGGCGTGAGGATCAGTGCAAAGATCATGAGCGTGGCCTGGACCGTGTCGGTCCAGCTCACGGCAAGAAAGCCGCCAATGAACGTGTAGGCGATGGTGGCCGCTGCCCCCGCCCACAGGGCCGTTTCATATGACATGCCAAAGGTGCTCTCGAACAGGCGCGCGCCCGCCACGATGCCCGACGCGCAATAAATGGTGAAGAACACCAGAATCACGATGGCTGAGATCACCCGCAGCAGTCCGCTGGCGTCTTCGAAACGACTGGAAAAATAATCCGGCAACGTCAGTGCATCGCCGTTGTGCTCGGTCTGGACACGCAGCCGCCCTGCGACGAACAGCCAGTTCAGGTAGGCCCCTGCGATCAGCCCGATGGCGATCCAGCTTTCAGACAGGCCCGAAAGGTAAACGGCACCCGGCAGGCCCATGAGCAGCCAGCCGCTCATGTCTGAGGCGCCCGCAGACAGCGCGGTCACGACGCTGCCCAGGCTGCGCCCTCCAAGGATGTAATCAGAGAGGTTATTAGTGGCTCGATAGGCCATCAGCCCGATCAGTACCATCGCCGCGATGTAGATCACGAACGTGATCAAGGTGGGATTGCTGACGCTCATTGTGTGGGTCCGTGCGTTGTTTTTATGGCAGGAGCAACGGGTTGCACCAAGGCCGGGCATGCTAGCGACTCAAACCGCGAAGGCGCAACCCAAATCGGGCAGCGAGTTGCACCTTTTCTGCTCAAACCATGCTAGTCGGACCCCACCTACGGAAGTTAAAGCCGCGTACTACATAGCCTGCGCCTTCTTTTGGCGCGACGATGCGCCATCATCGAACATCGAGGAAATATCTTGAAAAAATGGGTTGCACCCGGTTGCACCACACCAAGTGCGGGGCTACCCTTGGCGGCAGTTATCGCCACGCTCACCGTGGCTCTCATGAGGACAAGACATGGCGACCACCACTCTGGGTGTCAAACTCGACGACCCGACCCGCGAGCGATTGAAAGCGGCTGCGCAGTCCATCGACCGGACCCCGCACTGGCTGATCAAACAGGCCATTTTCAATTACCTGGAGAAGCTCGAGAGTGGTGCAACCCTGAGTGACCTCGACGGTTTGAGCAAGGACGGTGAAGACCAGGGCGAATTGCCCGCAGAGACCAATCACCAAGCGTTTCTGGAATTCGCCGAAAGCATCCTCCCGCAATCAGTGCTGCGAGCCGCCATTACTTCCGCCTACCGCCGCCCCGAGCCTGAGGTGGTGCCCATGCTGCTCGAGCAGGCGCGCCTGCCGGCCCCGATGGCCGATGCGGCCCACAAGCTTGCCGCTTCGATCGCCGAAAAGCTGCGCAACCAGAAGAGCGCCGGCGGCCGGGCCGGAATCGTCCAGGGCCTTCTGCAGGAGTTCTCGCTGTCCTCGCAGGAGGGCGTTGCCCTGATGTGCCTGGCCGAAGCGTTGTTGCGCATCCCGGACAAAGGCACCCGCGATGCCCTGATCCGAGACAAAATCAGCACCGGCAACTGGCAACCCCACCTGGGTAACAGTCCGTCGCTGTTCGTCAACGCAGCCACTTGGGGCCTGCTGCTGACCGGCAAGCTGGTCAGCACCCACAATGAGGCAGGTCTGACTTCTTCCCTGAGCCGCATCATCGGCAAATCCGGCGAGCCCATGATCCGCAAGGGCGTCGACATGGCCATGCGGTTGATGGGCGAGCAGTTCGTCACCGGTGAAACCATCGGCGAAGCGCTGGCCAACGCGAGCAAGTTCGAGGCCAAGGGCTTTCGTTATTCCTACGACATGCTCGGCGAAGCGGCGCTGACCGAACATGACGCCCAGAAGTACCTGGCTTCCTACGAGCAGGCGATCCACTCCATCGGCAAAGCGTCTCATGGACGCGGGATCTATGAGGGCCCCGGAATCTCGATCAAGCTCTCGGCGCTGCATCCGCGCTACAGCCGTGCGCAATACGAGCGGGTCATGGAGGAACTGTACCCCCGCCTGCTGTCGCTGACGCTGTTGGCCAAACAGTACGACATCGGCCTGAACATCGACGCCGAAGAGGCAGACCGCCTCGAACTGTCGCTCGACCTCCTGGAGCGCTTGTGTTTCGAGCCGCAACTGACCGGCTGGAACGGCATCGGCTTCGTGATCCAGGCCTATCAGAAGCGCTGCCCTTACGTGATCGACTATGTGATCGATCTCGCTCGCCGCAGCCGTCATCGCTTGATGATCCGCCTGGTGAAAGGCGCCTACTGGGACAGCGAGATCAAACGCGCCCAAGTCGAAGGCCTGGAGGGTTACCCGGTCTATACGCGCAAGGTGTACACCGACGTGTCCTATATCGCCTGCGCCCGCAAGCTGCTGTCGGTGCCCGAGGTCATCTACCCGCAATTCGCTACCCACAACGCCCATACGCTGTCGGCCATCTACCACATCGCTGGTCAGAACTATTACCCCGGCCAGTATGAATTCCAATGCCTGCATGGCATGGGCGAGCCTTTGTACGAGCAGGTGGTGGGCAAGGTTGCAGAGGGCAAGCTGAACCGTCCATGCCGCGTGTATGCGCCGGTCGGTACCCACGAGACCCTGCTGGCCTATCTCGTTCGTCGCCTGCTGGAAAACGGCGCGAACACCTCGTTCGTCAATCGCATTGCCGATCAGTCGATCTCGATTCAGGAACTGGTGGCCGACCCGGTTTCCAGCATCGAACGCATGGCCACCCAAGAAGGCGGTTTCGGGCTGCCGCACCCGCGGATTCCCCTCCCACGGGATCTGTATGGCAGCGAGCGCCCCAACTCGGCGGGTATCGACATGGCCAACGAACATCGGCTGGCGTCGCTGTCTTCTGCCCTGCTCGCCACCGCACACAACGATTGGAAAGCCCTGCCGATGCTGGGCAGCCCAGTCAGCGCGGGGGCAGCCACACCGGTGCTGAACCCTTCCGATCTGCGTGATGTGGTCGGTCATGTTCAGGAAGCCAGCCTACAAGATGTCGACAACGCCCTGTTGAGCGCCCTGAGTGCAGGACCGATCTGGCAGGCGACTCCCCCCGCCGAGCGCGCCGCTATCCTGGAGCGCGCCGCTGACCTGATGGAGGCTGACATCCAGCCCCTGATGGGCTTGCTGGCTCGCGAAGCCGGTAAAACCTTCGCCAACGCCATCGCAGAAGTGCGCGAGGCTGTGGATTTCCTGCGCTATTACGCCGTACAGGCGCGCAATGATTTCAGCAACGATGCGCATCGTCCGCTGGGGCCGGTGGTGTGCATCAGCCCATGGAACTTCCCTCTGGCCATCTTCAGCGGTCAAGTCGCGGCGGCATTGGCAGCAGGCAACCCCGTGCTGGCCAAGCCTGCTGAACAGACGCCGCTGGTGGCTGCGCAAGCCGTACGCATTCTGCTGGAAGCCGGCATTCCCGAAGGCGTGGTGCAGCTGCTGCCGGGCCGTGGTGAGACCGTCGGCGCTCGACTGGTCGGCGACGAACGGGTCAAAGGGGTGATGTTTACCGGTTCGACCGAGGTCGCTCGCTTGCTGCAACGCAACATCGCCGGGCGCCTTGACGCACAGGGCCGCCCGATCCCGCTGATCGCCGAAACCGGCGGGCAGAACGCAATGATCGTCGACTCCTCGGCACTGACCGAACAAGTGGTCATCGACGTCGTGTCCTCAGCCTTCGACAGTGCGGGCCAACGCTGCTCGGCCTTGCGCGTGCTCTGCCTGCAGGAAGACTCCGCGGACCGCGTCATCGAAATGCTCAAGGGCGCCATGGCGGAAAGCCGTCTGGGCAATCCGGAGCGGCTGGCAGTGGACATCGGGCCGGTAATCGATGCCGAGGCCAAGGCCGGTATCGAGAAACATATCCAGGCCATGCGCGACAAAGGCCGTTCCGTGTATCAGGTCGCCATCGCGGACAGTGACGAGATCAAACGCGGCACCTACGTGATGCCGACCTTGATCGAACTGGAAAGCTTCGATGAACTGCAACGCGAAATCTTCGGACCAGTGCTCCACGTTGTTCGCTACAAGCGCAAAGAACTGGATCAGTTGATCGGCCAGATCAACGCCTCGGGTTACGGCCTGACACTCGGCGTGCACACCCGCATCGACGAAACCATCGCCAAGGTGATCGACTCGGTCAATGCGGGCAACATGTACGTCAACCGCAACATCGTCGGCGCCGTGGTCGGGGTGCAACCGTTTGGCGGCGAAGGCCTCTCTGGCACGGGCCCGAAGGCGGGCGGCCCGCTGTATCTGTACCGCTTGCTGTCGACACGTCCTGCCGATGCCGTGCAGAAATCCTTTGCTACTCGTGATGCCGGGGTTGCGCCGGACACTCGCCTGCGTGAGACCCTGCTCAAGCCGCTCAACGCATTGAAAGCCTGGGCGACCAGCCAACAACTGTCGGAACTGGTAAGTGTGATTTCGCAGTTCACCGAGCAATCGCAAAGCGGCATTACCCGCCTGCTCGCAGGCCCGACCGGCGAGCGCAACAGCTATACCCTTCTGCCACGGGAGCATGTGTTGTGCCTGGCCGATGACGAGGCCGACTTGCTGACCCAACTGGCGGCTGTCCTGGCAGTTGGGGGCACGGCGATCGTTCCCGATAACGAAGTAGGCAAGCCACTCTACAAACGCCTGCCCAAAGAGGTGCAAGGCCGCCTCAAGCTGGTCAATGACTGGAACAAGGACGACGTCGCAATCGAGGCGGTGCTCCACCATGGCGACTCCGATCAGCTGCGCGCGATCTGCGAGCAGGTTGCGCAGCGCAGCGGTGCCATCGTCGGCGTGCAGGGCATCCCCAAAGGCGAAACCGGCATTGCATTGGAGCGTTTGGTGATCGAGCGCGCACTGAGCGTCAACACCGCAGCAGCAGGGGGCAATGCGAGCCTGATGACTATCGGGTAAGGATCCGAAGCGTAAACCTGTAGGAGCGCGGCTTGCCATGCCATTTGGGGCGCAGCGGCAGTTAGGTCAGTTGATCCGGTATGGCCGGCATATCGACGTTGCCTGATTTCGCTGCCGCTGCGCGCCAGATCGCGGGACAAGCCACGCTCCTACAGTTGTTTGAGCAGGCCTCCCTTTCTGGAGAGAAGAGGTATTTCCGAGAAGCTCCTGCCCACTTTTCGTTACAACGAATGCTTGCGAGCAACCCACAACGTCCAGCCCTTCAAACACTCAGACAGGACAACCAAAAGCAGCATAAGGACGACGCCGTACCGCTCAACGATGTCAGACCCCATGAAGATGATAGAAACGGAAGGGACCACCAGAACCAGACGAAAGGGTATCTGAGCCCACCCTAGCCACAGTGCCGCTCGCCATCGCCCTAGAAACAAGAAACAGCTGAGAATAATCGATACCTCAAAGCCCCAAGACAACGCCGCCAGCGCCTTGGCATACACCCCGTGATCCGAGATCAACACCAAGCCATTCTGAAGGTCACTCACATAGGGGATCCTGCCCGCGGCAATGCTCAAAAAAACGTAACGGGCGATGTAAATCGCATCAAACATCCCCCACCCCCAAAAAACCGCTCGTGCAGAAATGTTCAACTGACGCACCTGCCTATTCTCCTTTCAACTCATAAGTAATGTTCCCTATCGTCGGTCGCCAGTGCCAAGAAGTACCTGAAATCTGCCAGTGATCCTCAGCCTCAACAAACTGCTGTCCTATGCGGCGCTGCTCGCCGTAATAGCGAGACACTGATTTATCTCGTAGATGCATTTGCCCATCCATGAGAGGTTGCCACTCCTGAACTACTGTTCTGGAAGTGTTCGCGTAATCCTTACCCTCGCTCAAAAACATGCGCCCTTCATCGCCTCTTGAAGTCAGCCAGTTGGCAGCAAAAAACACCGCGTTTCTCGCCGTGTCATATTCAATGCCTTTTGTCACCCATCGTCCGGGACCGCCTGTCAGAGTCATTCTTTTGGCAACGTGCAACGCCGGGGCCACCGAAAGCGAGCGAAGGTTGAATTTTGCGGTCCCTGTCAGCTCGGAGATTTTCAGCGGTTTGAAAGGCCGGTCGGTCACCAACAACCACTCAGCTCGTTCCATCCGCTCAAGAATTGAACGCTTGTGATACTCCAACCGGCAGTCACTCAACGCGATATGAGCGTCGTCAATCAGCTCGACTAACCCTTCGAGGTCATATGGGTTTGCCAACGCCCGCTCTACCTCAAATGCTGCGAAGAGCGGACTTTCTATGGAGTTCAGCGAATAGTGCCGCGCACTAGCCCTTGGGATAACCTTTTTCATGCTCAACGCCCACCGTCAAAGAAGCCGACAATCAAGTGGTGCGTTGATAACGTCTTTACCCATTGCTGAATGCCGGGCGATTCGTCCGGTGATGTAGGACAGCGCCTCTCCAACAGGCCAGCCCCCACTCCCCCAAAGTTGATAAGCTCAAGACTGTATGATCCGCCCAGTGGCGAAGAGGTCTTCAAACGACTGCCGAAAGAGGGATAGGCGAATCAATTGGTCAGCGACTGGAACGCCTGGTGATCGAGCGCGCACTGAGCGTCAACACCGCAGCAGCAGGGGGCAATGCGAGCCTGATGACTATCGGCTGAACAACGATGCCCCGGTGTAGGAGCGCGCTTGCCCGCGATGCGTGAGTCATGACACCGCAATGGTGTCTGGCAAAACGCAATCGCGGGCAAGCGCGCTCTACAGTCCTGCACATTCCCCAGCCGCAGTGTCCAGCCGTTCAAGCAGTCAGATGACTGGAGCAGCAACTGCATCAGACACCGCCTCGTTCTATCGCTCCATCACCCAAATCAATCTTCCTGTTCACCCCCTCCCTGCTTCCCTAGACTCAAACGCACATCAGTTAAAGGTGCGCTGCCATGTCCGAAATGTTGCTCAGTTCTCGCAATCTGGCTTTCGAACTCTACGAAATGCTAGACGCCGAGGGGCTCACGCGGCGGGAGCGCTTTGCGGAGCACAGTCGCGAGACCTTCGATGCAGCCCTCTCCACCGCGCGGACGATCGCTGAGAAATTCTTTGCGTCACACAACCGCAAGAACGACGAGAACGAGCCCCGCTACGAGAACGGCGAAGCGGTGTTGATCCCTGAGGTGAAACCGGCAGTCGACGCCTTTCTGGAGGCGGGTTTTCTCAACGCGGCGCGGGACTTCGAGGCGGGCGGCATGCAGCTGCCCACGCTGCTCTCTCAAGCGTGCTTTGCGCATTTCCAAGCGGCAAACGCCGCCACGGCGTCGTACCCGTTTCTCACCATGGGCGCTGCTAACCTGATCGAAAACTTTGGCAGCGATGAGCAAAAACAACGCTTCCTGCAGCCGATGCTCGAGGGCCGGTTCTTCGGCACCATGGCACTGACCGAGCCTCACGCAGGATCCTCGCTGTCGGACATACGCACCCGCGCAGAACCCGCCAACGACGGGACTTACAGGCTGCGCGGCAACAAAATTTTCATTTCGGGCGGTGACCATCCATTATCGGAAAACATTGTGCATCTGGTGCTGGCCAAGCTTCCTGACGCACCGCCTGGTGTGAAAGGGATTTCACTGTTCATCGTGCCGAAGTTCCTGGTCAAGGATGACGGCAGTCTCGGCGCGCGCAATGACGTGGTGTTGGCGGGGCTTTTCCACAAAATGGGCTGGCGTGGCACGACATCGACCGCCCTGAACTTCGGTGACAACGGCCACTGCACAGGCTATCTGATTGGCAAGCCACACCGCGGTTTGAGCTACATGTTTCAGATGATGAACGAGGCCCGGATCGGCGTCGGCATGGGCGCAGTCATGCTGGGTTACGCCGGGTATCTGTACTCGCTGGAGTATGCACGCGAGCGTCCGCAAGGCCGTCTGCCCGACAGCAAGAACCCTGAAAGCGCGCCGGTTTCGATCATTCAACACGCTGATGTGAAACGCATGCTGCTGACGCAGAAAGCCTACGTCGAAGGCTCTTTCGACCTGGGACTGTATGCCGCACGCCTGTTCGACGACACGCAAACCGGCGAAACCGAGGACCAACGCAAACAAGCACATGAATTGCTGGACCTGCTGACGCCCATTGTCAAATCCTGGCCCTCGGAGTTTTGCTTGAAAGCCAACGAGCTGGCGATCCAGATTCTTGGCGGCCATGGCTATACCCGCGAGTATCCGGTAGAGCAGTATTACCGCGACAACCGCCTGAATCCGATTCACGAAGGCACTCACGGCATCCAGTCACTGGACCTGCTGGGACGCAAGCTGGCGCAGAACGGCGGCGCCGGCCTCAAACAACTGATTCGCCTGATCGCAGACACGTGTCAACGCGCTCAAAAGCATGCTTCGCTGAGCGCGCTGCGTCAGCCTCTGGAACAACTGGTTGCGCGCCTGCAGGCCGTCACGCTGGATCTGTTGACCGACCTGGCCCAAGGCAAGACCACCGCCACGCTCGCCAACTCAGCGCTTTACCTGAAAGCCTTCGGTCATACCGTCATCGGTTGGCGCTGGCTGGAGCAAGCGATCCGTGCAGAAGAAGGGCTTAGGACAGCAAGCGAGGGCGACGTCGCGTTCTACAAAGGCAAGCTGCAGGCCGCCCGGTACTTCCTGACCTGGGAGATTCCAGCCTGTCATCACGAGCTGGCCATTCTGCAGGCGCGGGACGACCTCTGTCTGTCGATGCAAGATCAGTGGTTTTGAAGGGGCTTAAGAGGTCGCAGGCGGGAATAAGCTGTCAACAAGCGTTTCAGCACCTGCCCCCAGCCTGGCGGCGAACTGGTCACGGCTGAAAGGCATGCCCGTGCGCAAGTCGTACACAGCCCCAGTCACCTGCTCCAGGGGTATCTGCTTGAGCTGCACGTTCATGAAACGATACCCGGTACCCATCACCTCCTGAACGCGCTGAATCTCGAAGTAGTTGCCAGGCACAAATACTGACTCGACCTCCTCGGGGCTCACGGAAAACGGGCTGATGGGGGTGGCGCTCAAATACTGCTTGGCAGGTAATTCGAACACGATTGAGGTGTTGTCGAAAGAAACGTCGCCCATAAAGCTTTCTGACGCCGCACCCGCTTGGCTGCTCGCGAACACTCGACTGATGTACGGATTCTCACTGAATGAAGTGAAGTCGGTGTTCACAAGCACGTCGCCTGCCTTGAACTGGCCATCGCGAAAGGCCTGCCCCGAGGTGCCGCGATGCCCGCTGCCGCCTCTGTATAACGGCACGTCATTGTTGTGACCGACTTCAGCAAGGTCTTCGAGCAGACGGCTTATGACGCCAACCTGATCAGGCCCTTTGCGCGCGCCGGTGCGCAAGAACACGTTGTAGGCGTCTTCATCCCTTGTGAACAGCGTGATAGTCCCCCCGAACCAATCGTGAGCGGTTTTAAAGATGCGGTGCTTTTCGCCAAAGCTGTCGATGGCAACCTCATCACCTTCTGAATCAGTGAACACGCTATCGTCCTCAACGACTTCGTAAATGCTCGTCAGCGACTCCTGGCGTTGATTGCCGACCTCGGACAATCGCCGCTCCTCTGACACATTGAATTGCATGTAGGTGTCCCAGAACGACGACGTCACACGCTCGAAGGGGGGCGGCACACTGCCGCTCGGCTCCATGGAACCCCCGCCGCGCAGGCCCGGCGCGCCGACCAGTTCCCATTCATTGGCCTCATTGAATCGAACCAGATGCGCGCCGCTGAACGAGAATGGGTTGTCCGGGTTGACGATGAACCAGAGTTTCAAGTCCGCAACGTACTGCACCCGAAACGAACGGTCATTCAAACTGATCCAGTTTTCGCCGTTTTCCAGTACATGAATCCCCCGGTAAGGGGAGGCATCGGTCAGCGAAGTTGCGGGCGGCAAGATGGCGTTCCCTTCCAACGCTTCCAACGCTTCCAACCCGTCCACCGCTTCATGTTCCAACTGCGAGATGGAGGTTGCCAGACCGCGGATGTCGGCCAATAAAGGCAGATTGAACAGCAGATAGATGGAATTGACGATGGCGCCCACCACCCCCGACTTCCGAAGTGGTGCAGTGCGCCCGTTGATCGCTTGATCGATGTTCAAACCAATGCTCGCGACGCCTGCTCCGACCAGGGTCAGTGCGACGGGCCAACCAATGGGCGCAAATGCCCCGGCCACCTGAATGAACGCCCCCAGATAACCGATCCACATTTGCTTGCGCAGGCTCGCGTTGCCGGTCAGCAGCGTATGCACGTCCTCTCGCATTTCTTCCTGGGCACGGTCTCGTAGCTGTTCGAAAACCCAGGTGCTCGCGGCCTGTCCGGGGGCAGGCATATTGATCGCCCGATTTCCTGCTCGGGATACCTTCTTGGCAAAATCTGTCTGCTGCGCTTGGCCTCGAACGAAGTGTGAGGCAAGCGCTGCCTTTGACGCCGGATCGGACATTTGTGCCGTTATCCAGCGACCCAAAGCGTGATCGTCGTCAAAGCACCGAAACGCGGGGCGGGCGTCGGCCTGATACACAATCACGCGCCCAGACCCGCTGCGGATATAAAGCATGTCCCGCGCTGCGTGCCCGGCAAGCTCGAACACATGGACCGACCCTCGATGATTGGCGCGATTGCGCGTTTGCAGCATCGCCCAGGTCACGCGCGGGTCATCGCCGCCCGTGACTGCCGCCAGGACAGCCTGAAAATCATCCGGTGCCAACTGCCTTTTGCTGAGTGCAACGCCTGCTGACGCCAGCAACCGGGCCTTGGTGAACGCACAGAACTCATCGCCATGTTCGCGCCAGAACGCTTCGACCTTGTGCTTGCACGCACTCGCGAAATCCATCGTCCAGAAGTCGCGCAGCACGTCACTGGGCAGCATCGGGACTTCATTCTGCTCGTCATAACGCACCCCATCAGCGCCCACTGTGTAAAAGCCGCTGTAGACGTTCAAGTCATCCGGCGCATCCTGGTCAGCGGCGCTGAACCGGTGCATGACCAATTCGATCAACGTCAACGATTGCGAAGGCCGCCCTCCGTGTTGCCAGCCGGTGAACGTGCGGGAGCTATTGCTCGCTCCCGAAAAACGATGCCAATACACCCTCGCCGGGTTAAATGACTTATTCCCGGTATGCTTTTCAAGAATATGCCGTGCGGCCTGATACGCGAGGGTGTAGATGTCTGGGTAATTGCGTATGAAAGCTGCGGCGCGTTCACGCAACGCCAGATAGCCCAGGCCATCAAACGCGGCCGTGGAAAGTTGTGGGGTAGAGACATGCATGGCTTCCGGTCCTTGGTAGCGATCAAAGCCATGCACGTAATCAGGTGGAATCGATGGTAGGTGGTAGCTATTTATCCTGCGGGTTTGTGAGAGGCGGGCGCAGTCATTGGAAGCTCCGGGGTGCCTCAATCCGTCGATGTGTGATAGATACGCACCGCACTCGAAGTCGAGCATTGCTGATGGCGAACGGAGCTCACCCAAATCGTCCCCTAATCCCTGTCCTCTGGACATCGACAGTCATAAGCCTTTGACAGCCCACTAATTCAACGGGTTAAATCCATTGGCACGTCGGCTGCATGTCAGTCTTCGGATGCGCTCATTCTGCTTTTTGTCTGGAGTACCGCCCTTGGATGCCACGACCATCAACAGCCTGTTTCTGATCGGCGCGTTGCTGGTGGCCGCGAGTATTCTGGTCAGTTCTCTGTCATCACGCCTGGGCATTCCCATCCTGGTGATCATCCTGGCGGTCGGCATGGTGGCGGGCGTCGACGGCGGCGGCATCATTTTCGACAACTACCCGACGGCCTACCTGGTCGGCAACCTCGCACTGGCCGTCATCCTGCTCGATGGCGGGCTGCGCACTCGGGTGGCGAGTTTCCGAGTAGCGCTCTGGCCTGCGTTATCGCTGGCCACGGTCGGCGTGCTGATCACCACGGGGCTCACCGGCATGGTCGCGGCATGGCTGTTTGACCTGAACATCATTCAGGGCTTGCTGATCGGTGCCATCGTCGGTTCCACGGACGCCGCAGCGGTGTTCTCGCTGCTGGGCGGCAAGGGCCTGAACGAACGGGTGACCGCCAGCCTCGAAATCGAATCCGGCAGCAACGACCCGATGGCGGTGTTCCTCACCGTGACCCTGATCGACATGCTGGCCAAAGGTCAGACCGGCCTGCACTTGAGCCTGCTGGGGCACCTGGTGCAGGAGTTCGGCATCGGCGCCCTGGTCGGTCTTGGCGGTGGCTGGCTGATGCTGCAATTGGTCAATCGCATCAACTTAGCCAATGGCCTCTACCCCATCCTGGTGATCGCGGGCGGCCTGACCATCTTTGCCCTGACCAACGCCATCCATGGCAGCGGCTTTCTGGCGGTTTACCTGTGTGGTCTGGTGTTGGGCAACAAACCGATCCGTAGCCGCCACGGCATTCTGCACATGCTCGACGGCATGGCCTGGCTGGCGCAGATCGGCATGTTTCTGGTGCTCGGGCTGCTGGTCACACCCCACGATCTGCTGCCGATCGCACTGCCCGCCCTGGGGCTGGCGCTGTGGATGATCCTGGTAGCGCGCCCGCTGTCGGTGCTGGCCGGGCTGCTTCCCTTCCGCGTATTCCACGGCCGCGAGAAGGCATTCATCGCCTGGGTCGGCCTGCGCGGCGCGGTGCCGATCATTCTCGCCGTCTTCCCGCTGATGGCCGGGCTCCCTCATGCCCAACTCTACTTCAACCTGGCATTCTTCATCGTTCTGGTTTCGCTGCTGGTCCAAGGCACGAGCCTGCCGTGGATGGCCAAATGGCTGAAGGTCACGGTACCGCCGGACCCAGCACCTATCTCCCGCGCCGCGCTCGAGGTGCACGTGACCAGCGAGTGGGAGCTGTTCGTTTATCGCCTCGGTGCGGAAAAATGGTGCATCGGCGCAGCACTTCGCGAGCTGAAAATGCCGGAAGGTACGCGGATCGCTGCGCTGTTTCGCGGTCAGCAACTGCTCCATCCGTCGGGTAGTACGGTGCTGGAAACGGGCGACTTGCTGTGCGTCATCGGCCATGAACATGACCTGCCCGCCCTCGGCAAACTGTTCAGCCAGGCCCCGCAGCGAGGTCTGGATCTGCGCTTCTTCGGCGACTTCGTCCTCGAAGGAGACGCTCAGCTCGGGGCTGTCGCGGCATTGTACGGTTTGAAACTCGACGGTCTGGACCCAGACATGCCGTTGAGCCAGTTCATCATTCAGAAGAATCGCGGCGCGCCAATCGTTGGCGACCAGGTCGAATGGAATGGAACTATCTGGACAGTCGCCGTGATGGAAGGGAACAAGATCCTTAAAGTGGGCGTCAGATTCCCGGAAGGAACCCGCCCGGCCCCCGGGTTGTTCCTCTAAACTGCTCACATTTCCTGATCGTCCAGCCCGGTGTCTATGTTCCTGCTGCGTAATTTTTGTGCCTCAGCCTTGCTGGGGCTTTGCCTGTTCAACGTCCCGGCCTTCGCCGCCGACACCCCTCCACCTTCGGCCGAAGCCGTTCAGCAAAGCCTGGACAAGATCGCCGATCGCAAACTGTCCGCCGATGATCAAAAGGCCCTGCAACAGGTGCTGGAACAGACGCTCGGTTTCCTCGCCAGCCAAAAGGACAACCAGCAAAAGCTGGAGGACCTGAAGAAGCAATTGACGGATGCCCCTCGGCAGACCACCGAAAACCAGCGCGAACTCGCCAAACTCAAAGCCAGCAAGGTGATCCCGGTTGCCCAGCGCTACGCCAATCTGGATGTCCCCCAGCTTGAGCAGATGCTCAGCCAGCGCAGCGCTCAACAAGCCGACTTGCAGAAAGCCCTGAACGATGCCAACAGCCTGACGATCACTGCCCAGACGCGCCCGGAACGCGCGCAGGCCGAAATCAGCAACGCTCAGACGCGCATTCAGACCATCAACGGCATCCTCAAATCCGGTAAGGACGGCGGCAAAGCAATCAGTTCCGACCAGCGCAACCAGTTGAATGCAGAGCTGGCATCGATCAATGCGCTGATTGCCCTGCGACGTCAGGAATTGGCCGGCAACAGTCAATTGCAGGACTTGGGTGGCAGTCAGCATGACCTGTTGACTGAAAAGGTGAGCCGTCAGGACCAGGAAATCCAGGACCTGCAGACGCTGATCAATGACAAGCGTCGCGCGCAGTCGCAGGAAACCGTGACCCAACTGTCGATCGAAGCACAAAAAGCCGGTGGCAGCAGCCTGCTCGCCAGCGAGAGCGCGGCCAACCTCAAGCTGTCCGACTACCTGTTGCGGGGCACCGACCGCCTCAACGAGCTGACCCAGCAGAACCTCAAGACGAAAACCCAACTGGACGCCATCACGCAGACCGACGCCGCGCTAGATGAGCAGATCAACGTTTTGAGCGGCAGCCTGCTGCTCTCCAAGATCCTCTACAAACAGAAACAGGCGCTGCCCAAGCTCAAGCTCGACAGCGGGCTGGCCGATGAAATTGCCGACATTCGGCTGTATCAGTTCGAGGTCAATCAGCAGCGCGAGCAGATGAGCAACCCGGCGAGTTACGTTGACACGCTGCTGGCCACGCAGAAGCCTGAGGACGTTACCCCTGCCCTGCGCAAGGCCTTGCTCGACCTCGCCACCACCCGCAGCGATCTGCTGGAGCGGCTTAACCGTGAATTGAGCGCGCTGCTCAATGAATCCATCACCCTGCAACTGAACCAGAAACAGCTCGTCAGCACGGCGATCAACCTGCGTCAGACCCTCGATGAACAAATGTTCTGGATTCCCAGCAACAAGCCGCTGGATTTCGAATGGTTCGAGCGTGTCAAGCCGCGGCTGATGAAACAGATCTCCACCTTGCCCTGGACCTCCACCGTCAGCGAACTGGCCGATGGCCTGACCCAGCGCCCGTTGATCTTCCTGCCGTTGCTGCTGGTGATTGGCGTGCTGATGTGGAAGCGCAAGGCGCTGTACGACAAGCTCAACCGCCTGCACGGTGACATTGGCCACTTCAAGCGGGATCGGCAGTGGCAAACACCGCTGGCGATCATTATCAACATCCTCCTTGCCATGCCACTGTCGCTGGCGCTGGCCACCTGCGCGCTGGCGTTGCAGATCGACGCCCGGGAACAGAACGTCAATCTCGGCGCGGCGCTCATGCAGATCTCGCTGGCCTGGCTGGTGTTCTATACCGCCTACCGCATCCTGGCGCCCGGTGGCGTGGCGCAACTGCATTTCCGCTGGGAAAAGTCCCAGGTGGAATTCCTGCGTGGCTGGATACGCCGGTTGGGCCTGGTGGTGCTGGCTCTAGTGACTGTGGTGGCGGTCGCCGAACACGAGCCGTCCGCGCTGGCCGATGACGTCATCGGTATTGCAGTGGTGCTGACTTGTTACGCCCTGATGACCTGGCTGCTCGCCCGTCTGTTGCTGACCAGCCCGACCCACGAAAACGCGTCACTGTTCCGCCGGGCCGTCGGCCTGGCGTTCACCGCCCTGCCGGTCGCGTTGTTCCTGGCGGTGTGTTTCGGCTACTACTACACCGCGCTGAAGCTCAGCGACCGGTTGATCGACACCCTCTACCTGCTGATGCTCTGGCTGGTCATCGAGGCCGCATTCGTGCGCGGCCTGGGCGTCGCCGCACGGCGTCTGGCCTACCAGCGGGCCCTGGCCAAGCGTCAGGCCGCCAAGGACGCAGGTGAAGGCGAAACCCTGGTCGAGGAGCCGACACTGGACATCGAGCAGGTCAACCAACAATCCCTGCGCCTGATTCGTCTGGCATTGATCGCGGGTTTCATCGGCGCGCTGTATCTGGTGTGGGCCGACCTGATCACCGTGTTCTCCTACCTGGACAACATCACCCTGTACGAATACACCACCGGAACCGGCACCAACACCAGCATGGTGCCGATCAGCCTTGGGGACCTCATCGGCGCACTGGTGATCATCGGCATCACTTTCGTGCTGGCGGGCAACCTCCCCGGCTTGCTGGAAGTGTTCGTGTTGTCGAAGCTGAACCTGAAACAGGGCAGTTCCTACGCGACAACCACACTGCTGTCGTACATCATCGCGGGCGTCGGGTTCGTCTCGACACTCTCTGCGCTGGGCGTGAGTTGGGACAAGCTGCAATGGCTGGTGGCGGCCCTGTCGGTCGGCCTCGGGTTCGGGATGCAGGAGATCTTCGCGAACTTCATCTCCGGCATCATGATCCTGTTCGAGCGCCCGGTACGGATCGGCGACACCATTACCATCGGCAACCTGTCAGGCACGGTGAGCAAAATCCGCATTCGCGCGACTACCATTACCGATTTCGACCGCAAGGACATCATCGTTCCGAACAAGACGTTCATCACCGGCCAACTGATCAACTGGTCGCTGACCGACACCATCACCCGCGTCACCCTGAAGCTGGGTGTGGACTACGGCTCCGATCTGGACTTGGTGCGCAAGTTGCTGTTGCAGGCCGCCCGCGAAAACCCTCGCGTTCTCAAAGAGCCGGAGCCTATCGTCTACTTCCTGAATTTCGGCGAAAGCACGCTGGACCACGAACTGCGCATGCACGTCCGCGACCTGGGCGATCGCAACCCGGTGCTCGACGAGATCAATCGGTTCATCAACAAGGAGTTCAAGAAGCAGCACATCAACATCTCGTTCCGGCAGATGGAGGTGTACCTCAAGAACATGCAGGGCCAGGAATACAAAATGGTGCCCGTCGATCAAGACACCAAGGCAATCGCACCGCCTGCATCGACGGTGGTGCCCCCCGCACCGAAGGATGTGCCGGAGCCGCCGGAAGCCAAGCTCGACTGATCGGCGCATTGCCCGCAGAATGGGTTTCGCACATTCTGCTGGAGGCTCGCTTTGAAAGCCCTCGACGCCCTGACCTTCGACAACCGTTTCGCCCGCCTGGGCGATACGTTCTCCACGTCCGTACTGCCCGAGCCCATCGCTGAACCCCGCCTGGTGGTGGCCAGCGATGCGGCCCTCGGGCTGTTGGACCTGGACCCCGCCCAGGCCGAGGATCCGGTGTTTGCCGAGCTGTTCAGTGGGCACAAACTCTGGGCCGAAGCGGACCCACGGGCGATGGTGTACTCAGGCCATCAGTTCGGTTCGTATAACCCACGCCTGGGCGACGGGCGGGGACTCTTGCTGGGCGAGGTCTACAACGACGCCGGCGAGCATTGGGACCTGCACCTCAAAGGCGCCGGGCAGACACCCTACTCGCGCATGGGCGACGGCCGCGCGGTGCTGCGCTCCTCGATTCGCGAGTTCCTGGCGTCCGAAGCGCTGCATGCATTGAACATCCCAACCAGCCGCGCAGGCTGCGTCATCGGCTCGAGCACGCCCGTGTGGCGCGAAACCCAGGAGCGCGCGGCCATGGTGCTGCGACTGGCCCGAAGCCATGTGCGCTTCGGCAGCTTCGAATATTTCTTTTACACCCAGCAGCATGACGCCCTGAAAACGCTGGCTGACCACGTGCTGTCACTGCATTACTCCGAATGCCTCCAGCAGCCTGAACCGTATCTGGCGATGTTCCGCACGATTGTCGAACGGCAAGCCGAGCTGATCGCCAAATGGCAGGCCTATGGCTTCTGTCACGGGGTGATGAACACCGACAACATGTCGATTCTGGGCATCACCTTCGACTTCGGCCCGTTCGCATTCCTGGACGATTTCGATCAGCACTTCATCTGCAACCATTCCGACCATGAAGGCCGCTACTCCTTCAGCAATCAGGTCCCCATCGGCCAATGGAACCTCAGCGCACTGGCGCAGGCCCTCACGCCGTTCATCGAAGTCGAGCCCCTGCGCGAAGCACTGGGCCTGTTCCTGCCGCTGTATCAGGCCCACTACCTGGACCTGATGCGCCGCCGTCTGGGCCTGACCACCGCCGAAGACGACGACGCCGACCTCATCGCCCGCCTGCTGCAACTGATGCAGAACAGCGGCGTCGACTACAGCCTGTTCTTCCGCCGTCTGGGCGAAGACGCTGCTGACGTCGCCGTTCAAAGCCTGCGCGATGACTTTGTCGACATGCGCGGCTTCGACGCCTGGGCCGACGCCTACAAAGCCCGCATCGCCCGCGACCCTGCCAGCAGTCAGGATGACCGCCGCACCCGGATGCACGCCGTCAACCCGCTTTACGTGCTGCGCAACTACCTGGCGCAACGCGCCATCGAAGCCGCCGAACAAGGCGATTACACCGAAGTCCGCCGCCTGCACCAAGTGCTGTGCAAGCCGTTCGAGGAGCAGGCAGGGATGGAAAGTTATGCACAGCGGCCGCCGGATTGGGGGAAGCATTTGGAGATTAGTTGTTCGTCTTAGATGTCGACGCCGAATCAGTATCAGATACCACCGTAGGTTTATCAGAAACAGAGGACGGGGCTGACGCCTGCACAGAGTGCTGTTTTACAGACTGCTCACGCTTGGCTTCAGCCTCCTTTTTCTCTGGCATCGCGATGCTCGCCAGAATGTCATACAGATTCAATCCCCGCTTCGCCAGCTCCGGCGCCTCGTCATTGGGCCGACTCAGCTCCACGCGAATTTTCTCCAAAAGCTCTGCTTCGTAATCGCCTGGATAGCAGTCCTGAACCTGCTCGATTTTAGGCAGCGCTCTATAAAAGCTCAGCACTTCTGTGAGGAAGACCGGGATTCGCCCCGTTTGAGCACTTTCTAACTGGGCGCGAGTGACTGCTCCTTCAGCCCACTCGGATTTCAGACGATGACTTTCAGACCAAGCCGCGTGGCGCTCATTGATCGTGTAGCCGCCACTGTCGTCATAAGCGATCAGTGCCAACTGATCACGAGACAGACCTGCAAACGGATTTTGCGCATATCGGTTGCCACTAGCGGCTTGGTTGACGTAATCGGTTGCCTGCCTCGCCCTCGCCAGATGTTCAGGATCATCTGTATCGGGCAGTTCCTGATCGTGTCGATGTTTTCCAAAGCTGTAGCCGTCGAGCGCAAAATCATTTATCTGCTTCTTCGCATAAGCAGCCAGCTCATCGCGGGTCAGCTCCTGCTCTCGTTTGTTGGATCGAAGAGCACTCTCACCTAGCTGTCGAGCCAGCAAAGAGAAATTGGCTTTATCAGCCCGCTCCCGCGATGAGCTGAGTGTGTTCAGCGCATCACCATCAGGCACGGCTTTCTTTCCTACAATAAAAATCACAGGCATTTCTGATACGGCACCCATACCTTGAATCATGTTGCCTCCCTGTATGGCTTTCTTAAACAAGGCCACCGTTCCGGCGACCTTATTCAAATTATGCACATCAACGCATGATGAGATTTACGCTCCAATCGTGACTGGCGTAATTCACAGATGTGATACTAATTTCACATCTAGCACCACCACTTGCGACTGCGCTCTTATTCCATTTGGGCGTTCTGACTCCACCTGGTGTGGCGTTCATCAGATAGCTGGTCGTGAAACGACATGACTTGCTTCCCGACTTGTATGTCACCATCGCGTAGGTGATGGGCGAGGAGCCTGTAGCCCTTACAACGTAGGTCTCGGTACCACCTGCCGGCACATCGGATGGCTTCGGCGATGCATTCGCATACGTCGTTCTTTCGTTCTGACTACTGCCAGGTTGGTAACTCACAGGCTCTGCCAAGTTGTTAATGAGGTTAACGGTAACTTGCGGGGTTGCCACCGCCACACCAGTCGACAGCATAGCAATCGCAACTATAGAACATTTAATCGTCTTAACATTTTTCATCTTGATCATCCTTTTGTCAGATCCGAAAAAAGCTAATCAGACATAGATAATCGCGACAACTATCCGAACGAATAGTCCTTTTGGAACATAACACCATCGCCGCCAATCCATTAAGACCTGTAATCAATTCACTCTTACATTGATACCTATCACTACCCAATGATTGGTTTTGAGTTGTTGGCTACTTCACCTTCAGCTGTTGCTTTAGTCGATGTGGCTGCCGACGCGGTGGGCTGAGTCGCTCCAACTGTCTGCACCGGCTTCGCCGCCCTGGCCGCAGCCACGTCCTTCTGCGCCCAGCGCTCATTCCACGACACCGGCGTCGGCGACGTTCTGGGGGTGAATTTCTTTTTGAGGACGGGGCTGTTCGGGTCGGTCTTGCTTTTGGTGGGTTCAACGACGCCCGCAATCACGTCGAACAGCGTCAGTTTGCGGTCGCCGCCCTGACGCTGAACGAGGCCGGGCATGCTCGGCGAGGGCAGGGTTCGCTCCCCTTTGATGCGCGACTCAAGGATCGCCTGGGCATCTTTGGGGTAATCCACGGCCCTTTCGATAGCAGGCAGCGATTTGAAATAACTCAAGGCCTCGTTGTAGAACCTGGTCGCCTTGCCAGTGCGGATCTGCTCGATCTGGCCCTGCGGGATCGCGACTTTGCGCCAGGCTTCATCCATCTTCTGCACACCCTGCCACGCCGCACGTCGCTCGTTGAGGGTGAACGAACCGCTGTCGTCGTAGGCGATCAGATTCAGTTGCTCGCGGGACAATTTCTCGAACGGGCTTATGGCGCTTTTGTCCCCTGCGAGGGTGCGCGCGACGTAAGCAGAAGCCGCACGTGCACGGTCCAGCAATTCCGGATCAGTGGTATTCGGCACTTCCATCGCTCGGGTGCCGCTGTTGGCCTCGGGGGTTTCCTGGGTGAAATCCTTGATTCGGTTGCGCCCATATTGGCCCAGTGCTTCATGGGTCATCCCCGCATCCCGCTTGGCGGCGCGGGCAGCGCTTTCATTCAACTGGCTGGCCAGTGTGGAAAAGCTCGCCTTGTCGGTGGCCGTCCTGTGCGTTTCATCCACAGCAGGTTGATCAGCCTTTTCCGCCGAGACAGGCGCGGGTGTCTTGGACGGAAGGATGGCAACAACGGCAGCCTGAAGGTGATTGATCATCGGCTAACTCCCTGACAATGAATGAAAGGGGCCAATGCGAGTTATGCGGAACGAAACAGCCCCTGACGCGGGAAGCTAATCGGGGGAGCACGCCAGAGCTAGCTGTGCGAATGAGGTGTTCTTTCGGATAAAAGCGTCGAAAGGAAAGCCTCTGGAGCAGTGTATACCGGCGTATCAATACCGCTGCTCAGGGAATGTCCAGCGTCTTCAAATGCCCCGACATCGACGCAGAAACATCAAGCCGCGTTGCACAACGTGATGAGAAACACATTCCGTTTGTTAACAGCTAGTCCGTTAAATCAATAACGCTTAGCACCCTGGAGACGATTTCATTGACAGTAACCTTGTCCAACGTCTCGACAAACCTCGCAGATCCAGTGCGAACACGCTGCTCAAGGTCAAAGCTACGCACTTGATTACACACCGCAACACCGCTGGTCTCGTGTGCTGAAATGACCACACAGAGCCCGGACTGCCGCGCGAAATCACCGCCACTGGTCACTGGGACAGTCATGCAGATACCTAGCGCGTTGATTTGCTGAGCAGTGATGACTACGAATCGATGCCGATCTTTCATCTCCCTCCCCGCCACTGGATTGGGGTCTACCCAATACACATCGCCCTGGCAGGGTGCCTTGCGACGAACCATCAGGTGATCTCCCGCCCGACAGAGTCACCCTCTCGAGCCCAAGCTGTTTCGTTGTTCAATTCAGCAACGAATTCAGCCCCTTTTAACAGCTCGGTTACCGAATATCGCTTGCGGATGAGCGGCGGTACAGGCTTGGCGACCAACTCCCCCGCCTCAACGCTCAACTCGACCTCAGATCCAATGTGCAGATCCAGCAACTTCAAAAAAGCAGGGGGGATCGTCATCACCGCCGCGCCGCCCTGACGGCGGATAGTCGAGTTCATTGTCATCGTTTTTATCTTGTCGGCCATGGTGGATACCTTGTCTATCAGTGCTACAAAAGTAGCACCACGCTCAACCGTTTACGACCTGCGACAAGACACACGTAGCCTATTCAGCTTGCCTCGCCTATTCAATCCGAAGACACAGCCAGCTCTGTGGGAATTCGCCGATCAACTCCCCAACAACCACCCCAACCCCATCGCCACATGCTCTTCGGTACTGTCAACCAGCGGCAGGGGGCTTTCCACGTTCTCCAGCAGCAGGCCGATTTCTGTACAGCCAAGTATTGCGGCCTGAGCGCCTTGATCACGAAGTTGCTCAAGCACACCGAGGTAAAAATCCCGAGCCGGTTGATGGAACTGGCCCAGGCAAAGCTCGGCGAAGATCACGCGGTCGATTTCACTCATGGCATCGGCCGTGGGCAACATGACGTCGATGTCGAAGCGCTCGGCCAGGCGGCGTTTGTAGAAGTCTTCCTGCATGGTGAAGCGGGTGCCAAGTAGCGCCGCACGAGCCACCTGTTTGTCGCGCAGCGCGTGCCCGACAGCGTCGCCGATGTGCAGCAGCGGAATGTCGACAGCCGCCTCGATGGCCCCCGCGACTTTGTGCATGGTATTTGTGGCCAGCAGAATGGCTCCGGCGCCAGCGCGCTCAAGGCCTCGGGCGGCATCGGCCAGTTGCTCGCCTGCCAGATCCCACTGTCCGGATTTCTGCAGGGCGGCGATGCCCGCGAAGTCCACGGAGTGCAGCAACAGCGGCGCCGAATGCAGGCCGCCCAGTTGGTTGCGCACGCCTTCGTTGAGCCATTTGTAATACGTGGCTGTGGATTCCCAGCTCATTCCGCCCAAAACACCGAGGGTTTTCATATTGTTCTCCGGCTGACAGTCGTCTGCGCAGGCTAGAGGCAAAGGCTAGGACAGGCCAGTGACAGAAGCGCGACAAGCGGGCGGTACAGTCTTCGATCCATCGCTTGATAAACCTGTTTGACGGCTCCATTTATCAGTCATTGGCCTAATTTCAGGTGATCCTCATGTCTGACCCTCTTCATATCCCCTGCCCCCACTGCAACGGCCTCAACCGCATCCCCGCCGATCGCCTGGCCGACCATCCCAAATGCGGGCGCTGCAAACAGCCGGTGCTGCTGAGCACACCGTTCAACCTCACCCAAGGCGACTACGCCAGCCAGATCAAGGGCGACCTGCCGCTGCTAGTGGATGTCTGGGCGGACTGGTGCGGGCCGTGCAAATCATTTGCGCCGACGTTCGAGCAGGCAGCGGCTCAACTGAGCGGGCGTGTGCGTTTGGCGAAGCTGGACAGCGAGGCCAATCAGCAGCTTTCGGCGCAACTGGGCATCCGGTCGATTCCGAGCCTGATTCTGTTCAAGAATGGCCGCGAAGTGGCCCGCCAGAGCGGTGCCATGCCTTTGCCGCAATTGACCGCTTGGCTCAAGAGCCAGGGACTCTGACGCCTCATACGCTCCGGCATGCCGCTGTCGTGAGGTTGAGTGACCAGCGTCGTCTGCTGAGCCGCAGCCGTTCTCCGCATATCCGGTAGGACCTGTCCGAACGTGCGCTTGCGCGCTCCAGACTCAGCATTGGCCGCCTAAGGTTAAGCCACTTCCACGGTTTACCAGAGGGCGGTACACGATGACGGCAGCGATCAGGGAAGGTGACGTCACCACCACGGGTGGCAGGGTTTTGCAAACGTCCGGTACGCAGGTATGGAGAGAGCGTCGGCTGGCCCGCATGGGTGATCCAGTGTGGTGCGGGGCGTGCGGGACCGTCGGGTTCATCGCCCAAGGCAACCCGACGTTCATCGATGAAGTGTTGGCCGTTGCCACCGAAGGGCAGGCGGTACGTTGTGGTTGCCCGGAAGGAGAGCACCGGCTGATCGCCAGTCAGGATCAACTGAGGGCCGACATGCAGGCCACCATCGAGATCCCCAAGGATCAGGCCAGAAAAGCACGCAAACGGGCGAAGAAAATCGCCGCGCTTCTGAACAGTGATCGGCCTCCAACTGCGGCGGCTCCATCCGATACGGCGTGAAAACACGGGCGCCGGGAGTCACCGGTTACTGGGCCGCGTTGGCCTCCAACAAATGATGCAACTCGACAAACTGCTGGCTCAGTTTGTGCCGCGCATCGAGATGAATCAGGGGCAGGCTCGCTTGATGGGACTCGCGCATTTTCACCGAGCTGTTGAGGTACACCGGCAAGACGGGCAACCCCTCGGCAATCAACTCGTCGAGGATTTGCTGCGGCAGGCTCGCCCGCGACTGGAACTGGTTGACGATAATGCCTTCCACCTCCAGGTCCTCATTGTGATCGTCTTTCAGCTCTTCGATCTCTTTAAGCAGACCGTACAGGGCCTGACGAGAAAAGCTGTCGCAGTCAAAGGGAATCAAGACTCGATCTGCCGCGATCAACGCTGAAACGGCATAGAAATTCAACGCAGGCGGGGTATCGAGGTAGATTCGCTCATAATCCTCACCCAACTCGTCGAGCAACTTTCGCAGCTTGTTGATCTTGTGCTTGGCCTCAAGTTTCGGCTGCAAGTCCGCCAGTTCGCCGGTCGCGGTCACGAGGTGCAGGTTGTCGAACGGCGTTTCATAAATGTCGACCTGGTTCTTTTTGGCGAACGGCCCGGAAGACAGGGATTGCTTGAAGAACTCGGCAATGCCCATGGGAATCTCGTCACCGGTCAGGCCCGTAAGGTACTGCGTCGAGTTGGCCTGAGCGTCGAGGTCGATCAAGAGGGTCCGGTAACCCTCATTGGCACTGACGGCCGCCAGATTGCACGCGATGCTCGATTTGCCAACGCCGCCTTTTTGATTGAACACCACACGCCGCATGTCATTACTCCCTGTCGCAGTCTTGTCTCGCTGGCCGGTACGCGCCCTGATGAATGGCCCGAGTCTAGGCAAATCAGGTGACAACGGCGAGTGCTTCGACCATTCGAGACGAAGGAAACTGACGAAGACTACTGAGCCACGTGAATTATCCGACTTACAAATTGCTACATGTCTTACTCATCAGGATAATGCCTCCCACCCCGCCAGGCTCGATGCCGGTAACGCAAACGCGGAGAGTCAGCGCCGTCGCGAGGCTCCACAGACGTCAATCTTAAGGTGGCATCCCATGATTCGTGCTCTTTTGCTGCTTTGCGTCGTGCTGTTGAGTGCTTGCACCAGCCACGCGCCGCTACCGGCACAAATTCCGCACATCAAATTTCCGAAGCAGTTGCACGTCCAGCGTGAGCAAGGCGGTCTGCGCCAGGACTGGCTAGTGACAGCGCACAAGGAGCGCCACGGCCTGAGGTGGTCGTTGACCGATCCATCCGGCACCCTGCTTGCGCGAGAGCAAATGTACGAAGAGGCCTGGACGCCGGACAGCTCGCTGCCGCCGAACCCGGAAGCCAGAGAGCTGTTCGCCGCTGTGCTGTTCGCCCTGACCTCCAATGAGGAAGCCCGTTTCGACTATCCCGGCGTCGTATTGCTGCCTCACGCGCGCACACTGGAAGATCGCTGGCGCGTCGATTACGCCTCCGAAGGGATCTTTCGCATCACGCTGGAAAGCGGCGAACTGACCTATATCGTCAGCCCGGTCGGTGGCAAGGCCTCAAAATAATCGAGGGACACCGTATGGATGAACGGTCACTCACCCCGCCTTGCGCGTCACCAGTTCCACAAATGCCTTGGCCATGGGTGACTTCTGATCCTTGCGTTGCACCAGCCACACCGCCGATGTCGCCTCGTCATCGAGCAACGTGCGATACACCACGCCATCGATACGCATGCGTTGATAGGACGCAGGCAGTACCGTCACCCCCAACCCCGCCGCCACCAGACCGATGATCGTCATTGCCTCACCGGCCTCCTGCGCGAACAAGGGGCTGAACCCCGCAGCACGCGCCAGGTCAAGCAATTGGGCGTACAACCCGCTGCCGTAACTGCGAGGAAAGAACACGAACGGCTCGCTCGCCAGTGAGTTGAGATACATCCCCTGCTCGCTGCCTTCGGCCAGTGGGTGATCCGAGCGCAGCACCGCCACCAATGGCTCGCGCAATAACTCCACTGCAACCAACGAGTCCGGTAACGGCAAGGGCCGCATGATGCCAACCTGCATCGACTCTTCTTCCAGCCGTTCCGCCACCTCTCGACTGCTCATTTCCTGCAGCGCGAGATGCACGGCCGGGTAGCGTTGGCGGAAGGCGAAGATCGCCTGCGGGATGCTCGAAGTGAACGGTGCCGACGCCGTGAAACCGATCTTCAGTTCACCCAGTTCCCCCAACTGCGCGCGTCGCGCCACATCCGAGGCTTTCTCGACCTGCGCGAGCACCAGCCGCGCTTCATCGAGGAACAGTCGTCCCGCTTCACTCAATTCCACCCGTCGGTTGGTACGCTCGAACAGGCGCGCGCCCAGTTCCTGTTCGAGGGCCTGAATCTGCTGGCTGAGCGGCGGCTGTGAAATGCCCAGGGCCTCGGCAGCCCGTCCAAAATGCAGCTCTTCGGCAACTGCAATGAAATAGCGCAAATGACGTAATTCCAAGGGTACACCATTGAGTCGTTAAACCTATCAATTAGGTCGAACAATATATTGGAAGGAATCGTTAGCGAGCTATATGCTTTTTCCATTGCCATGCTGCTTTTTCTTGAGGTTAATCGTGAATACTGCTGCATCCCCCGCGCCCGACATGATTGAAGCCGCGATTCCGCTGGGTGATACTTACATCGAAAAAAACACCCCTGCCTTCATTCGCACCGTACTGGCTCTCTTCTCCGGTGGTTTCGCCACGTTCGCCCTGCTCTACTGCGTTCAGCCGATGATGCCGCTCCTGTCGCATGAGTTCTCGATCAACGCTGCGCAGAGCAGCCTGATTTTGTCGGTCTCCACCGCGACGCTCGCCATTGGCTTGCTGATCACCGGGCCGATTTCCGATCGCCTGGGACGCAAGTCGGTGATGGTGTTCGCGCTGTTTTCCGCAGCTTTTTTCACCCTGGCCAGCGCGGTGATGCCGAGTTGGGAAGGTGTGCTCGTGACCCGGGCGCTGGTTGGCCTTTCCTTGAGCGGCCTGGCGGCCGTCGGAATGACCTACCTCAGTGAAGAAATCCACCCTCAGCATATTGGCCTGGCCATGGGGCTTTACATCGGGGGCAACGCCATTGGGGGAATGAGCGGGCGCTTGATCACCGGGGTCTTGAGTGACTTCGTAAGCTGGCACACTTCGCTGCTGATCATGGGCCTGGTCGCTCTGGGCGCTGCCGGCCTGTTCTGGAAATTCCTGCCGCCCTCCCGCAATTTCCGCTCAAGTCCGCTCAACGCTCGCAACCTGTTGGACGGGTTTGTCATGCAATTCCGTGACGCAGGGCTGCCGTGGCTCTTCCTGGAAGGCTTTCTGCTGATGGGCGCCTTTGTGACCCTGTTCAACTACATTGGCTATCGCTTGCTGGCAGACCCTTACAACCTGAGCCAGGCCGTGGTGGGGCTGTTCTCGGTGGTTTACCTGTCGGGTATCTACAGCTCCGCCAAAATTGGCGCACTGGCCGACAAACTGGGACGCCGCCGAGTGTTGTGGGCCGTCATCGGGTTGATGCTTGCAGGTTTGCTGCTGACCTTGTTTACCCCGCTGCCCATTGTGATCGTCGGTGTGCTGATGTTCACGTTCGGCTTCTTTGGCGCCCACTCGGTGGCCAGCAGTTGGATTGGTCGTCGCGCCATCAAAGCCAAAGGCCAGGCTTCGTCGTTGTACCTGTTCAGCTACTACGTGGGTTCCAGCGTCGCGGGGACGGGCGGCGGGGTGTTCTGGCACTACGGCGGCTGGAACGGGATCGGGTTGTTCATTGGCATCCTGCTGCTGGTGGCCCTGGTCGCTGCCCTGAAGTTAGCGAAACTGCCGCCTTTGCCAGCCAATGCCCCAGTCTGACGGCGCAGGCGTCTTCAAATGAAAACGCCCGGAACTCATGCCGGGCGTTTTCACATCGAAGCGTGGGCGCTTAGGGGTGGTACTGCGCCGACAACTCATGCACGGCGTTGATGAACGCGCCGGCGTTGGCCGGATCGACTTCCGGTGTGATGCCATGGCCAAGGTTGAATACATGGCCGGTGCCGCTGCCATAGCTCTTGAGGATATGGGCGACTTCCTGGCGAATGGCCTCTGGATGGGCGTAGAGCACCGTGGGGTCCATGTTGCCTTGAAGGGCGACTTTGCTACCAACGCGGCGGCGGGCCTCGCCGATGTCGCACGTCCAATCCAGCCCCAGCGCATCGGCGCCTGCATCGGCGATGCTTTCCAGCCACAGACCACCGCCCTTGGTAAACAGAATCACCGGAACTTTGCGGCCCTCATGTTCGCGGATCAGGCCGCTGACGATCTTGCGCATGTAAGCCAACGAGAATTCCTGATACGCGGCGGCCGAGAGACTCCCGCCCCAACTGTCGAAAATCTGTACGGCCTGCGCACCGGCGAGGATCTGCCCGTTCAAATACGCCGTGACTGATTGAGCGAGCTTGTCCAGCAGCAAGTGCATGGCTTGCGGGTTGTCGTAGAGCATGGCCTTGCACTTGCGGAAGTCCTTTGATGAGCCGCCTTCGACCATGTAGGTCGCCAGGGTCCACGGGCTGCCAGAGAAACCAATCAAGGGCACACGGCCATTGAGTTCACGGCGAATGGTGCTGACTGCGTCCATGACGTAGCCCAGGTCCTTCTGCGCATCGGGTATGGGCAGAGCTTCGATATCGGCCACGGTGGTAACAGTCTTTTTGAAGCGCGGGCCTTCACCGGTTTCGAAATACAGCCCCAGGCCCATGGCATCAGGCACGGTGAGGATGTCGGAGAAAAGAATCGCCGCGTCCAGTGGGTAACGCTCAAGCGGCTGCAGGGTGACTTCACAGGCGAACGCCGGGTTCATGCACAGACTCATGAAATCCCCGGCCTTGGCGCGGCTGGCGCGGTATTCCGGGAGATAACGGCCTGCCTGCCGCATCATCCACACCGGGGTGACGTCGACGGGTTGCTTGAGCAGTGCACGCAGGAAACGGTCGTTCTTCAGGGCAGTCATGGCAGGATCCGGAAAAAAAGTGCGGGCATTTTCTCAGACACCAACGCAAAAGGCACGGTCAGTACCGTGCCTTTTGTCTATGGGGGCGATTTGTCGCAGCGTTGACACGCCTTCTATGTAGCAACACGGCTTATGCTGGCAAGCCCTGCTGCTACAGGGCGCGTGTCGCTTAGACGCCCAGGTAATCCAGAATCCCTTCAGCTGCGTTACGGCCTTCGAAGATTGCGGTCACCACCAGGTCAGAACCACGCACCATATCGCCACCGGCGAAGATCTTCGGGTTGCTGGTCTGATGCTTGAACTTGCCCTGCTCCGGGGCGATGACCCGGCCCTGGCTATCCATCTCGATCCCGTGCGCTTCGAACCAGGGCGCAGGGCTTGGACGGAAGCCGAACGCGATGACCACGGCGTCCGCCGGAATGATTTCCTCGGAGCCCGGAATCGGCTCAGGGCTGCGGCGACCGCGCGCATCCGGCTCGCCCAGTCGGGTCTCGACGACCTTCACGCCCTCGACCTTGTCCTCGCCCACGATGGCGATCGGCTGGCGGTTGTAGAGGAATTTCACGCCTTCTTCCTTGGCGTTTTTCACTTCCTTGCGCGAGCCCGGCATGTTTTCTTCGTCGCGGCGGTAAGCGCAGGTCACCGCCTTGGCACCCTGGCGGATCGAGGTGCGGTTGCAATCCATCGCAGTGTCGCCGCCACCCAGCACCACGACCTTCTTGCCTTTCATGTCGACGAACTCTTCCGGCGACTTTTCGAAGCCCAGGTTGCGGTTGACGTTAGCGATCAGAAAGTCCAGCGCGTCGTGCACCCCTGGCAAGTCTTCGCCTGGGAAACCGCCCTTCATGTAGGTGTAGGTACCCATCCCCATGAAGACAGCATCGTACTCAGCCAGCAACTGCTCGACGGTGATGTCCTTGCCGACTTCGGTATTGAGGCGGAATTCGATGCCCATGCCGGTGAACACTTCACGGCGGTTGCTGAGCACGGTTTTTTCGAGCTTGAACTCGGGAATACCGAAAGTCAGCAGACCGCCGATTTCCGGGTTCTTGTCGAACACCACTGGGGTGACCCCACCGCGCACCAGCACATCCGCGCATCCCAGGCCCGCGGGCCCTGCGCCGATGATCGCCACGCGCTTACCGGTTGGCACCACCCGGGACATGTCCGGGCGCCAGCCCATGGCGAAGGCGGTGTCGGTGATGTATTTCTCGACAGAGCCGATGGTCACGGCCCCGAAACCGTCATTCAGGGTGCATGCGCCTTCACACAGGCGATCCTGGGGGCACACACGGCCGCAGACTTCCGGCAGGGTGTTGGTCTGGTGGGACAGCTCCGCAGCCGCGAGGATGTTGCCCTCGGACACCAGTTTCAGCCAGTTGGGAATGAAGTTATGCACAGGGCATTTCCATTCACAGTATGGGTTGCCACAACCCAGGCAGCGGTGGGCCTGATCAGCCGACTGCTGGGGTTTGAAAGGCTCGTAGATTTCCACGAACTCTTTCTTGCGTTGACGCAGCAGTTTCTTCTTCGGATCTTTGCGCCCGACATCGATGAACTGGAAGTCGTTACTCAGACGTTCAGCCATTTGGAGCCTCTTCGCGGCAGCTTCGAGCGACACGCTTCAAGCTGCAAGAAAATCAAATTCGGTTTTGCACACGACGCTGCAAGCTTTGTGCTCAAAGCTTGCAGCGGTGGCTGCGTTATTGCGGGTTAGCGCGGGTGCTGGACAACAGCGACTTCAGGTTCGCGGCTTTTGGCTTCACCAGCCAGAAGCGGCGCAGGTAGTCATCCAGGTTTTCCCAGAGATTACGACCCCATTCGCTGTCGGTTTCCTTCACGTATTCCGCAAGCACGCTTTCCAGATGGCTGCGATAGGCTTCCATCGCTTCACCACTGATGCGCTGGATTTCAACCAGTTCGTGGTTGACCCGGTCAACGAAGGTGTTGTCCTGATCAAGCACGTAGGCGAAACCACCGGTCATGCCGGAACCGAAGTTGTAGCCGGTCTTGCCCAGTACGCAGACAAAACCGCCGGTCATGTACTCGCAGCAGTGATCGCCGGTGCCCTCTACCACGGCATGGGCGCCGGAGTTACGCACACCGAAACGCTCACCGGCAGTACCCGCAGCAAAAAGCTTGCCGCCAGTGGCCCCATACAGGCAGGTGTTACCGACAATGGCGCTGTCCTGGGTTTTGAACGGGCTGCCTTTCGGCGGCACGATCACCAGTTTGCCGGCGGTCATGCCCTTGCCGACGTAGTCGTTGGCGTCGCCCTCCAGGTACATGTTCAGGCCACCGGCGTTCCAGACGCCAAAGCTCTGACCGGCCGTGCCCTTGAAGCGGAAGGTCACTGGCGCATCTTTCATGCCTTGGTTGCCGTGCAGCTTGGCGATCTCACCGGAGACCCGTGCGCCGATGGAGCGGTCGCAGTTGCAGATGTCCAATTCGTACTCGCCGCCGCTCTTCGACGCGATGGCCGCCTTGGCCATCTCGACCATTTGCTCGGCCAGCAGGCCTTGGTCGAATGGCGGGTTGCGGTCAACGCTGCAGAACTGCGGCTTGTCGGCCGGGACATGATCGCTGCCCAACAGCGGGGTCAGGTCCAGGTGCTGCTGCTTCTCGGTTTCACCGGGCAGAATGTCCAGCAAATCGGTACGCCCGATCAGCTCTTCCAGCGAGCGAACACCGAGTTTGGCCAACCATTCGCGCGTCTCTTCAGCCACATAGGTGAAGAAGTTGATCACCATGTCGACGGTGCCGATGTAGTGATCCTTGCGCAGCTTGTCGTTCTGGGTCGCCACGCCCGTGGCGCAGTTGTTCAGGTGGCAGATACGCAGGTATTTGCAGCCCAGCGCGATCATCGGTGCGGTGCCGAAGCCGAAGCTCTCGGCTCCCAGGATGGCAGCCTTGATCACGTCCAGACCGGTTTTCAGGCCACCGTCGGTCTGCACACGGACCTTGCCGCGCAGGTCGTTGCCGCGCAGGGTCTGGTGGGTTTCGGCCAGGCCGATTTCCCACGGCGCGCCCGCGTATTTGATCGACGACAATGGCGATGCACCGGTACCGCCGTCATAGCCGGAAATGGTGATCAGGTCCGCATAGGCCTTGGCCACACCGGCAGCAATGGTGCCGACGCCCGCTTCGGCCACCAGCTTGACCGACACCAGCGCCGATGGGTTGACCTGTTTGAGGTCGAAAATCAGCTGCGACAGGTCTTCGATCGAGTAAATGTCGTGGTGCGGTGGAGGCGAAATGAGCGTCACACCCGGTACTGCGTAACGCAGCTTAGCGATCAGGCCGTTGACCTTGCCGCCCGGCAATTGACCGCCTTCGCCCGGTTTGGCGCCTTGAGCGACCTTGATCTGCAACACGTCGGCGTTGACCAGGTACTCAGGGGTCACGCCGAAACGACCGGTCGCGATCTGCTTGATCTTGGAACTGCGGATGGTGCCGTAGCGCGACGGATCTTCACCGCCCTCGCCCGAGTTGGAGCGCGCGCCCAGGCGGTTCATCGCCTCGGCCAGCGCTTCGTGGGCCTCCGGCGACAGCGCCCCCAGGGAAATACCCGCCGAGTCGAAACGCTTGAGGATCGCTTCCAGTGGCTCGACTTCGTCGAGGCTCATCGGCGTGTCCAGTTGTTTGACTTTGAACAGGTCACGAATCATCGACACCGGACGGTTGTCCACCAGCGCGGTGTATTCCTTGAACTTGGCATAGTCGCCCTGTTGCACGGCGGCTTGCAGCGTGGCGACCACATCCGGGTTGTACGCGTGGTACTCGCCGCCGTAGACGAACTTCAGAAGACCGCCTTGCTGGATCGGCTTGCGCGGGCTCCAGGCTTCGGCAGCCAACGCTTTCTGCTCGGCTTCGATGTCGACGAAACGTGCACCCTTGATACGGCTCGGTACGCCACGGAAGCTCAGCTCGCAGACCTCTTCCGACAGCCCGATGGCTTCGAACAATTGCGCGCCACGGTACGAGCCGATGGTGGAGATGCCCATTTTCGACAGAATCTTGAGCAAGCCCTTGGTGATGCCTTTGCGGTAGTTCTTGAAGACTTCATAGAGGTCCCCAAGCACTTCACCGGTGCGGATCAGGTCGCCCAGCACTTCGTAAGCCAGGAACGGATAAACCGCCGAAGCGCCGAAGCCAATCAGAACGGCAAAATGGTGTGGATCGCGGGCGGTAGCGGTTTCCACCAGAATGTTGCTGTCGCACCGCAGACCTTTTTCGGTCAGGCGGTGGTGCACCGCACCTGTTGCCAGAGAGGCATGAATGGGCAGCTTGCCCGGCGCGATATGGCGGTCGCTCAGCACGATCTGGGTACGCCCGGCGCGCACGGCTTCTTCGGCCTGATCGGCGATATTGCGCACGGCCGCTTCCAGGCCAACGCCCTCGTCGTAGTTCAGGTCGATGACTTGGCGATCGAAACCTTCACGCTCGAGGTTCATCAGCGCGCGCCACTTGGCAGGCGAAATGATCGGCGAGCTGAGGATGACACGCGATGCGTGCTCCGGCGATTCCTGGAAAATGTTGCGCTCGGCCCCGAGGCAGACTTCCAGCGACATGACGATGGCTTCACGCAGCGGGTCGATCGGCGGGTTGGTGACCTGCGCGAATTGCTGGCGGAAATAATCGTAAGGCGTGCGGACACGACGCGACAGCACGGCCATCGGCGTGTCGTCACCCATCGAACCGACCGCTTCCTGCCCTTGCTCGCCCAGCGGACGCAGCACCTGATCACGCTCCTCGAACGTGACCTGGAACATCTTCATGTACTGCTTGAGCTGATCCTGGTTATAGAACGCCGAACCATGGTCGTGGTCTTCCAGCGTCGCCTGAATACGCAGGGCGTGCTTGCGCAGCCACTGCTTGTAAGGGTGGCGCGACTTCAAACGGCTGTCGATGGCGTCGGTGTCGAGGATCTGGCCGGTTTCAGTGTCCACGGCAAAGATCTGACCCGGGCCGACGCGGCCCTTGGCGATGACGTCTTCCGGGGTGTAATTCCAAACGCCGATTTCCGACGCTAGCGTGATGTAACCGTTCTTGGTGGTGACCCAGCGCGCCGGCCGCAAACCGTTACGGTCGAGCAGGCAAACGGCGTGGCGACCTTCGGTCATCACGATACCGGCCGGGCCGTCCCACGGCTCCATGTGCATGGAGTTGAATTCATAGAACGCACGCAGATCCGGGTCCATGGTCTCGACGTTCTGCCACGCTGGCGGCACCAGCATGCGCACGCCACGGAACAGGTCGATACCGCCGGTCACCATCAACTCCAGCATGTTGTCCATGCTCGAAGAGTCGGACCCCACGCGGTTGACCAGCGGGCCCAGCTCGTCCAGCACCATCAAGTCGTTGGCGAACTTGGTGCGACGAGCCTGCGCCCAGTTGCGGTTACCGGTAATGGTGTTGATCTCGCCGTTGTGGGCGAGGAAACGGAATGGCTGGGCCAGCGGCCATTTCGGCAGGGTGTTGGTCGAGAAACGCTGGTGGAACACGCAGATTGCGGTCTGCAGACGTTCGTCGCCCAGGTCCGGATAGAATGCCGTGAGGTCACGCGGCATCATCAGACCTTTATAAATGATGGTCTTGTGGGAGAAGCTGCAGATGTAGTGATCGGTGTCGGCGGCGTTGGACACGGACGAGCGACGACGGGCGCAGAACAGTTTGATGGCGAATTCCTGATCGCTCAGCCCCTCACCGCCAATGAACACCTGCTCGATCTTCGGCAGGCGCTCCAGCGCCAGACGGCCGAGGACGCTGGTGTCGATGGGCACCTGGCGCCAACCGATGAGGGTCAGGCCCTCGGCGAGGATTTCGCGGTTCATGTTCTCGCGGGCGGCTTCAGCCTTGGCGTCATCCTGGTTGAGAAACACCATACCCACGCAGTATTGGCGCGGCAGTTCGACGTCGAAATGCTCACAGGCGACAGCCCGCAGAAAGGTGTCGGGTTTTTGCATCAACAGCCCGCAACCGTCACCGGTCTTGCCGTCGGCGTTGATCCCACCGCGATGGGTCATGCAGGTCAAGGCTTCAATAGCCGTTTGCAACAGATGATGACTGGGCTCGCCTTGCATATGGGCAATCAAGCCGAAACCGCAGTTATCCTTGAACTCTTCTGGTTGGTACAGACCTGCTTTCATAGACACATTCTCACCAGGCTGCCTCTTGGCGAGGCAAATTTCTTTTCAATTCAACCATTTACCATCCACGCTGAACGCACGCCAGCTTTGCGGGAGCAAAAGGGAGGTCATTGTACACACCGACACAAGGCCTCACAAATTTTGCGACGAAACGTCGAAAATTCATGTCGCATTTATGAAAGGTTTTACAGCGATTCTCGTGGTAGTCAGCGCGTATTTTGCGAGTCTGACCAAAGAGAGTCCGAAGTTCAATGGGTGCCTGAGACGCAGACACCGCAAGGCGCGCTGCTCATAGGCAGCGCGCTCATGCGTGATTTTCGGAGTGCCAAGCGAACGGTCCGGGTAGGACTGCTACAACATCAGCGAGCGGCGGCGAGTTCCTGTTGGATGCTGCCGACTGTGCGAGGCCAAGGTTTACCAGCCTGAACCTTCGCTGGCAAGACCTTGATAGCGGCGAGCGCCGCGTTGCGATCAGCGAAACTGCCGTAAGTGACGACATACAGCGGCTTGCCTTGCAGCGTTTTCTTGAAATAACGGTACTCGGCACCCTGCTCTTTCACGTAGTTCTGGGCCGTGGCTTCAGAACTGGTGCCGAGGATCTGCACGACGTAGTGGGCTGGAGACTGACCTGCGTACCACCCGCTGCCCGAAGCGCCTGCGGTCGCGGCTGGCTTGGCTGCTGGGGCCGGAGCCGGTTTGGCTGTGGCGACCTGAGTCGGCGCGGGCGCAGGTTTGGCGGCGGGGGCTGGGGCCGGTTTAGGCGCAGCCGGGGCTGGCGTAGGACGTGGCGCGGGTGCCTGGGCTTGCGCCATCGAAGGTGCCGGGCTGGCGGTCGCACCGGCGGGCGGCGCGGTGGTGGTGACAGTCGGCGGCTGCAAGGACTGGTTGGCAGCCGGACCGCCATCCTCGCCATCGCCCTCGCCGGAGCCCGCCGCCTCAGCCAGTGGACCGCGCATTACGGGCTGTGAATTACCGACCAACGGCAACGGCATCGGCTGCGAGTTTCCGGCGAACTCAATTGCCGGGCCACCATTGTTCGATTGTTGCGCAGGTGCCTGGCCTTGCCCCAACGGCAGTTGAGCCTGGGAATTGGCGGGGGCCGTCGGTGCCGTACCACGGCCCGGAATCAATACGGCTGCCAGTACCGCGGCAACCACCACGCCACCCAAAGCCAACACATGTTTCTTAGGCATTTTAAACCCCATACTTGGACGCTTGACCGCAGAGCGGCTGGCGATCATGGCTTCGATCATCGAGTCGCGCGCGACCTGGTTGATCGCGCCCGGCCATCCATTGGATTGCTCATGAATATCGGCGATCTGCTCGGCACTGAACAGCTCGATGCCTTGCCCCGCGCCTTCCAGGCGCTGCGCCAGATACTCACGGGTTTCTTCTTCGGTGTAGGGCGCCAGTTCGATGACGTGGAAGCGCTCTTCCTCCGCGCCGCTCTCCGCGCACAATTGGTCCAGACGATCGATGATCGAAGCCTCGCCGAACAGGAAGACATGCGGACGCCCCTCCGGGGTGCCTGCTGCCAATCCCAACAACGCTTCGAGTGCCGATTCGCCCAGTTGTTCGGCGTCGTCCACCAATACATAGACTTCCTGGCCAGTCAGGGCCAGTTGCACGACCTGCGAGAGGATCGCGCGCATCTCGGGCTGATCGACGTTGAGGGCCTGTGCGACCTGACGCAGCACGCCAGACGCATCACCCGCGCCACGGGCCGATACCACGACACTCTGCACCGACTGCTTGTTGGTACTCGCGACCAGCGCCTGACGTAGCAGGGTCTTGCCGCTGCCATGGGGGCCTGTCACCAACAACAGTAACTGGCTGTAACGGGCCAGATGGTGCAACTGGCCCAACACAGGCTTGCGCTGGGCAGGGAAGAACTTGAAGCCGGGGACCCGCGTGGCAAAAGGGTCATGACTCAATTGGTAATGACCTAGGAAGGCCTCATCGGCGTGCAAACTAGTCATGGACTTATCATTAACCTCCAAGCTGATCCACCAAGGCGCGGTAGTCCGCAGCCAGGGTGGCCTGTAATACTTCTTTCGGATATTCGTCAGTCACCACGGCTTCACCCATGCGACGCAACAACACCAGCCGCAGACGACCGTCGATCACCTTCTTGTCCACTGCCATGTGCGTGAGGAAGTCATCAGGCGTCATTTCCTCAGGCGGGACCACCGGCAGGCCCGCCCGCTGGAACAGACGGATGGCGCGATTGCGGTCTGGCTCGCTGATCCAGCCCAGGCGCGCCGACATTTCCAGGGCCATGACCGTACCAGCAGCCACGGCTTCCCCATGCAGCCAGACGCCATACCCCATGTGTGTCTCGATGGCATGGCCGAAGGTGTGCCCCAGGTTCAGTGTCGCGCGCACACCGGACTCCCGCTCATCGGCACCGACCACGGCCGCCTTGGCGGCGCAGGACCGCTCGATGGCCGTGGTCAGGGTGGCCTGATCCAGTGCGCGAAGCTTGTCCATATTCTCTTCGAGCCACGTCAGGAAAGGCTCGTCACAAATCAGACCGTATTTGATCACCTCGGCCAGCCCCGCCGACAGCTCGCGTTCAGGCAAGGTGCTCAGGGAGGTCGTATCGATCAACACGGCTTTGGGCTGATAGAACGCCCCGACCATGTTCTTGCCGAGCGGGTGGTTGATGCCCGTCTTGCCGCCCACGGAAGAATCGACCTGGGACAGCAATGTGGTGGGAATCTGGATGAACTCGACGCCGCGTTGATAGCAGGCTGCTGCGAAACCGGCCATATCGCCGATGACCCCGCCGCCCAGCGCAATCACGGTGGTGCGACGGTCATGACGCGCCGTCAGCAGAGCGTCGAAGATCAATTGGAGGGTTTCCCAGTTCTTGAACGCTTCACCGTCGGGAAGCACGATGGGCAGCACGTTGTAACCGGACAGTGTCTGGGTCAGGCGCTCGATGTACAGCGGGGCAATGGTGCTGTTGGAAACGATCGCCACCTGCTTGCCGACGATGTACGGCGTCAGCAGCTCGGGCCGGTCCAGCAGGCCTTCGCCAATGTGAATCGGGTAGCTCCGTTCGCCGAGCTCGACCTTGAGTGTCTGCATTTGTCCCCACACTGTTCTGACAATTGGATGCCTGTCCGACGAAACGTCGATACGGACGGTGGCGCTGGGCCATCTGGCGACCCCGCTTTTTATGGTCGCCGAGGATAGCGCATTTCTGCCTGGGCTTTAACGGGGAGGAAGTTCGGCAAGCAGGGCAAGGATGTCGTGAACGACCATTCTGGGAGGCCGTTCATCGGTTTCGATGATGACATCGGCGATCTCACGGTAGAGCGGATCGCGAATGGCCAGCAGATCACGCAGTACGCGAGCGGGATCGGCGGTTCGCAAGAGCGGCCGATTGCGGTCGCGAGAGGTGCGCCCCACTTGCTGTTCGACCGAGGCATGCAAATAGATTACCCGCCCGCCCGCGTGCAGGGCTCGACGGTTTTCCTCGCGCATGACTGCGCCGCCACCGGTCGCAAGCACTACGCCATCGTAGGCGCAGAGCTCGGCGATCATAGCCGCTTCGCGGTCGCGGAAGCCGGATTCACCTTCCTTGTCGAAGATCCACGGGATGTTGGCGCCCGTGCGTTGCTCGATTTCCTTGTCGGAATCCTTGAACGGCAACCGCAGCTCTTTGGCCAGCAAACGGCCGATGGTGCTTTTGCCAGCCCCCATCGGCCCTACAAGTATTAAATTTCGCACAGAATCAACGACTCACAGCAATCGCCTGGTTGTTCATGATACGCGGAGTGAGGAACACCAGCAGCTCGGATTTCGATTCCGTGACCACATCCCGCCGGAAAAGGCGGCCAACATACGGCACATCGCCCAGATAAGGCACCTTGTCGACGACTTTATTTTGCGTGTTGGAGAACACGCCACCGATCACGATCGTCTCGCCATCGGAAACCAGCACCTTGGCGTTGACCTCGTTCTTCTTGATGGGCGGCACACCCAACACGGTATTGACGTAGTCAGGCTCGTCCTTCGTGACCTTCACTTCCATGATGATGCGGTTGTCAGGCGTGATCTGCGGGGTCACTTCCAGCGAAAGGGAGGCTTCCTTGAACGACACCGAGGTCGCGCCGCTGGAGCTCGCTTCCTGATAAGGCACCTCGGTACCCTTGAGGATCTTGGCGGTCTCCTTGTCGGAAGTGACGACCTTGGGCTGCGACACCACCTCGCCGTTGCCGGTTTTTTCCATCGCGGTCAGTTCAAGATCGAGGATGGTGTTATTGGTCAGGAAGCCCAGCCCGATGGACGAGGTGGGATCGCTCACGCCCAGATCGACATACGGGCCGTTGGTATTGCCCACGCCTGTCACCGTTCCGCTGCCGCCAGCGGTGAAGTTCCCGCTGGTGCGAGAGCCACCCCAACGCACACCCAATGACTTGTCGTAATCGACGTTGGCCTCGACGATGCGCGCTTCGATCATGACCTGGCGCACCGGGATGTCCAGTTGGGAGACGATTCTTCGCAGTTCGTCGAGGCGATCCTGGGTCTGGTAGGCGATGATGTTGTTGGTGCGTTCATCGACGGTAATCGAGCCACGCTCCTGCTCCTTGGATTCGGCGCTGGTCACCGACTGGAACAGCTTGGCGATATCGGCCGCCTTGGCGTAATTCACTTGAAGCAGCTCACGACGCAACGGAGCAAGCTCGGAAATCTGCTTCAACGACTCCAGTTCCTGCCGCTCACGCGCGGCGATCTCGTCCGCCGGGGCCACCAGCAGCACGTTACCCACCTTACGCTTGTCCAGCCCTTTGGTTTTCAGCACCAAGTCCAGCGCCTGATCCCATGGCACGTTCTGCAGACGCAAGGTGATGCCGCCCTGGACCGTGTCGCTGGCCACAAGATTGAGGTTGGTGAAATCGGCAATCAGTTGCAGCACCGAGCGCACGTCGATGTCCTGAAAGTTCAGCGACAGCTTTTCGCCTGTGTAGACCAGTTTGTCGGCATTGCGACGCGCGACGTCTTCGTTGGTCAGCGGGCGCACGCTGATGGTCAGCTTATTGTCCGTCTGGTAGGCCGAGTAGTCGAACGCACCGGAGGGCTCGATGGAAATACTGGTCTTATTGCCCGTGACGCTGGAGTTGACGAACTGCACAGGGGTCGCAAAATCCTTCACGTCGAGGCGCACCCGCAGAGGGTCGGGCAACTGGGTGTTGGCGAACTCGACACGGATCTTGCCGCCCTGCTCTTGAATGTCCGGCGCGATGGTCGGGTCGCTCAGCTCGATGACGACATTGCCCTCGCCCAGTTCACCGCGCTGAAAATCCACATTACGCACCGACCTTGGGCCAGGCGCATAGCTGCGCGCGGCTGGCTTGGGCTGGATGCCATTCGCCACCGCCGGCGGAACGCTTACGCGAGGCGCGCCCTGAGCAGTACTCGGCTGGGAACCCTGCGCAGCCGAGGCCCCCTGGCCCACGACCACGAACAGATTGTTGCCATCGACGCGGGAGCTATAGGGCGCAAGCGTGGTGAGGTTGATGATCACGCGGGTGCGATCCTTGGCCTCGACCACCACGACGCTGCGCGCATTCCCAGTGCCCAGGTCACGGCTCTTGGTGCCCAACTGGCTGGTGACCCCCGGCAAATCCAGCGCAATCCGCGCCGGCTGCTCGGTGGTATATCCCCGAGGAGCCGCCACGGGCCCGTCGAAAGACAACTTCAATTCGACTCGATCTCCCGGCAGAGCGGCCACATCGAGTGTCTTGAGGTTGGCCGCCTGGACAATCGGTGACAGCATCGCCATCCATAGCGATACGCCGATGATCGAAAGAATCCTGGTCATGTTCACATTCCACCACTGTGCAGATTCAAAGGTGCTTCGCTTGCTGTTCGTCTTCATGAGCGTTCTTTCAGGGAAATGCTGCGTGGCCGCTCAAGCCAGGCTCCCTCTCCATCGGGCACGATTTCAATGACCTGCACTGCCGAGTCGGTGATCGAGACGATCCGGCCATCGTTGCGCCCTAGATAATCCCCCACCTTGACCCGATGGACCCCGCCCGCACCTCGCAAGAGCGCGAACATACCGGATTCGTTGCTCAGCGTACCGACCATTTCGAAGCTGTCGATGTTAAAGCCTTCCAGGAATTGCTTGACCCGGGTCGGATCCGGCTGAACCAGGTGCGACCCTTTCTGGCGGTTGACCAGATCGACCTTGATGGGCGGCTGGAACGGGCTGCGAAGGCTCGCCGCAGCGTAGGTAAAGGCTTCATAAGGCCGAAACTTCGGCATCGGTTCAATGGTGCCAGTCGGGCGCGCCCTGACCTCGGCCATGAACTGCTTCAGGTCGTCGAATTCGCTGGAATTGTCACAACCGACAAGGGCCATCATCGCGATGCCCATGCACATCCACTGCACGGCCCTCATTTCGCCTGTCCTTTATTGTCAGCGGCCTGAAGCCCCTTGTCGTTATAGCGATAGGTCTTGGCGAGAATGCTCATGCGCAGCTTTCCAGGGGACTTGGCGTCCACCGGTTTGATGTCGAAATCGTGGAGTGTGACGATCCGTGGCAGGCTGGCGACCCCACTGACGAAGGTGGCCAAATCGTGATAACCGCCGGTAACGGTAATCTGAATCGGCAGCTCGATGTAGAACTGCTGGGCGGCTTCTGGCAACAGCTTGATCTCTTCGAACTCCAGCCCACTGCCCAACCCGGTACGGGTGATGTCCTCCAGCAAGCCGGGAACCTCGGTGTCACTGGGCAACTGACGCAGCAGAGCGCCGAAGGTGTTTTCCATCTCCACCATTTGCGCCTTGTAGGCCGGCAGGTTCGCCGCTTGGTAGGCCTTGTTCGAAAACTGCTCCTTCAGCGCACTTTCGTCATTGCGCGCCTGATCCAGTTGCGTTTGCATGTCCTGAATATAGAAAAAGTACCCCCCGGCCAATACAAGCACCAACAGCAGGGCGCCGACGATGGTCTTGGCGGCGGCGGGCCAGGCGCCGAGGTTATTGATATCCAGATCGTTGATGTCGATCTTGCGCAGGCTGTCCAGCCATTCGTTGACATTCATGGCTTGGCCCCTTTGACCACAGGCTCGATCGCCGGCTGAGTCTGACGCACGGTCAACTGAAACGAGTTCGACTGGTCGGCAGAACCCGCCGTGCTATTGGCCTTCACTTCGGTCAGGCTCGGGGATTCAAGCCAATCCGACGCGTCAAGATTACGCAGCAGGTCCGACACGCGATTGTTGGACTCGGCGGCGCCGGAAATACTGATCAGATTGTCCGTCATCTTCACTTCGTTGAAATACACACCGTCTGGCAGCGTGCGGGCCAGTTGGTCGAAAATCCTGCCGATGATCGGTCGATTGCCCTGCAGGTCCTGAATGATCTTCATACGCTCCAGCAACTGCTTGCGCCGTGCCTTGAGCTCGCTGATTTCCTTGATTCGGGCGTCGAGCTGCACGATTTCAGTCTTGATGAACTGGTTGCGCGCATTTTGATGAGCAATGGCGCTGCTCAGGTATTGATCGGCGAGAAAGATCGTGCCGACACCGGCGACCAGTACACCGGCCAGGGCCAGCAAGAAACGCTTCTTGCGTTCTTCGCGCAGCTGTTCCCGCCACGGGAGTAAGTTGATCCGTGCCATCAGTCGAAGCTCCTCAACGCCAGACCGCAGGCGATCATCAAGGCAGGGGCGTCACTGGCGAGCGCACCGGCATTGACCTTGGCACTCAGCGCCATGTCGGCGAAGGGGTTCGCGACCATCGTGGGGGTTCCGAGGCGTTCCTGGATCAAGCGGTCGAGCCCGGCGATAGAGGCCGTGCCGCCCGCCAGCATGATGTAGTCGACGCGGTTGTATTGGCCGGCGGCGAAGAAAAATTGGAGAGAGCGCGATACCTGCTGAACCACGGCATCCTTGAACGGCTGCAGCACTTCGAGGGTGTAATCGTCCGGCAGTCCGCCCTGTTTCTTCGCAAGGCCGGCTTCCCCCTGGGAGAGGCCGTAGCGGCGCTGGATTTCCTCGGTCAATTGACGCCCGCCGAATAACTGCTCGCGGGTATAGATGATGCGGCCATGGTGCAGCACGCTGAGGGTCGTCATGGTGGCACCGATGTCGACCACCGCAACGGTCAACTGGTCGTGCCCCTGCCCCAACTGCGCAGACAACAGGCCGAACGAGCGCTCCAGAGCGTAGGCCTCGACATCCACGACTCGCGCGGTAAGGTTGGCCAGCGCGAGGGCCGCTTCGCGGACCTCGACGTTTTCTTTGCGACAAGCCGCGAGCAGGACCTCGACACGCTCGGGATTGCGCGCCGAATAGCCTTGAACCTCGAAATCGATGGCCACCTCTTCCAGTGGATAGGGAATGTACTGGTCGGCTTCGATCTTGAGCTGGTTTTCCATCTCGTCGTCGGAAAGGCCTGCGTCCATCTCGATGGTCTTGGTGATAACCGCGGAACCCGCCACCGCGACCGCCGCAATTTTGACGTTGGTCTTGGCCTTGACCAGCACTCGCGTCAACGCATTGCCGACGCCCTCGAGCTCGGCAATGTTCTTTTCGACCACTGCGTTAGGTGGCAGCGGCTCGACCGCGTAAGACTCGACCTTGTAACGGGTGCCGGAACGACTCAATTCAAGGAGCTTTACCGAGGTGGAGCTTATATCGATCCCTAGAAGGGTATTGGCCTTCTTACTGAAGAGTTCGAACACAACCGATTCCCTATGCGTTTCCGTCACTTACGGATATTTTTTTGTCCAACACCACAGCCGACAGCCTTGACAGTAGCGCAAATAACGCTCGACGACGAAAAATGCTTATAATGCCGAGCGTTTTTTTCGTGTAGCAAAGCTTCAAGGCGTGTTCATTTGTTAATGCCTGCGCTTAACCCATTCTTTTTTCTGGAAATCCAAAAGCCTTGATACGCCTGCTGAAGTTTTTCTGGTGGTCCATCGTCGCAATCGTCTGCGGTCTGCTGCTCGGTCTGAGCGGCGCGTTTCTCTATCTGTCGCCCAATCTGCCTTCGGTCGATGCACTGCGCAACATTCAGTTGCAGATCCCGCTGCGCGTCTTCAGCAGCGACGGCAAGCTGATCGCCGAATTCGGCGAAATGCGCCGTTCTCCCATACGTTTCGCCGACATTCCGCCCAATTTCATCAGTGCCTTGTTGTCTGCCGAAGATGACAACTTCGCCAACCATTATGGGGTCGACCCCGGCAGTCTGATGCGCGCCGCCAGTCAGTTGATCAAGAGCGGCCACATTCAGTCAGGCGGCTCGACCATCACCATGCAGGTCGCCAAGAACTACTTCTTGACCAGCGAACGCAGCTTTTCACGGAAAACCACCGAGATTCTCCTGGCCTTGCAAATCGAGCGCCAACTCACGAAAGACGAGATTCTCGAGCTCTACGTCAACAAGATCTACCTGGGTAACCGGGCCTATGGCATCGAGGCCGCAGCCCAGGTGTACTACGGCAAATCGATTCGTGACCTGAGCGTTGCCCAGATGGCAATGATCGCCGGCCTGCCGAAAGCGCCGTCACGATTCAACCCACTCGCCAACCCCGTCCGCGCCAAAGAGCGTCGCGACTGGATCCTCGGGCGCATGTTCAAACTGGGCAAGATCGACCAGAACACTTACCAGACCGCACTCGCCGAGCCAATCAACGCCAGCTATCACGTTCAGAGCCCTGAAGTGAACGCGCCCTACATTGCCGAAATGGCGCGTGCCGAGATGGTCGGCCGCTACGGCAGCGAAGCCTACACAGAAGGCTTCCGCGTCACCACTACCGTTCCCAGCGATCTTCAGGAAGACGCCAACCGGGCAGTCACCGACGGCCTGGTCGAGTATGACCAGCGCCATGGCTATCGCGGACCGGAAAGCCGTTTCCCCGGTTTGACCCATGACGCCTGGGCGCAGGAACTGACCAAGCAGCGTCCGATCAGCGGTCTTGAGCCAGCCATCGTCACCCAGGTGGACAAGACCGGCATCCGTGTCCTGACCCGCAATGGCGAAAAAGAAGAAGCGGTGTCGTGGGACACCATGAAATGGGCAAAGGCGTTCCTGAACACCAACAGTGTCGGCCCGAATCCCAAGCAGCCTTCGGATGTCGCTCATGTAGGCGATCTGGTGCGCGTGCAGCGCCAACCAGACAACACGCTGAAATTCAGCCAGATCCCGCAAGCACAGAGCGCGCTGGTCTCGCTTGACCCACACAACGGCGCGATTCGCGCCCTGGTCGGAGGCTTCGCCTTCGAGCAAAGCAATTACAACCGAGCCATGCAGGCCAAGCGTCAGCCAGGATCCAGCTTCAAACCTTTCCTGTATTCGGCAGCCCTGGATAACGGCTACACCGCCGCCAGCCTGGTGAACGATGCGCCTATCGTGTTCGTCGATGAAGCGGTGGACAAGGTCTGGCGTCCGAAGAACGACACCGGCACCTTCCTGGGCCCTATTCGCCTGCGTGAGGCCCTGTACAAATCACGCAACCTTGTGTCGATTCGCCTGCTGCAAAGCCTCGGCGTCAACACGGCGATCAACTACATCACCCGCTTCGGCTTCAACAAACAGGACCTCCCTCCTAACCTCTCACTGGCATTGGGCACGGCGACGCTGACGCCGATGGAGATCGTCAGCGGCTGGAGCACCTTCGCTAACGGCGGCTATAAAGTCAGCCCCTACCTGATCGACAAAGTCGAAGATCGAGAAGGCAAGACCTTGTTCGTGGCGAACCCCGCGACCGTTCCGGCCAACGACCCGAACCCTAAAGCGGTCAATGAAGCGCTGGTCAGCGATGCAACCACCTACGCAGCGCCCGAGACACCGGCCCTGACCGCCAACACCGCGCCCAACGCCCTCGATACCAACGGCGCGCCACCGGCACCGGCGGTCGCGCCACGGATCGTCGATGGACGCACCACCTACATCCTCAACAGCATGCTGCAAGACGTGATCAAGCGCGGCACGGGCCGACGTGCGCTGGCGATGAATCGCCCGGACATCGCGGGCAAGACCGGTACGACCAACGACTCGAAAGACGCCTGGTTCTCCGGGTACAACGGCGACTACGTGACCACCGTCTGGACCGGCTTCGACCAGCCTGAAAGCCTGGGCCGTCACGAATTTGGTGGCACGGTCGCGCTGCCCATCTGGATGAAGTACATGAGCGCCGCGCTGAAGGACAAGCCGCCGCACCAACAGGCCGAGCCGGATGGCATCCTGAGCCTGCGGATCGATCCAATCAGCGGCCGCTCCGCCACGCCGAGCACGGCAGGCGCATTCTTCGAGCTGTTCAAGAGCGAAGACACACCGCCAAGCGTCAACGAGCTGAACGGCAGCCCCGCACCGGGCAGCCCGCTGCCTGCGGATGAGTCGGCGCCAATCGATCTGTTCTAAAGCAACTGCAAGCCGCAAGTGAGAGCCGCGCCGCGTACGCTTTCACTTGCAGCTTGAGAGATACAACTTAAAGCTGCCCCATAAAAAAACCGGCCATCAAGCCGGTTTTTTTACGGGTGACAACTGCTATTACCCCTTGAAGACATCATCCACGCTTTTCAGCGGGTAGTGCTTGGGATAAGGCTGGGTCGCTACACCGCTTTCGATCGCCGCCTTGGCCACGGCGTCGGACACCACGGTCAACAGGCGCACATCCAGAGGTTTCGGGATGATGTACTCACGACCGAATTCCAGCTTGATGCCGCCGTAGGCATCGCTGACTTCCTGAGGCACCGGCAGCTTGGCCAGTTCACGTAGGGCATTGGCTGCGGCGATTTTCATTTCTTCATTGATGCGCTTGGCACGAACGTCCAGCGCACCGCGGAAGATGAACGGAAAGCCCAGCACGTTGTTGACCTGGTTCGGGTAGTCCGAACGCCCAGTGGCCATGATCACGTCACTACGGGTCGCGTGCGCCAGTTCTGGAGAGATTTCCGGATCAGGGTTCGAGCAGGCGAACACGATCGGATTGGCAGCCATGGACTTCAGGCCTTCGGCGCTCAGCAGGTTAGGCCCGGACAGACCGACGAACACGTCAGCGCCGTCCAGTGCGTCCGCCAAGGTACGCTTGTCGGTCGAGTGAGCGAATTGCGCCTTGTATTGGTTCAGGTCAGAGCGGTCTGAATGGACCACGCCGTTTCGGTCGATCATGAAGATGTTTTCAATCTTCGCACCCATGCTGACCAGCAACTTCATGCAAGAAATCGCAGCAGCGCCGGCGCCCAGGCAGACGATTTTCGCTTGTTCCAGGGTTTTGCCGGCGATTTCCAAGGCGTTGATCATGCCTGCCGCGGTAACGATTGCGGTGCCGTGCTGGTCATCGTGAAAAACCGGGATGTCGCACTGTTCGATCAGCGCCTTTTCGATCTCGAAGCATTCCGGTGCCTTGATGTCTTCGAGGTTGATGCCGCCGAACGTAATGGAAATACGCTTGACCGTATCGATGAAGGCTTGTGGGCTTTCCGAATCGACTTCAATGTCGAACACATCGATACCGGCGAAACGTTTGAACAGAACGCCTTTGCCTTCCATGACCGGCTTGGAGGCCAGCGGGCCAAGATTGCCCAGGCCGAGGATCGCGGTGCCATCGGAAATGACAGCCACCAGATTGCCTTTGCCCGTGTATTTATAAGCCAGTTCCGGATCGCGACCGATTTCACGCACCGGCTCCGCGACGCCAGGGCTGTACGCCAGCGACAGATCGCGGGCAGTGGCAGTGGCTTTGGTGAGTTCGACGCTCAGTTTCCCGGGGCGAGGGTTGGCGTGATATTCGAGCGCGGCAGTTTTCAGATCTGACATGGGGGCATTCCGCTTTTTTGCTGTTGGACAGACGGACCGACGAGCATACGCAAGTCAGAAAGTCCTAACAAGACTGGCGGGTCACCCGTGTCAAGGGGTCGCATCTACGACTTTTAGCGTAGAACCGCGGAATGCAAGGCGTTGAACGCATACATCCCACAGCTAAAATTGTTCACAATTTTATAATTACTTTGTATTCAGCATTGCTGGGGATGTGATGGGCATCATCCAGCGAGGCTGTCCTGGCTTGAGCCCACCTCGGCGCGCCCGGTCAACGACCCAGCCTCGGGCCTCAAGCTGTCGCCCTTTCAGACGCAGCAGCGCTGCGCCGTCGAATTGCTCCAGGAGGTTTGGCGCAACCCGCAGCACCAGCCGGTCCGCAAATTCGATCCAGATGCCCCCGCCGTTGCGCTGAACGTCCGTGACACGACCGGAGACCACCGCAAAACCGCCGCTGCTTATCTGATCGGGAGACTGCACCGGAGAATTGCGCCACAACCCTAACCCGGCTTGGCGCGCCGCATTTTCAGCTGCCTGCTGGCAGTCGACGAGCGCGAGGTTGGGTGCCACCGCCACCAGGTAACCCAAACCTTCCGAGAGCAGTTGGGCCTCAAGGTTGGCGCCGTTGCGGCCATAGACATTGGCCAAGGTGCGCCCATAGTGATCAGTGGCCTGCTCACCGATCCGCAAGCTAACCTGCCCGTCGCTGTCGTCGACCAAGGTTTGCAGACGGCGTTTCGCCGCCTCGGCGAAAGGTTGCGCAGACTGACCCTTTTTGCCGGTTTCCGGCGCGTTCAGGCCGATCATCCGCACGCTGCGCCCATCGGTGAGGCGCAAGGTGTCGCCATCGACCACCCGCTGGACCTGTGCCGTGGGCAATGAGGCAGGCGCAGGACACAGCGCCTGAGCCGTGGAAATCCAAATCGCAGGCATAAAAAAGGCGCCCGCGAGGGACGCCTTTTTGAACAGCCTGGAGTAGCTCGAAGAGCGATCCAGAATCGCCATTCTTACTTCGCTTTAGGAGCGCCGAACGCACCGAAACGCGATTTGAAGCGGTCAACACGACCACCTGCGTCCAGCGTTTTTTGCTTACCGGTGTAGAACGGGTGGCACTCGTTGCACACGTCCAGGCTCAGTGGTTTGGCCAGGGTGGAACGGGTTTTGATGACGTTGCCACAGCTGCAGGTTGCGTCAACGGCTTCGTAAACTGGATGGATATCAGCTTTCATGGATATTTCCTCAGGTCTAGCGTGCCGCCATCCAACACCATTGTTGAATACCGCACGGAATCAGGCCGCGCATATTAACAGACAACACAAACCACGCAAGAGAACGTTTACACCGGCCGTCTGCTAACATCGCGCCCTGGTCATACTCCGTAACAGGAAATCCCCCGCGTGTCCGACGCCATTCTGCGCCTTGCCCTGCCTTCGCCGCTGCGCCGCCTGTTCGACTACCGCGCCCCTGCCGACGTTGCGCACGACAACCTGCAGCCAGGCATGCGCTTGCGCGTCCCCTTTGGCCGCAGGGAAATGATTGGCGTGCTGGTCGAAGTCAGCGATCACACTGAAGTGCCCAGAGACAAACTCAAACCTGCCATTGCGCTGCTGGATGCAGAGTCGCCGCTTCCCCCCGCGCTGTTCAAGCTGTGCCTATGGACCGCGCAGTACTATCAGCACAGCCTGGGCGACACGTTGAGCTGGGCGCTGCCCGTGTTGTTGCGTCAAGGTGAACCGGCCGAAGCGCGGCAGGAGCGCTTCTGGCAGATCGCCCCTGGGGCCAGCGTCGAAGATCCGCGCATCGCGCGCGCGCCCAAGCAGAAGGAGGCGCTGCGGACCCTGGCGCAACACCCTCACGGCGTGGCGCATCAATTGTTGAGTAAGCTCAACCTGAACCGCGATAGCCTGAACCTCCTGTTGGCCAAGGCCCTGGTGACTGTCGATGTACGTGGCCACGCCCCCGCCGAACGTCATGAACACTGGCTGGCCCAGCCGGAACTGCCCCTCAACACCGAGCAACGTGCCGCATACGAAGCCATACGCTCCGGTTTCGGCAGTTTCCACGCTTCGCTGCTGGCTGGCGTGACCGGCAGCGGCAAGACTGAAGTTTATCTGCAACTGATCCGCGAAACGCTGGAGGCCGGCAAACAGGCCCTGGTCCTGATCCCTGAAATCAATCTGGGGCCCCAGACACTGGCCCGCTTCGAACAGCGTTTCAACGCCCGCATCGCGCTGCTGCATTCGGCGGTCAACGACCGTGATCGGCTGGACGCCTGGCTGGCCGCGCGCGATGGCGAAGCCGACATCATCATCGGCACCCGATCAGCGCTGTTCACGCCCATGAAGCACCCCGGCCTGATCATCATCGATGAAGAACACGACGGCTCCTATAAACAGCAGGAAGGCCTGCGCTACCACGCCCGGGATCTGGCGCTGGTACGCGCGCGGCAGGAAGACATCCCGATTGTGCTGGGTTCCGCTACACCTTCCCTGGAAAGCCTGCACAACGCATACACCGGTCGGTACGCTCTCCTACGCCTGAATCAACGTGCGGGCGGCGCCCAACAGCCACGCTTCCTGCGGTTGGATGTCAAAAGCCGGCCACTGGACAGCGGCATTTCCGGGCCCATGCAGCAGGCTATCGGCCAGACACTGGCCGCCGGGCAGCAAGTGCTGGTCTTCCTCAACCGCCGCGGCTTCGCTCCGACCCTGCTTTGCCACGACTGCGGCTGGCTGTCCGAATGCAGCCGTTGCGATGCGCGCATGACCGTGCACCAGCGTTACGGTGAGCTGCGCTGCCATCATTGCGGCAACGTCGAGCGCGTCCCTCGTCATTGCCCAACCTGCGGCAAAGTCGACCTTCGCCCTGTGGGGGCTGGCACTGAGCGCGCAGAGGAGCGTCTGGCGATTCTCTTTCCGGACTACCCCGTCTTGCGCGTCGACCGTGACAGCACTTCGCGCAAGGACGCCATGAATCACCTGTTCGCCACGATCCAGAAGGGCCATCCGTGCATTCTGGTGGGCACGCAAATGCTCGCCAAAGGTCACCACTTTCCCCGTGTCACGCTGGTTTCGATCCTCGATGCCGATGGCGGGCTGTTTTCCGGCGACTTTCGCGCCAGCGAGCGAATGGCTCAATTGATCGTTCAGGTCGCAGGCCGTGCCGGCCGTGCGGATGAACCCGGCAAAGTGATCATTCAAACCCATCTGGCCGAACATCCGTTGCTCATCCAATTGACTGAGCAGGGCTATTTCGCCTTTGCCGAACAGGCGCTGAGCGAACGCCGCGCCGCCGGGCTGCCACCGTTTTCGCATTTGGCGTTACTGCGCGCCGAGGCACACAAGCCAGGCCAGGCAGAGGGCTTTCTCGATGAAGCTTGTGCGAATGCGGAGCAACTGCTTAAGGACATGTCGCTGGGCGGCATCGAACTGCTGGGGCCGGTTCCCGCCCCGATGGAACGTCGCGCGGGACGTTACCGCGCTCAGCTACTGGTGCAAGCCAATGCCCGAGCCCCGCTGCACAAGCTGCTGACGAGTTGGTTGCTGACACTGGAAAGCCTGCCCAGCGGGCGCGCGGTCCGCTGGTCGCTGGACGTCGACCCAGTGGACCTCTATTAGCGAGCGACAAGCCAGTGTAGGAGCGTGGCTTGTCCCGCGATCGGCTGCGCAGCAGTCGTAAAACCTCTATGCACATTATGTCTGACGCACCGCATTCGCCGAATTTACGGCTGCTATGCAGCCGATCACGGGACAAGCCACGTTCCCACAGAGATCGGTGTCTACTGTGAAGATTCACAGCCGCGCATCCAACGCGGTTGGCAAGGTGGCTCCGGCAACGGATAATGCCCAGTTTTTCCACCCGCGCATCGAAGCGCTGCCGCGCTTGCGGTCGAAAGAGAGCACCATGAAAGACACCATTCGCCAGCTGATCCAACAAGCTCTGAGCCAACTCGTCACCGAAGGCGTCTTGCCGGAAGGGCTGACACCGGCGATTCAGGTGGAAAACGCCAAAGACAAGAAAAACGGCGACTTCGCCAGCAACATCGCCATGATGCTGGCCAAGCCTGCGGGCCTGAAGCCGCGCGACCTGGCCGAGAAAATCGTTGCCGCGCTGCCGGCCGATGACCAGATCAGCAAAGTGGATATCGCCGGGCCGGGCTTTCTCAACTTCTTTCAGAACACCCAGGCACTGGCCGCTCGCCTGGACACCGCACTGGCCGACCCGACCCTGTCGGTGCGCAAGAACGGCCCGACCGAACGCGTAGTGGTCGACCTGTCCGCCCCGAATCTGGCCAAGGAAATGCACGTCGGCCACCTGCGCTCGACCATCATCGGTGATGCCGTGGCCAGCGTCCTCGAATTCCTGGGCGACACCGTCATCCGCCAGAACCACGTGGGCGACTGGGGCACGCAGTTCGGCATGCTGCTGGCCTATCTGCAGGAGACCCCTGCCACCAGTGACGAGCTGTCGGACCTGGAAAACTTCTACCGCGCCGCCAAACGCCGCTTCGATGAATCCGAAGCGTTCGCAGAGCGCGCCCGTGCTTTGGTGGTCAAGCTGCAGGCGGGCGATCCCGAGTGCCTGAGCCTGTGGACTCGCTTCAAGGACATTTCCCTCTCCCACTGCCAGGAAGTGTATGAGCGCCTGAACGTCAAACTGACGCCGAAAGACGTCATGGGCGAAAGCGCCTACAACAACGACCTGGCCAATGTCGTGGCCGATCTGAAGAGCGCCGGGCTGCTGGTCGAAAGCAACGGCGCGCAGTGCGTGTTTCTCGATGAATTCAAGAATGCGGAAGGCGATCCGCTGCCGGTGATCGTGCAGAAGGCCGATGGCGGCTATCTGTATGCCACCACCGACCTGGCAGCCGTGCGCTACCGCAGCAACGTACTCAAGGCCGATCGCGTGCTGTATTTCGTGGACCAGCGCCAAGCCCTGCATTTCAATCAAGTGTTCGCCGTGGCGTTGCGCGCCGGTTTCGTGACCAACGGCATGCACATGGAACACATGGGGTTCGGCACCATGAACGGCGCGGATGGGCGCCCGTTCAAGACCCGTGATGGCGGCACCGTGAAGTTGGTGGACCTGCTGGACGAAGCGGAGGAGCGCGCCTACGCGCTGGTCAAGGAAAAAAACCCTGACGTCGCTGAAGATGAGTTGCGCACCATCGCCAGGGCGGTGGGCATCAGCGCGGTCAAATACGCCGACCTGTCCAAGCACCGTGCCAGCGACTACAGCTTCAATTTCGACCAGATGCTGAGCTTCGAAGGCAATACCGCGCCGTATCTCTTGTATGCCTACACCCGCGTGGTCGGCGTATTCCGCAAACTGGGCGAACCGTTTGACGAAAGCAAGGGTCGTATCGTCCTGGAAGCTCCACAGGAGCAGGATCTGGCGGCGCGGCTGGCGCAGTTCGGCGAAACCCTGAACAACGTCGCAGAGAAAGGCACGCCCCACGTACTGTGCGCTTACCTTTACGATCTGGCCGGTCTGTTCTCCAGCTTCTACGAGAATTGCCCGATCCTGAACGCGGAAAACCCCGAGCAACAGCAAAGCCGTCTGCGCCTCGCGCACCTGACCGGTCGCACCCTCAAGCAAGGCCTGCAACTGCTGGGTCTGGAAACTCTGGAGCGTATGTAACTTGGCAGTCAAAAAGAAACCTGCTCCCAAGCGTGGCGCCAGCCGTTACGAAGCGCCCGCAAAGAAGCCGATTCCGGGATGGGTGTGGCTGGCGATCGGCCTGTCGGTCGGCGCCTTCATCGTTTTCCTGATGAAACTCGAACCCGGTGGTGGCGATGACATCAAGCGTTCCAAGGCCGAGGCCAAGGCAGCGAAGATCGCCGAAGCGAACAAGACGCCGCCGAGCCCCACGGCACCTGTGAAGCCCAAATACGACTTCTATACGTTGTTGCCGGAATCGGAAGTGATCGTGCCGAACGAGGCCGTGCCAGAGAAGACACCGCCTTCCGTTGCGACGCCGACCACGCCCGTCACACCCGAGCAGGCGGCGAAGATCGACACGGCGCGCGCCCAGGCAGCCCTCAGTGGCTTGACGCCTCCGCCAGCACCGCCGGTCGCCAAACCTGCAGCGGTCACGACATTTGTCCTGCAGGCGGGCTCGTTCCGTAAACAGGCCGATGCCGAAAAAGTGCGCGCGCAGATCATCCTGCTGGGGCAGGCGGCGACGGTTGAATCGGGGACCGTCAAAGACGAAACCTGGTACCGCGTAATGGTGGGGCCATTCAGCAATCGTGAACAACTGACCACGGCGCAGAAGCAACTGGCGAGCGGCGGGTTCAGCAACCTGCTGCTGCAGCAACGCCAGGCCCGATAATGAGGCGCGACGCGTCATAGCGTCGCGAACGCCTCGTTCAAGCCCATGCCCGTGCGGCAAAATCTGGCGCAATCCCCTGTGCCGTACCTGCCGGATGGGCTCGACCCGGCCATTTCTGCCCGACGGTTGAAATACCCGACCTCACCCCCATATGAGTTTCCATCAGGCCATTTTCGGCCCGCAGCGTGGAGACTCTCCCCTTGACCACCATCGTTTCAGTCCGCCGCCAAGGCAAAGTCGTCATGGCGGGTGACGGCCAGGTTTCTCTGGGCAATACCGTCATGAAAGGCAACGCCAAGAAAGTCCGTCGCCTCTATCACGGCCAGGTCATCGCCGGTTTCGCAGGCGCCACCGCTGACGCCTTCACCCTGTTCGAGCGTTTCGAAGCCCAGTTGGAAAAACACCAGGGCCACCTCGTCCGCGCGGCCGTCGAACTGGCCAAGGATTGGCGCACCGACCGCTCCCTGAGCCGCCTGGAAGCGATGCTCGCGGTAGCCAACAAGGACGCATCGCTGATCATCACCGGCAACGGTGACGTCGTCGAGCCCGAGGACGGCCTCATCGCCATGGGCTCCGGCGGTGCGTTCGCGCAGGCTGCAGCGCGTGCCCTGCTGCTGAAAACCGAATTGTCAGCGCGTGAAATCGCCGAAACCGCGTTGCACATCGCCGGTGATATCTGCGTGTTCACCAACCACAACATCACCATTGAGGAGCAGGACCTCGCCGAATGATCCCGGGCTGTGCCGCAAGTCATCGCGGCCGCCGGACCGATCCATTCAAGAGGACCGTTGAAACCCATGTCCATGACTCCCCGTGAAATCGTCCACGAACTCAATCGCCATATCATCGGCCAGGACGATGCCAAGCGCGCCGTCGCCATTGCGCTGCGCAACCGCTGGCGTCGGATGCAACTGCCTGAAGAGCTGCGCGTTGAAGTCACACCGAAAAACATTCTGATGATCGGCCCCACCGGCGTCGGCAAAACGGAGATTGCCCGCCGTCTGGCCAAGCTCGCCAACGCGCCCTTCCTTAAAGTGGAAGCCACCAAGTTCACTGAGGTGGGTTACGTTGGCCGCGACGTCGAGTCCATCATCCGTGACCTGGCTGACGCGGCGATGAAACTGCTGCGCGAACAGGAAATGACCAAGGTCCGCCATCGCGCCGAAGATGCTGCCGAAGAGCGGATTCTCGACGCGCTGCTGCCACCGGCACGCACCGGTTTCAGCGAAGAGGCGTCACCGAGCAGTGATTCCAATACCCGCCAGCTGTTCCGCAAACGGCTGCGTGAAGGCCAGTTGGACGACAAGGAAATCGAGATCGAAGTCGCTGAAATGTCCGGGGTCGATATCTCTGCGCCGCCCGGCATGGAAGAGATGACCAACCAGCTGCAAAGCCTGTTCGCGAACATGGGCAAGGGCAAGAAGAAAAGCCGCAAGCTGAAGGTCAAGGAAGCGCTCAAGATGGTCCGCGACGAAGAAGCGAGCCGTCTGGTCAATGACGAAGAACTCAAAGGCAAAGCGCTGGAGGCCGTCGAACAGCACGGCATCGTATTCATCGATGAAATCGACAAAGTCGCCAAACGCGGCAACGTCGGCGGCGCTGACGTCTCCCGTGAAGGTGTGCAGCGCGACTTGCTGCCGCTGATCGAGGGTTGCACGGTCAACACCAAGCTGGGCATGGTCAAGACAGACCACATTCTGTTCATCGCCTCAGGCGCTTTCCACCTCAGCAAGCCCAGCGATCTGGTGCCCGAGCTGCAAGGCCGTCTGCCGATCCGCGTGGAATTGAAAGCCCTGAGCCCGCAAGATTTCGAGCGCATCCTGAGCGAACCCCATGCCTCGCTGACCGAGCAGTACCGCGAGCTGCTGAAAACCGAAGGCCTGAACATCGAGTTCCAACCTGACGGCATCAAGCGCCTGGCCGAAATTGCCTGGCAGGTGAACGAGAAAACCGAAAACATCGGCGCCCGTCGCCTGCATACGCTGCTAGAGCGGCTGCTGGAAGAAGTGTCGTTCAGCGCCGGCGACCTCGGCAGTGCCCAAGACACCGCGACCATCAAAATCGACGCCGACTACGTCAACAGCCATCTTGGCGAATTGGCGGAAGACGAAGATTTGTCGCGTTATATTCTTTAAAAGCAGCGGCTAGCTATAAGCTTCAAGTCACCAGCAGATATCATTGCGATCCGATATCTGCTTCTACTTGAAGCTTGCCGCTTATAGCTTGAGGCTGCCCCCATGTCCCGACTCCCCACCGCCATCCAGCTTCACAAAGCCTCGAAGGTCCTCACGCTCAAATACGGCCCAGAGGAGGAGTACCATCTGCCCGCGGAATTTCTCCGGGTGCATTCACCCTCCGCCGAGGTACAGGGTCACGGCAAGCCGATTCTGCAATTCGGCAAACAGGGTGTCGGGCTGGTGCAAATAGAACCGGCTGGTCAGTACGCACTAAAACTGACCTTCGACGATGGCCATGACAGCGGGTTGTTCACTTGGGAGTACCTGGAGCAACTGGCCTTGCGCCAGACATCATTGTGGGAGGATTACTTGGCCGAACTCAAGGCCGCCGGCAAATCCCGCGACCCTTCCGAGCAAGTCATTCGCCTGATGCTCTAGCCACCGCTCTGGAACGCCACTCGACGTTTTAGGACGCACTTTCTAATCCGATCTGCTTCAATGTTCCGCGCAGCGGCCAATGACTGGCGCTGCTTGCGATTTTTATAAATCTCGCGTAACCAATGGTTCTGGCAAGTTCTCTGCATCGGTGTCGTTGCAGAAGCGTGTCGGTGTGTTCGCAGCAGTCCCAGGTAGCGCCATCCAACATCCGGCGCCTTGCAGGAACGTGCACATCCTAGGTGTTAATCATCGGTCACCCGAGAGCAGTACTGGCGTTTGCCTGTGTCGCTTATCTCCACAGGGCTGCCAGTGCTCGTCTCAGGACAATGGAGCGTCGTAGATGAGTAACAAGAGTAATGATGACCTGCCGCGTCAAGCCTCTGAACACACCCTGGGTCTGAACCCCGTCGTCGGTCTGAGGCGCAAGGATCTGCTTACCACGGCACGCATGGTGTTGACCCAAGCCATCCGGCAACCTTTCCACAGCGCCAAGCATGTGGCCCATTTCGGGCTGGAATTGAAAAACGTCATCCTCGGCCGCTCCGCCCTGACACCCGACAGCGACGACCGCCGCTTCGCCGACCCGGCCTGGAGTCAGAACCCGCTGTACCGCCGCTATCTGCAGACCTACCTGGCCTGGCGCAAGGAACTGCATGACTGGATCGAAGACAGCAGCCTCTCCGAGCAGGACACCAGCCGTGGCCACTTCATCATCAACCTTCTGACTGAAGCCATGTCGCCCACCAACGGCGCGGCCAATCCAGCGGCGATCAAGCGCTTCTTCGAGACGGGCGGCAAAAGCATACTCGACGGCCTCTCGCACTTGGCCAAGGACCTGGTGAACAACGGCGGCATGCCGAGCCAGGTCAACATGGACGCTTTCGAGGTCGGCAAGAATCTAGGCACCACCGAAGGTGCCGTGGTCTTCCGCAACGACCTGCTGGAGTTGATCCAGTACAAGCCGATTACCGAGCAGGTTCACGAACGGCCACTGTTGGTGGTGCCCCCCCAGATCAACAAGTTCTACGTATTCGACCTCACCCAGGACAAGAGCCTGGCGCGCTTCTGCCTGCGCAACAACGTGCAGACCTTCATCATCAGCTGGCGCAACCCGACCAAAGCGCAGCGGGAATGGGGGTTGTCGACCTATATCGATGCGGTAAAAGAAGCTGTCGATGTGGTCTGCAAGATCACCGGCAGCAAAGATGTGAACATGCTGGGCGCCTGCTCGGGCGGCATTACCTGCACGGCGCTGCTGGGGCATTACGCCGCGCTGGGGGAACAGAAAGTCAACGCACTGACGCTGCTGGTGAGCGTCCTCGACACCACGCTCGACACCCAGGTGGCGCTGTTCGTCGACGAGCAGACCCTCGAATCCGCCAAGCGCCACTCCTACCAGGCAGGGGTGCTGGAAGGCAAAGACATGGCCAAGGTCTTCGCCTGGATGCGCCCCAATGATCTGATCTGGAATTATTGGGTGAACAATTACCTGCTGGGCAACGAGCCGCCGGTGTTCGACATCCTGTTCTGGAACAACGACACCACGCGTCTGCCCGCCGCGTTCCATGGCGACCTGATCGAAATGTTCAAGACCAACCCGCTGGTGCGCCCTAATGCGCTTGAAGTCTGCGGGACGCCCATCGATCTGAAACAGGTCAAAAGTGACATCTTCTGTCTGGCAGGCACCAACGACCACATCACGCCTTGGGTCTCGTGCTACAAATCGGCACGGCTGTTCGGGGGAAAAACCGAATTCGTCTTGTCCAACAGCGGCCACATTCAAAGCATCCTGAACCCGCCAGGCAATCCGAAGGCGCGCTACATGACCAACCCGGACCTGCCGGAAGAGGCGAGCCGCTGGCAGGAAGATGCGAGCAAGCACACCGATTCCTGGTGGCTGCATTGGCAGGCCTGGCAAGCGGAACGGTCAGGCAAGCTTAAAAAATCCCCCGCTACACTGGGTAACAAAGCGTATCCAGCGGGCGAGGCTTCGCCGGGGACCTATGTGCATGAGCGTTAATCGTTCGTGATGGGATGAAACACGTGTGAGGGCGTGCTCGCTCTCACGGGAAGGTCGCGCTCTGCCCGGACAGCAGTCATCGGCGTTCAACCAACAGGGCTTCGCGCATGCCGCAACCGTTCGTATTCCGCACCATCGATCTGGATGGCCACAACATCCGCACCGCGGTGCGTCCCGGCAAGGAGCATCTGACGCCGTTGCTGATCTTCAACGGCATCGGGGCCAACCTTGAGCTGGTGTTTCCGTTTGTCGACGCGCTGGATCCGGACCTGGAAATCATCGCCTTCGATGTGCCCGGTGTGGGCGGCTCGTCGACGCCAAGCCGGCCCTACCGCTTCCCCGGCCTGGCAAAACTCGCAGCACGCATGCTCGATTATCTGGACTACGGCCAGGTCAATGCCATCGGGGTTTCATGGGGCGGTGCGCTGGCGCAGCAGTTCGCCCACGACTACCCCGAGCGCTGCAAGAAGCTTGTATTGGCGGCGACGGCAGCGGGCGCATTCATGGTGCCGGGCAAGCCGAAAGTCCTGTGGATGATGGCCAGTCCAAGGCGCTACATTCAGCCCTCCCATGTCATTCGCATCGCGCCGGACATCTACGGCGGCGCGTTCAGACGCGACCCCCACCTGGCCGCCAACCATGCCGCCAAGGTCCGCTCTTCCGGCAAGCTCGGCTATTACTGGCAGTTGTTCGCGGGGGTAGGCTGGACCAGCATCCACTGGCTGCACAAAATCCGTCAGCCCACGCTGGTGCTGGCCGGGGACGACGACCCCTTGATTCCTTTGATCAATATGCGACTACTGGCCTGGCGCATACCCAATGCCCAGCTACACATAATCGACGATGGGCATTTGTTTTTAATCACTCGCGCCGAAGCTGTCGCGCCCATCATCATGAAATTTCTCCAGCAAGAACGGCAGCGCGCCGTCATGCATCCCAAGCCCGCACCCGTGGTGCGCTAAACCGAGGATGGCACTGGAACCGGCAGGAGTCCGCTCAACGAAAACCGCTGTATCGACTGTGTCATGGGGCGGGATTGCCCCGACGCAGAACGGCGCGCTAGCGCTTTGAGCCCTGCGCGCAGGTGCTTTGCCTGATGGCCTGACGAAGGAGTGTTGACCCATGCGAGAAAAACCGGCGAAGACCAGCTACCCGGTGCCCGCCACCTACATCAATGCGCAGAGCGCGATCACGGGCTTGCGCGGCAGAAACCTGTTTTCCACCCTGCGCAACGTGGCACTGCAGGGGCTCAAGCATCCGGCTTACACCGCTCGGCATGCGCTGGCACTGGGTAGCCAGTTGGGCAAAGTCATGCTCGGCGACACGCCTCACCAACCGCACCCGCAGGACACGCGCTTCAGCGATCCCACTTGGACGCACAACCCCCTTTACCGCCGCGGCCTGCAGGCCTACCTGAGTTGTCAGCACCAAGTGCGTGAATGGATTGCCCACAGTGGCCTGTCCGAAGACGACCGCTCCCGCGCGCAGTTCATTTTCGCGCTGCTGAACGATGCGTTGTCGCCCACCAATACGTTGATCAACCCGCTGGCAGTCAAGGAGCTGTTCAATACGGGCGGCACCAGTGTGCTCAAAGGCATGAGCCACATGCTGGACGACTTCATGCACAACAACGGCCTGCCCAGCCAGACCACCAAGGATGCCTTCGAGATTGGCCGCACGCTCGCCATGACCCCCGGCACGGTGGTGTTCCGCAACGAATTGCTGGAGCTGATCCAGTATTCGCCCATGAGCGAGAAGCAATACGCGCGACCGCTCTTGATCGTGCCGCCGCAGATCAACAAGTTCTACATATTCGACCTCAGCCCCAGTAACAGCTTCGTTCAGTACACGCTGAAGAACGGCCTGCAGACCTTCATCATCAGTTGGCGCAACCCCGACGTACGCCATCGGGAATGGGGCTTGTCGAGCTATGTGCAAGCAGTCGAAGAGGCCATGAACGTTTGCCGCGCCATTACGGGCGCACGCGAGGTCAACCTCATGGGGGCGTGTGCCGGTGGCCTGACGATTGCCGCCTTGCAGGGCCACCTGCAGGCCAAGCGGCAGATGCGCCGAGTGGCCAGCGCAACCTACCTCGTCAGCTTGCTCGACAGCCAGATCGAAAGCCCCGCAACGCTGTTCATCGATGAGCAGACGCTGGAAGCGGCCAAGCGACGCTCCTACCAGAAAGGCGTGCTCGATGGCCGGGACATGGCCAGGGTTTTCGCGTGGATGCGGCCTAACGACCTGATCTGGACTTACTGGGTCAACAACTACCTGCTCGGAAAGGCGCCCCCGCCCTTCGACATCCTCTACTGGAATAACGACACCACCCGTCTGCCGGCGGCCCTGCACGGTGATCTACTGGACTTCTTCAAACACAACCCGCTCACCCATCCGGGGGGACTGGAAGTGTGCGGTACCCCCATCGACCTGCAAAAGGTCACCGTGGACAGCTTCAGCGTGGCCGGTATCAACGACCACATCACGCCGTGGGACGTGGTGTACCGCTCGACCTTGCTGCTGGGCGGCGAACGACGCTTTCTGCTATCCAACAGCGGGCATGTGCAAAGCATCCTCAACCCGCCCGGCAATCCGAAAGCCAACTTCGTCGAGAACGGCAAGCTGAGCGGCGACCCGCGAGCCTGGTACTACGATGCGCACCGCACGGACGGAAGCTGGTGGCCGACGTGGCTGAAATGGATTCAGGAGCGCTCGGGCGCGCAGAAAGAAACCCTGGCGGCATTGGGCAACCAGAATTATCCACCCATGGAAGCAGCGCCGGGGACCTATGTGCGTGTCCGTTGAGCAGCTGCCGCTGGGCGCCCGCATCACTCCAAACCGCTGCATGATCAAGAAGACCGGATGAAGACCCGCGACCGCATACTCGAATGTGCCCTGGTGTTGTTCAATCGCCAGGGCGAGCCGAACGTCTCGACGCTGGAAATCGCCAATGAGCTGGAAATCAGCCCCGGCAACCTCTATTACCATTTTCATGGCAAGGAGCCGATGGTGATGGAGCTGTTTGGGCGTTTCCAGGCCGAGCTGGCGCCCCTGCTGAACCCTCCCGCCGATGCGCGACTGGAGGCAGAGGATTATTGGCTGTTCCTGCACCTGATCGTCGAGCGCCTGTCCCACTACCGGTTTCTCTTTCAGGACCTGTCGAACCTGGCCAGCCGTCTGCCCAGGCTTGGGCGGGGCATCCGCGGCCTGCTCGACGCCATCAAGCGCACCCTTGCCTCGCTGCTCGCCCGTCTGAAAGCCGAGGGCCAAGTCACGAGCGACACCCAGGCATTGGGGCAACTGGTCGAACAGATCACCATGACCCTGCTGTTTTCGCTGGATTACCAGCGCATCCTGGACCGCGAAGGCGAAACCCGTGTGGTGGTTTACCAGATCATGATGCTCGTGGCGCCCCACCTAAAACCCGCATCGCGGCACGCGGCCGAAAAGCTCGCGCTGCATTATCTGGGGGACTGACATCGGCTTTCGATTCTGCGTGCCGTCCGCGCGGGACGCGCAATGAGTGTGATGAAAAAAACCCGACCTGCCTGCACAGTTCGGGTTTTTCGTCGGGCCAGCCGAGAATCAGGACTGGCTGGCGGAGGTCGATGAGGCAGCAGGAGTCGACGGCGCTGCCGGGGTAGACGGCGCTGCGCTCGGCGTTGAAGCTGATGTCGCTGCTGCGGTCGGTTTGGCGGCTGCAGCCTTCGGCGTTGCAGGTTTTTTGGCAGCGGCAGGCTTTTTCGCGGCAGCGGGTTTGGCCGCCGCAGGTTTCGCCGCCGGCTTGGTGGCTGGCTTTGCCGCTACGGTTTTGGCTTTAGCCGCCGTGGATGCCGCTGCCCTGGACGCCGCCGCGACAGGCTTGGCAGCCGTCTTGGCAACGGCAGGCTTGGCGGCTGCGGTTTTGCTGGCTGCGGTGCTTGCAGCCTTGGTGACCGTTTTGGCCGCCGCCTTGGTCAGAGGCTTGGCTGTGGCTTTCGTCGCTGGTTTAGCAGTCGGTTTGGCGGCCGCCGTTTTCGAGACCGGCGTGACTGAAGCACCGGTCAGCTTTTCAATTTGTTTGGTCAGCAGGTCCACCTTGTCATGCAAGGCCTTGACCTCGTTGCGGCTTGGCACCCCGAGGCGAGAAATCGCGCTGTTCAGACGCTTGTCGAACGCCCCTTCCAGTTCGCCCCATTTGCCCAACGCCAGATCCTTCACGTCTCCGACGCGGGATTTGGTGGACGCTTTGGCGGTATCGACGGTTTTGCCAACGGACGCCTTGGTTTCCTTTTCCGCCTTCTCGCCGTCCTTCACCAGGGATTCGAAAAGCTTACTGCCGTCATTGCTGATCTTCGAGTAAGCGCCTAAACCAGCCAGCCAGATTTGGCGGGAGTACTTCTCCACTTCGCCAATCCAGGAGCTGCCTTCTTTTTCGGTTTTCTTTTTGCCAGCCATCCCGCTCTCCTTATTGTTTACGCGCGACACGTTCGAGCAATGCCGTCAGCTCATCGAGCTTAGCAGAGAGTGTCTCAACATCATGTTTAGACGGAATGCCGATGCGATTCAAGGCACTGGCCACCCGGCGGTCGAACACGTTTTCGATCTTGTCGAGCTGCATTTCGACCCGGCCTTTGGCTTTGGTGACTTCACCTTTGACATCGCCTTTCACCGATTCGAGTTCGCTGTTGGCTGCCTCTACTTTTTCGTCAATGGCTCTCCTGGCCTTCTTCTCGGTTTGCTCGCCCGTCTTGATCAGTTCCTTGACATAGTCGGCGCCTTCCTGCCCGGCCTTGACGTAGGCGCCCAGGCCGGCGAGCCAGATTTTGCGGGCATACGACCGCACTTCGGAAAAAGCCTTGGTTTCTTGAGCTTGTATTTTCTTCTTCAAGGTCACTTTGGCCATGCTGCACCTCACGCTCGAAAGGGATAGGAGGAATTGCCCCGAAAATAGAGGGCATGGGCACAACGTAGAGAGAAAAATTAGAAAGCTCACCCTAGGTTGGGTGGCGAGATGAGGATCGCTGCAGGAGCGCGCTTGCCCGCGAAACAACCACCGCAGCGTATCAAGCAGCCCGGTTTGTTCATCGCGGGCAAGCGCGCTCCTACGAAAGAATGGGTTACGCGTGCAGGGCCTTGTCTAACTGGCGTTCGACTTCGGACTGGATGGTGCTGCTCATGGCGGACAGGAAGAAATTCAGCTCGATCTCGACTCGAACCAATGCCTCTTCGACCTGCACCGTTCCCTTGGCCCCTTTGCCTTCCAGGGACACTGTGTCGTCCTCCCAACTGTGCTCGATGCCATATTTGTCGCCCAGCTTTTGCGCCAGCAACTCGGCTTTCTCACGCGCCTTTTCCTTACCCAGCGCGTGTGGGCGTTCTACGGTGATGCGGGCCATGAGCGGGCTCCTTCAACGGGTAAATCGTCGGGCCACTATACCAGCGGCAACCGCTGAAGAAACTGTTCGCGGTGAGCCTTGTCAAGACAAAGCCAGCCCCGACGATTAGAATGGCCGCACTTAATTCTGGTGACAGCGATATGAACGATCCGCGCAAAGGCAGCGATGCCGAACCCACCACCCACTTCGGCTACAAAACCGTAGCGCAAAGCCAGAAGGCCGAGAAGGTCGCTGAGGTGTTTCACTCCGTCGCCGCCAAGTACGACTTGATGAACGACGTGTTGTCCGGGGGCATGCATCGCCTCTGGAAGCGCTTCACCATCGAGCTGTCCGGCGTGCGTGTCGGCAATCGTGTCCTCGACATCGCGGGCGGCACCGGCGACCTGGCGAAGAAGTTCTCCCATCTGGTCGGGCCGACCGGTGAAGTGGTGCTTGCCGACATCAACGAGTCGATGCTCAAGGTCGGTCGTGACCGCCTGCTCGATCGCGGGGTGGCAGGCAATATCAGGTTCGTTCAGGCCGACGCGGAAAAACTGCCGTTCCCGGATAACTACTTCGACTGCGTAACCATCGCCTTCGGCCTGCGCAACGTCACGCGCAAGGAAGACGCTATACGCTCTATGCTGCGCGTGCTCAAGCCCGGTGGCCGCTTGCTGGTGCTGGAATTCTCCAAACCCACCAACAAGGTCATGTCCAAGGTCTACGACGCCTACTCGTTCGCCTTCATGCCGCTGGCGGGCAAGCTGATCACCAACGATTCCGACAGTTATCGCTACCTGGCTGAATCGATCCGTATGCACCCCGATCAGGAAACCCTGAAGTCGATGATGGTAGATGCCGGTTTCGACCGCGTCACTTACCACAACATGACCTCCGGCATCGTTGCACTGCACCGCGGTATCAAACCCTGATGCTGATCAGCGGCTTGCTCGCCACCGCCGAGCACGGCATCAACAGGGTGCTGCGGATGGACAGCACGGCCTTGCCACGCCTTGCTCGGCTCAACGGCAAGGTGATTGCAGTCGAATGCACGCGCCCGGCATTTAACCTGTACATCTTGCCCAGCGACGAGGGCCTGATGCTGGCCAGTCGTTGGGAGGCCAGCCCAGACGTCACCCTGCGTGCACCCGCTGCAAGCCTGACGCGCCTGGCGCTGAGCAGGGACAAGAATGCGGTGCTGCACGGCCCCGAGGTCGAACTGGAAGGCGAAAGCGCGGTGCTGTTGGAGTGTGTGGGTGTTCTGCAGGATCTGGACCTGGACTGGGAGTACGAGCTGCAACGCTGGCTCGGCCCGGTCGCCACGTCTTTGATTGGCGGCCACCTGCGCAGCAACGCGCGTTGGACGCGCGACAGCGTTGCCAGCCTCAGCCACAATCTGGCGGAGTATCTGGCCGAAGAATCCCGAACCCTGGTCGGCAAACGCGAGGCCGAAGCCCGCTTCGCCGAGCTGGATCAGACCAAACAAGACCTGGATCGTCTCGAAGCCCGCTTCGAGCGTCTGGCCCAATCCCTCAAGTCCAGCGATAACGCATGAGCCTGCTTGCCGTCCGCCGCCTGTTTCGCATCCAGCGTGTCGTAATCCGTTACCGCCTCGATGACCTGCTGTTCGCCCTGCCCCTGCCATGGTGGCTGCTCGCTGTGCGCTTTGTGCTGCCGTGGCGCTGGATTCCGCGACGCAAGAACGAGTTGAGCCGAGGGGCTCGGCTGCGGCTGGCATTGCAGGACCTGGGCCCGATTTTCATCAAGTTCGGTCAACTTCTCTCGACCCGGCGTGACCTGCTACCCGAAGACATCGCCGACGAGCTGATGCTGCTGCAAGACCGCGTCCCACCGTTCGAATCGGACAAGGCCATCGCCCTGATCGAGTCGCAGTTGGGTGCAAGGATCAACGATGTGTTCAGCCGCTTCGACGTCGAACCGCTGGCCTCGGCCTCGGTGGCACAGGTCCACGCGGCGCGCTTGAAGTCCGGCGAAGAAGTCGTGGTAAAGGTCGTGCGTCCTGGTCTCAAGCCAGTCATCGGTTCGGATCTGGCCTGGCTCTTCGTACTGGCACGAATCGCCGAGCGCCTCTCCGCCGACGCGCGCCTGCTGCATCCGGTGGACGTGGTCGCCGATTACGAGAAGACCATCTACGACGAACTCGACCTCTTGCGCGAGGCCGCCAACTCCAGTCAGTTGCGGCGCAATTTCGAAGGCTCGACCATGCTCTACGTGCCTCAGGTCTACTGGGACTGGTGCCGGCCGAAAGTTCTGGTGATGGAGCGCATCTACGGTGTGCAGGTGACCGATCTGGCGACCCTGGCCGATCAGCGCACGGACATGAAAAAGCTCGCCGAGCGCGGCGTGGAGCTGTTTTTCACTCAGGTGTTCCGCGACAGCTTTTTTCACGCCGACATGCACCCGGGCAACATCTTCGTCAGCACCGTAGCGCCTTGGGACCCGCAATACATCGCCATCGATTGCGGCATCGTCGGCAGCCTGACCCCCGAGGACCAGGACTATCTGGCGCGCAACCTGTTCGCCTTCTTCAAGCGTGATTACCGCCGCGTGGCGCAGTTGCACATCGACTCGGGCTGGGTACCCGCCGAAACCAAACTCAACGAATTCGAAGCCGCGATCCGGACCGTCTGCGAACCGATTTTCGAGAAACCGCTCAAGGACATTTCCTTTGGCCAGGTACTGATGCGCCTGTTCCAGACGGCGCGTCGCTTCAATATGGAAGTGCAGCCGCAGTTGGTGCTGCTGCAGAAGACCCTGCTCAACATCGAGGGCCTGGGCCGTCAGTTGTATCCGGAGCTGGACCTGTGGACCACCGCGCAGCCCTTTCTGGAGCGGTGGATGCGTGAACGGGTCAGTCCCAAAACGCTGATCGGCAACCTGCAGTCTCAGGTCGAGCAGATTCCCCACCTTGCCAACATGACCCGCGACCTCCTCGAGCGTTTGTCACAACCGCATGCGTCCGATCCACAGCCGCCCTATTCACACAAAGGCGATCATTGGGCACTGCGCCTAATCGGTGCCGGGTTGCTGGCAGGCGGCGTGGTCTTGGCCACCGCCCACACGCAAACCGGCGACACGCTGATAGCCATCAGCGCGTGGCCGGCACTCTTGATGCTGGTGGCAGGGCTCTATCTGGTCGTGCGCCGATAGCCATCGGCGCAACCCACTGGCACACTACCCTCTTTGCAGAGCGGCCGGAGCCGACGATGAAAGACTGGCTGGACGAGGTTAAATGGGACAACGACGGCCTGGTGCCTGCCATCGCGCAGGACTACAAGACGGGCCGCGTCCTGATGATGGCCTGGATGAACCGCGAAGCCTTGAGCCTGACCGCTCAGGAGAACCGTGCCATCTATTGGTCGCGTTCCCGTGGTAAGTTGTGGCGCAAAGGCGAAGAATCGGGTCATGTCCAGAAGCTGCATGAGCTGCGCCTGGATTGCGATGCGGACGTGGTCGTCATGATGGTCGAGCAAGTCGGCGGCATCGCCTGCCACACGGGCCGCGAAAGCTGCTTCTACCGCGTATACGAGGACGCCAGCTGGAAAACCGTGGACCCGGTGCTCAAAGACCCGGACGCCATCTATCACGCAGGACACTGAAATGACCGATACCCTGTCTCGTCTCGCGCAAGTGCTCGAAGAGCGCAAAGGCGCGGCGGCTGACACATCGTACGTTGCGAGCCTTTACCACAAGGGCTTGAACAAGATTCTGGAAAAGGTCGGCGAAGAATCGGTCGAAACCATCATCGCCGCCAAGGATGCCGCCGTCAGCGGTGATTGCAGCGATGTCATCTACGAGACCGCAGACTTGTGGTTCCATAGCATGGTCATGCTCGCGGCACTGGGCCAGCACCCACAGGCCGTACTCGATGAACTGGACCGCCGTTTCGGCTTGTCCGGCCACGCCGAAAAAGCAGCGCGCTCGGCGGAATAAACACCGGGCTTGCGAGCCCCGAATTTCTTGTGAGGAACCTGCCATGGGCATTTTTGACTGGAAACACTGGATCGTCATCCTGATCGTCGTCGTACTCGTCTTCGGCACCAAAAAACTGAAAAACCTGGGGACCGACGTCGGCGAGTCGATCAAAGGCTTCCGCAAAGCCATGAACGACGATGAAAAACCGAGCGAACAGCCACCGGTTCAGCCGCAGCCAACTGCCCAGCCGAACCCGAGCCAGCCGCTGCATCAGCCGCACACCATCGACGGCACTGCACAAAAAGTCGAAGAGCCCATTCGCAAAGACTAGGTCCTGACCCATGTTTGGTATCAGCTTCTCTGAATTGCTGCTGGTAGGCTTGGTTGCCTTGCTGGTCCTTGGTCCCGAACGCTTGCCGGGCGCTGCGCGCACCGCTGGCCTTTGGGTGGGGCGCCTGAAACGCAGCTTCAACGCGATCAAACAGGAAGTGGAGCGCGAAATCGGCGCCGACGAAATTCGCCGTCAGTTGCATAACGAGCACATTCTTTCCCTGGAAGAAGAAGCGCGCAAAATCATGCAACCGCAGCGCCCCTCGACGCCACCTGCGCCTCAGCCGGCGCCCGAAGCCGAACAGGCGCCTGCTGGCTCACTGACGGCCTCCGAGCAGGTCATCATGGTCGAGAAACCTTCGCTGACCCCCGAGCCGGCCGCTGAGCCAGCTTCGGCGCCCACGCCGACTACCACACAGGCCACTGCTGCACCCGGCACGCCTTCTGCCAACGATTCGACACAGCCTCCCCGAGCCCCATGAGCGATATCCCGGAAAACGACCAGCAAATGCCGTTGGTTTCGCACTTGACCGAGCTGCGCTCGCGCCTGCTGCGTTGCGTGCTCGCGATCTTCCTGATCTTCGGCGCGTTGTTCTATTTCACGCAGAAGATCTACACATTCGTTTCTGCACCGCTGCGCAAGTTTCTGCCGGAAGGCGCGACGATGATCGCCACGGACGTTGCGTCGCCGTTCCTCACGCCCTTCAAGCTGACGATGATGGTCGCGCTGTTTCTGGCGATGCCGGTCATCCTGTACCAGATCTGGGGGTTCATCGCGCCAGGTCTGTACAAACATGAGAAGCGCGTCGCCGTTCCGCTTCTGATTTCCAGCATCATCCTGTTCTACGCCGGAATGGCCTTCGCCTATTTCCTGGTCTTTCCGCTGATCTTCCACTTCTTCGCCAGTGTGACCCCGGAAGGGGTGTCGATGATGACGGACATCTCCAGCTACCTGGACTTTGTGATGACGCTGTTCCTGGCTTTCGGCGTGGCGTTCGAGATTCCGGTCGCGGTCGTGCTGTTGGTGTGGATCGGTATCGTCGACGTGAAGTACCTGAAGAAGATCCGCCCGTACGTGATCATCGGCTGCTTCGTGATCGGCATGATCCTGACACCGCCTGACATCTTCTCGCAGACGCTCTTGGCGGTACCGATGTGGCTGCTGTTCGAAATCGGTGTGCTGTGCAGTGCGATGGTCACGCGACGCGGCGATCACGAGGATGACGAACAGGCCGACAAGCGCGATCAGCCGCCAGCGACTCAACCGTGAACCTGCTGTTGCTGGAAGAGGCCGATTTCCTATCGGCTGACCGTGTGGTGCTGCGTGACCGGCGCCTCAGGCACATGCAGGAGGTGCATCGCTGCGAAGCGGGCGACACCCTGCGGGTCGGTAGACTGGGCGGGCTGCTGGGCACTGCCTGCGTTGAGCGTCTAGAAGCGAACGAGGCCGAATTATCCGTCACCTTCGACCATGAGCCCCCCGCCAAACTCCCGCTGACACTGGTGCTCGCCCTGCCGCGTCCGAAGATGCTGCGCCGCGTGTTCCAGACCGTCGCGACCATGGGGGTGCCCAAAGTGATTCTGGTCAACAGTTATCGCGTGGAGAAAAGCTTCTGGCAGACGCCCTTCCTTGAGCCGACAGCCATTCGCGAACAACTGATCCTCGGGCTTGAACAGGCTCGCGACAGCGTGCTTCCGGAGATTGCGATTGAAAAGCGCTTCAAGCCGTTCGTCGAGGATCGACTGCCAGCTATCGTCGACGGCACGCTCGGCCTGGTGGGTCATCCCGGCGACTTTCCGGCCTGCCCGCGCGCCGTCACCGACCCTGTCACACTCGCCATCGGCCCCGAAGGGGGCTGGATACCTTACGAAGTCGACATGCTTCGAGCGTCGGGCCTGAATCCGGTGCAGTTGGGGGACCGTATCCTGCGCGTCGAAACCGCGGTCACCGCACTCCTCGCCCGGTTGTTCTGAATCTGCCCTCGTTTCTCGATTTCGGCCTTGAACCGATCATGCGCCCCCTCCAGCCTCAGCCAATAGGTCGCTGCACCGCGCTTCAGAAGGGTGCACCGGTGCCGATAACCTTGCGTCCATAACAATAACGCGCAAGGAATCAACACATGTACCGCTGGACTGCCCATCGCCTCGGAAACATCAGTGTCGGCCGCAAACTCGCGATCGGTTTCGGCCTGGTGCTATTGCTGACCGTCATCATCATGGCCACAGGCTGGTCGAGTATTTCGTCGCTGATCGAGCGCGGCGACAAGCTGGCGAACATCTCTCGGATCAGCGAGCAAACCATGGCACTGCGCAACGCGCGCATGGCTTATGAAAGCCAGTCAAACGCCGAGACCGCGAAGGTCGTCATGACCGCGCTGGACACGCTCGACCATCGCCTCAAGGCCGCCTATGCGCGCATTACCGGGAGCGACGACCTCAAGTTGCTCGACACCCAAACGCAAGTCGCGGCGGAATACCGACGCGCCTTCGGTGAAATGACTCAAGCGATCCAAGTTCGCGAAACGGCACGGGCAAACCTTGGCACCACTGCGGACGCGGCAGTGAACGAGGTCAACAAGATCGAAGAAGCGCTGATCCAGCATGACAACATCCTGCAGTTCAACAGCGCGGTGGGCGTCAGTAAGTTGATCCAGCAGGCGCGCTTCCAGGTGCGTGGCTACACCTTCAGCGGTAACCCCGACTTCGAGAAGAACGCCACCACTGCCATCGACGAAGCCATCATGGGAGTGAACTCGCTGGCGGGCGACGTTTCTTCGCAATACATTCCCCAACTGCAGCGCGCCAACCTGGCACTCAAGGGTTACGGTGCGGCAGTCGGTCAGTACCGCGACGCGCAGCAGGTCAGCCATCAGGCGTTGGACAGAATGGCCGGCCTGGGGCAGCAGCTGCTCGATAACAGCGAAAAACTGACCGCCCTACAAAACGCCAAACGGGACGCCGACAGTCGACAAGCGCGGTCGATGTTGGGCCTGGCAACGGCGGTCGCCTTGCTGATCGGCGTGCTCGCCGCCTGGACGATCACACGTCAAATCACCGCCCCGCTCAAACAGACCTTGCTCGCGGTAGACCGTGTCGCCGCAGGCGACCTGACCCATGACCTGGTGCTGGACCGCCGCGACGAGTTGGGACAGTTGCAAGGGGGCATCCAGCGCATGACCGTCGCCCTGCGGGGGCTGATCGGTGGTATCAATGAGAGCGTCACGCAGATCGCCAGTGCGGCCGAACAGCTGTCTGCCGTGACCGAACAAACCAGCGCTGGGGTCAACAGTCAGAAGGTCGAGACCGATCAGGTGGCCACCGCAATGCATCAAATGACGGCCACCGTCCATGAAGTGGCACGCAACGCCGAAGAGGCTTCGGAAGCCGCGGTGGCGGCCGATCAGCAAGCGCGAGAGGGGGACAAGGTGGTGAATGAAGCCATCGCTCAAATCGAGCGCCTGGCCAGTGAAGTGGGCCACTCCACTGACGCCATGAGCGAACTCAAGCGTGAGAGCGACAAGATCGGCAGCGTGTTGGATGTGATCAAGTCCGTCGCCCAGCAGACCAACCTGCTCGCCCTTAACGCCGCCATCGAAGCGGCCCGGGCCGGTGAAGCGGGTCGTGGCTTTGCGGTCGTGGCCGACGAAGTGCGAAGCCTGGCGCAACGCACCCAGAAATCCACCGAAGAGATCGAGGAGCTGATCGCCGGCCTGCAAAACGGCACACAGCAGGTGGCAGCGATCATGGACAACAGCCGCGAGCTGACCACCAGCAGTGTCGAGTTGACCCGTCGGGCCGGTGGTGCGCTGGAAAGCATTACCAGAACGGTGTCAGCGATTCAGGCGATGAACCAGCAGATCGCCGCCGCAGCCGAGCAACAGAGCGCGACCGCCGAAGAGATCAACCGCAGTGTCCTGAATGTGCGCGATGTATCGGAGCAAACCTCCGCCGCCAGTGAAGAAACAGCCGCTTCCAGCGTCGAACTGGCCAGACTGGGCACGCACCTGCAAGGGCTGGTCGGCAGGTTCAGGGTGTAGGTTGGTTTGTTTTGGCCAAACCGAGGCAACGGCGGATAGCTCCGGCCGGCAAATCTGTGAGCCGAGTCACTTCAGCCGCAGCCTCGGAAACCTCCTACGACCTCATCAGGTCACGTCTTCGATACGCCTGCCGATGCGCGTTTATCGCTCACTCGCAGGAGACGCACCATGGTGCAGGGAATCAACACGGCGCTGGCCAATGCCAGCGTCAAACTCAAATTGTCGCTGGGTTTCGGCCTGGTGTTGTTGCTCACATTGGTCATTACCCTGACCGGCTGGCACGGCCTGGACACGATGATCGAGCGTTCGGAGTCGCTGACAGCCACGACTCGGCTCAACACCCTGACCGAGGACCTGCGTGCCGAACGCATCATATTTCGCACTGAAAATACGCCGGCCAGTGCGAAAGAAGTGCGCGATGGCATCAATGAGATCGAAAGCCACTTGGGCACGTTGCGCAGCAGCGACGACTCTCCCGACATCATCCAGATGCTTAACAAGCAAAGCGAAACCGTCAGTGCCCTGGAAAAGACGTTCAATGACCTGGAACAGTTGCTCAAGGATCGCGATGTAGCGCGTCAGCGGATGAGGACGCTGTCGGAGACGGTTGTCGCCGCGGTGGATAAGGTCGAAGGCGATGTGCTCAAAGCGGTAAGTGAAGAGCAGGGAAACCAGGAGAAACTCGACGAATTCACCAACATCCTGCAACTGCGCCGCCACATTCAAGACACGCGCTATGCCACCCAGGCGTATCTGTACACCGGGCTGGAGTCATTCGAAACCGCCGCAATCAAAGCCATTGGCGATGCACTCGGCGAAGTCCAGCAAATCATGGCCAGTCCGTCGGACACCAATGCGGCCATTCTGACAAATGCCAAAGAGGCCCTTGAAGATTATCGAGCCCAGTTGAGCCAACTGAAGGTGCTTCAAGCCAAATCGGAAGAAGCTCAAGAGTCCATGGAAGCGATGGGCGACAGCCTTCTTTCTTCCACGGACGACATCACCAAGCGGCAGAGCGAGCGGCGTGACCGCGATGCCGAACGTTCGCGCACGACCCTCAGCAGCGTGGCTGGGCTGGCTATCTTGCTGGGCGTCCTGGCGGCATGGCTGATCACGCGACAAATCATCGTGCCCTTGCGTCAGACCCTCAGCGTTGCGGCACGTATCGCCAGTGGCGACTTGAGCAAGGACCTGGATGTTCAACGTCGAGACGAGATGGGCAGTCTGCAGCAAAGCATGCAGGACATGACCGTTCGGTTGCGCGGGCTGATCACCGGCCTGAGCGATGGCATCACTCAGATTGCCAGCGCAGCCGAGCAACTCTCGGCGGTCACTGGGCAGACCAGCGCGGGCATGAACAGCCAGAAGGTCGAAACCGATCAAGTCGCGACCGCAATGAAGCAGATGACCTCGACCGTGGTGGAGGTCGCTCGCAACGCCGAGGAAGCCAGCGAGGCCGCTCGCCAGGCCGATCAGCAGGCTCGCGAAGGCGACAATGTCGTGGCGGACGCTATAAGCCAGATCGAACGGCTCGCGGTTGAAGTCAACCACTCTTCCCAAGCCATGGGCCAGCTCAAGCTGGAGAGTGACAAAATTGGCGGTGTGCTCGATGTTATCCGTTCCGTCTCGGAACAGACCAATTTGCTCGCCCTGAATGCGGCGATCGAAGCAGCCCGCGCCGGTGAGGCGGGCCGCGGCTTTGCCGTCGTCGCCGACGAAGTGCGCAGCCTGGCATTGCGAACCCAGGAATCGACCGAAGAGATACAGGCGTTGATCGCCGCGCTACAGAACGGCACCCAGCATGCGGTGACCACACTGGACGCCAGCCGCAGCCTGACGGATCGCAGCGTCGAACTGAGCCGACGGGCAGGCGCTGCCCTGGAGCACATCACCCGGACCGTCTCGGCGATCCAGAGCATGAATCAGCAGATCGCCACGGCGGGCGAGGAGCAAAGCGTGGTGGCGGAGCAGATCAATCGCAGCGTACTCGCCGTGCGTGACGTTTCTGAACAAACCGCGGCCGCAAGCGAAGAGACGGCTGCGTCCAGTGTTGAACTGGCGCGGTTGGGGATGCAGTTGCAGGAGATGGTGGGGAAGTTTCGGGTGGGCTGAGGCCCGTACATCATGCCTGTCTATCACCGTAGGAGCGCGCTTGCCCGCCATGGCGTCGGGTCAGTTGACGGCGCAGTGTCTGGCAGTGCGCCGTCGCGGGCAAGCGCGCTCCTACAGGTACGTGGATTCACAAACGAATGCGCCGCTGAAGATATCCCTTCGGCGGCGTTTCGGTTACAGCTGGGGGATCAATCAGGCGCACCGTAGGAGCGCGCTTGCCCGCGATGGCGTCGGGTCAGTGACAAGGTGGTGTCTGGCAGTGCGCCGTCGCGGGCAAGCGCGCTCCTACAGGTGCGTGGACTCACAAACGAATGCGCCGCTGAAGATCTCTCTTCGGCGGCGTTTCGCTTACAGCTGGAAGATCAATCAGGCGCACCGTAGGAGCGCGCTTGCCCGCGATGGCGTCGGGTCAGTTGACGGCGCAGTGTCTGGCAGTGCCCCGTCGCGGGCAAGCGCGCTCCTACAGGGGCGTGGATTCAGAAACAAAAACGCCGCTGAAGATCTCTCTTCGGCGGCGTTTTGTTCATAGCACTGTCACTCAGGCATTGGCCAACGACGGCACGCTCACATGGGTCGCTGGCTGCAACGGCAGCAGCGGCGCATGTGGATCGGCCTTGACCGACGCGCGCCAGGCCTCCAGCCACGCCTCGTTGCATTCGGCCCAAACGGCCTCGTGCAACCGCGCCAACGCGACCGGATCGCTCAGCAGTTGCAGGCGTTCGTGGTTATTCAAATGCTCCGGCCCACCCTTGATCGCATGGCGGACCCGCTCGGTGCGCATCCATTCGATCGGCTCGGCATGGCGGTGACGCGAAGTGGCCAGCGCGCAGGCCAGCGCGTTCTGTTGCGGGTCGACCACCGCACGTATGAAGCCGTCGTGCAGCGCATGCCAACGGTTCTCGTGGGTGTACTGGTCGGTCGACACCAGCTCTTGCGGCGGCGTGTGCTCTTCGGGAATCAGGAAGAAACGGTTGTCCTTGGCTTTCAGGCCCAGGTTCGTGCGACTGGAAATCACCGACACCGGAATCGACAGAATCAACGAGCCCACGATAGGCGCCAGCCACCACAGGAAGCTCGGGTTCAGCCATGCCACCAAGGCGGCCCAGGCGAAGCCCAGCAACGTTTGCGGACCGTGGCGCTTCACGGCTTCGCTCCACGGCGTGGAATCGTCGTCACGCTGTGGAGAATTCCACGTCGCAGCCCAGCCGAGGAACGCCGCCAGCACGAAACGGGTGTGGAAGATCATCCGGACCGGCGCCAGCAACATGGAAAACAGCATCTCCATCAGCATGGACAAGGTGACCTTGATCCTGCCGCCATAGCCTGTCGCACCTTTGGCCCAGATCAAAATAATACTGAGCAGTTTGGGCAGGAACAGCAACACGATCGTGGTAGAGAACAGCGCGACAGCCTTCTCCGGATGCCACTGCGGCCAGAGCGGATACAACTGGCGCGGCTCCAGGAAGTAGGTCGGCTCCATCAGCGTGTTCACCGCCAGCAGGGCCGTGGACAGCACGAGGAACAGGAACCACAGTGGCGCTGACAGGTAGGACATCACGCCGGTCAGGAACACAGCGCGGTGAACCGGATGCATGCCCTTGACCAGGAACAGGCGGAAGTTCATGAGGTTACCGTGGCACCAGCGACGGTCACGCTTGAGCTCGTCCAACAGGTTGGGCGGCAACTCCTCATAACTGCCCGGCAAGTCGTACGCGATCCAGACGCCCCATCCGGCACGACGCATCAACGCGGCTTCCACGAAGTCGTGAGAGAGAATCGCGCCCGCAAACGCACCTTTCCCAGGCAGCGGCGCCAATGCGCAGTGCTCGATGAACGGTTTCATGCGGATGATCGCGTTGTGGCCCCAGTAATGGGATTCACCCAATTGCCAGAAGTGCAGACCGGCCGTGAACAGCGGGCCGTAGACGCGTGTAGCGAACTGCTGCATGCGCGCATACAGGGTGTCCATGCCCGAGGCCTTCGGCGCGGTCTGAATGATGCCGGCGTCCGGAGTGGCCTCCATCAGGCGCACCAGGCTGGTCAGGCACTCACCGCTCATCACCGAGTCGGCGTCCAAAACGACCATGTAGCGGTAATCGCCCCCCCAGCGACGGCAGAAGTCGTCGAGGTTCCCGCTCTTGCGCTTCACGCGGCGGCGACGGCGGCGGTAGAAAATCTTGCCGAATCCGCCTGTCTCACGACACACGTCCAGCCAGGCTTGCTGCTCGGCAACGGCGATGTCGGTCTCATTGGTATCACTGAGCACGAAGAAGTCGAAACGATCCAGATCGCCCGTCGCGGCCACCGACTCAAAGGTGGCACGCAGCCCGGCGAACACCCGAGGAACGTCTTCGTTGCAAATCGGCATGACCAGCGCCGTCCGGGCGCCCGGTTCGATAGGCTCGTTGCCCGCGCTCGCCCCGGAAATGCGGTACTTGTCGCGGCCTGTCAGCAACTCGAGGAAGCCCATCAGCGCGGTCCAGAAACCGGCCGACACCCAGCAGAACAGAATCCCGAACATTAACAGGATGGTGGTCTGCAGGGCGTATGGCATGACTTGAACAGCGGTCTGCCACAGCGTCTGATGGCTGATCTCGTCGAACGACACCAGCGACCAGCCTTGATACGGCAGAATGCCTTTCATGTAGAAGCCAGCGACGATGGTCTGGCCCAACATCAGGATCAGCAGGATATAGCGGCGGATCGAACCCACCGTACGCCAGCGAGACTTCGGCAAGTCCCGGGGCAAGTCATCCTTGCTCGGTTTGGGCGGGTTGGTTTTCCCCGTCATCCGGCGCCACGCGCGATGCAGGACGTTGGTCCGCCACGGCTCAGGCACGACCTTGGTGCGGCGAATCGGTGGCGTGGCTTTAAGGCACACACGACCGCTGGCATCCACCGACAGCATCTCGGCTTCGCGCAGTTCGTCGGCGGTGGTAAGGGTAAGGCGACGACCTACCGAAGCCTGGGCGGCTTCGGCAGGGTCGGCAACGGTCTGTGCCGAAAGGCGTTCATGCAGCTCAGCGAACGAGGTGCAGCTGGCCAATTCGGCCCGCTGCTCGTCGCTCATTGGCAGATGTGCGAGGTACTCGTGAAGAGACTCGGGCACGGCTTGTGAATTACTCATCGGCTGGCAACTGGTAGCTCCAGGTCTCGGTCAGAACCTGTTGATTCATGGCCGGGGCCTGCTGGGTGGGGGCAGCCTCAGTCGCTGGCTGCGCGGTTTCTTTACTGCCTTTGTTCGCCTTGGCGGCATCGCCGAGCGCGGCTTCAGGACGAGAGGCCTCGTCGGATTTGGCATCCGCCACCTTCGCGGCGTCGGCCGGCTTGGCAGCGTCAGCCTTGTCGGCCTTGGCATCTTTCGAATCGGACTTCGCATCGGCCTTGGCGACCTTGGCGTCTTTCGACTCTTTGGCATCACCCGCCTTCAGAGCGTCAGTCTTGACGATCTCGGCCTTCTCGTCCTTCGGCGCTGCGGTCGAAGCAACGACCTTGGCTTCGGCTTTTTTCTCAGGCTTCTTGTCTGCTTTGTCCGCAGTGATGAGCGCAGGTTCCTTGCCGGGCTCGACCGGGGTCTCACGCAGCAGATAAGCACGCATTTCCACGTTTTTGTTCGGATCCTTGACCTTCAGCCGCAGCGTCAAGCGCCAGCCTTTGGTGACAGGGTTGTAGCGCAGGTTGTTTTCCACCAGATCAGTGTTGTCATCGGTGGTGACCTGGCTGCGGATTGCTGGGTCTTCACCCAGCTTGGCCAGGGTCGGGCCGACGAAATCGACCAGGTAGGCCACGCTGCCGTCCGGTTGGCGAATCAGGTTGGACTGTTTCACATCACCGGTCGAACGCAGGGTCTGCTTGACCCAGCCCAGATCCGGCGAATGGATGGAGTCTTCGTCCATGGTCCAGTGCAGGCGGTAGTTGAACTCGACAGGCTGCCCCGGCTCAGGCTGGGTTTCTGGCCGCCAGAAAGCAACGATGTTGTCGTTGGTCTCGTCGGCGGTCGGAATTTCAACCAGATCGACAGTGCCCTTGCCCCAATCGCCCTTCGGCTCGATCCAAGCGCTTGGGCGCTTGTCATAGCGATCGTCGAGGTCTTCGTAGTGGCTGAAGCCACGGCCACGTTGCAGCAGGCCGAAACCGCGCGGGTTCTCGACCGAGAAGCTGCTCACAGCCAGGTGCTTAGGGTTGTTCAGGGGGCGCCAGATCCATTCGCCGTTGGCCGCCTGAATCGACAGGCCGCTGGAGTCGTGCAGCTCGCGACGGTAATTCAGGACTTTGGACGGCTGGTTAGCCCCGAACAAGTACATGCTGGTCAGCGGCGCGACGCCCAATTTGCCGACTTTCTCGCGCAGGTACATGCGCGACTGCACGTCGACCAGGGTGTTGGTGCCCGGACGCAGGGTGAGTTTGTAAGCACCGGTGGCGCGTGGCGAATCGAGCAGCGCGAAGATCACCAGATGGTTTTCATCCGGGTTGGGCTTCTCGATCCAGAACTCGGTGAAGCGCGGAAACTCTTCACCCGACGACATCGCGGTGTCGATCGCCATGCCGCGGGCGGACAGACCATACACCTGATTCTTGCCGACGACGCGGAAGTAGCTCGCGCCGAGCATGGTCATGATTTCGTCCTGTTTGTCGTCCCGGTTGATCGGGTACATGACACGGAAACCTGCCCAGCCAAGATTCTCAGTGGCCTTGGCATCGAATTTCATGCCGCCGAAGTCGAAACGTGCCGGGTCATACTTGATTTCGTTGACGGTGGTGGCAGTGACTTCGTTGATCTTCACCGGCGTGTCGAAGTGCATGCCCTGGTGATAGAAGGAAAGCTTGAAGGGGGTCTTGTCATTGGCCCATTCGGCTTTGTCTTGCAGGAAGCGGATCTTCTGGTAGTCCGCAAACTTCATGTCGCGGAACTCCGCCGGAAGGTTGCTTTTCGGAGCTACGAATTTCTGCCCGGCCAGATCTTTGGCCTTTGCCGCCACGTCGTCCAGGTCGAACGCCCAGAGTTGACTGGCACCGAACAGACAGAACAGAGCCGACCCGGCCAACAAAGCGCCCCGCAGGCGCTTCACAGCGGTCTTTGGTGCATTACATGGACTAACAATCACGAGCAACCCTCGCCGAGAAACAGATGAAGAAACCAACGGCCAGCCATCATATGCCGGGTTGGCGAGCATTGTTCCGACTCCGAATGGGGCCAATGATTCCCCAAAGGATTTCGGACCAGTCTGCGTTTTTACCGATTTGACGGGCAATCGCTCGTCTTTGTAGCGCGCGATTATCTAGTAGCGCGCGCAACAACGCATCAGGGAAAACAAAGTATTTATGGCTTTTTGCGTAATAAATTCGGGCACAGTGAACGCTGCTGGGGTTTTACGTCTCCAGCAAAAATGTCACAGGGCCATCATTCACTAAATGCACTTGCATATCCGCACCAAATTGGCCCGCCGCGACCGTTCTGTGCGAGGTTTTAGCCTTTTCCAGTAAATAGTCAAACAATTCGGCCCCCAGTGCGGGCGGCGCCGCCTTGGAAAAGCTCGGGCGCATGCCGCTGCGGGTATCCGCGGCCAGGGTGAACTGCGAAACCAATAGCAGACCGCCGTCCACATCGCTCAACGAACGGTTCATCTTCCCGTCCCCATCACTGAAAACGCGATAGTTCAGCAGCTTGTGCAGCAACTTGTCGGCACTGGCTCGGGTGTCGTGAGGCTCGACACCCACCAGCACCAGCAGTCCGTGATCAATGGCGCCGACGGTGGCGCCTGCGACATCGACACGAGCATTGCGCACGCGCTGGAGCAAACCTTTCATCGAAGCCTCGTCATCACGCTCATGCGCAGATCAATGCAGGCGTCAGTACACCCGCCATTGCGCCAGTTCGGTCACCCGTGGGGTGCGAACAGCACGCCAACGCGGGCTCGCTTACGTCTACCGTCTCTTTTTGCAACTGGCTTACGCCTCTTCCGGGGGAAGGTCCAGCAAACGTCGCGCCACTTGGGAGGCGGCACGCACCAGGGCGTCGGTGATGCCAGGCTCGGAAGCGGCATGCCCTGCGTCGCGGATCACTTGCAGCTCGCTGTTCGGCCAGGCCTGATGCAGCTCCCAGGCATTGTCCAGCGGGCAGATCACGTCGTACCGGCCATGCACGATGATTCCTGGCAAGTGAGCGATCTTGGGCATGTCGCGAATCAACTGGTTTTCTTCAAGGAAGGCGTTGTGAGTGAAGTAATGGGATTCGATGCGGGCGATGGACAACGCGCGTTGCGGCTCGGAGAAGCGATCGACCACCAACGGGTTCGGACGCAACGTCGCGGTGCGGCCTTCCCAGGTCGACCATGCCTTGGCGGCATGCATTTGCGCAATTTGGTCGCTGCCGACCAGACGCTTGTGAAAGGCCGAGAGCAAGTCACCGCGCTCGTCGGCAGGAATAGGCGCAAGGTAATCCTGCCAGTAATCGGGAAACAGGCGGCTTGCGCCCTCTTGATAGAACCATTTGATTTCCTGAGGTCGGCACAAAAAGATGCCCCTCAGGATCAGCGCATGAACTCGATCGGGGTGCGTCTGTGCGTACGCCAGTGAGAGTGTCGAGCCCCAGGAGCCGCCGAACAGCACCCACTTATCGATGCCCAGATGCTCGCGGATGCGCTCCAGATCTTCCACCAAATGCCAGGTGGTGTTGTTCTCCAGGCTGGCATGGGGCGTTGAACGGCCGCAGCCGCGTTGATCGAAGGTAATGATGCGATACAGATTCGGATCGAAGTAGCGACGACTCTGGGCGTCGCATCCCGCACCCGGCCCACCGTGGATGAACACCACTGGCAAACCTTCCGGCGAGCCGCTTTCATCGACGTACAGCACATGAGGCTCTTCCACTGCCAGATCGTGCCGGGCATAGGGTTTGATCTGCGGGTACAAGGTCTGCATAGGTGCTCCAAAGTCCAATTCAGGGGCTTCTATTTATCTGCCGTCGGGCATCATAAACCCGAAACGCCAAATGATCATATTGGCACTGTGAACGTCCTGTCGGCGTGCGCTGGCCCACGCTATTGCCGATGCAGTGCAGCAGGTCAAGCGAGTGATCGCTCTTCGCGGGCAAGCGCACGCCGACCCATGCGGAAGGCTCATTGGCGCGAAACTGGAACGATCAATGCAGGCGTTCCAGGCAAGGTCGGCGATCCGTCACGTCGGCGAACCAGAGCGCCTCGCCTGAGTCGAACCGAGGGTCGTGCTACCGGAATTTCATCCATTCACAGGAAATAACCGGTGACACGCCCTACAGTCATACAACCCATTTAATCGTCCAACCAACTTGAGGTCGTACCCGATGTCTCCGGAACCCAACGTTCGTGACGCTGAAGTGGCAGCCTTTCGTGAAGCTGTGCTCAACAAACTCGAGTTCGCGGTCGGCAAAGACGCTGCCCATGCATTCGACCATGACTGGTTCATGGCCATCGCACTGGCGACGCGCGACAAGATGGCCGAAAAATGGATGAACCATACGCGGTACATCTATCGGCAGGAAAAGAAACGCGTGTATTACCTGTCGCTGGAATTCCTGATCGGACGCTTGATGTTCGACAGCCTGAGCAACCTGGGCATTCTGGAAACCGCGCGGGAGGCCTTGAAAGGCCTGGACGTCGATCTGGAAAAGATCCGCACGCTGGAACCCGATGCTGCACTGGGTAACGGCGGCCTGGGTCGCCTGGCGGCCTGCTTCATGGAAAGCATGTCGACCCTGGGCATCGCCGGCCACGGCTACGGCATTCGCTATGAACACGGCTTGTTCCGCCAGGCCATCGTCGACGGCTGGCAGCAGGAGCAAACCGAGAACTGGCTGGATTTCGGCAACCCATGGGAATTCGAACGCCCGGAAGTGATTTACCAGATCGGCTTCGGCGGCAGCGTGCAGCCGATGCTGGATGTCACCGGTTCGCCGATGCGTGATGCATCGGGCGAGACCCGCCAAGTCTGGCACGCTGGCGAAACCGTACGCGCTATCGCCTACGACACCCCGGTGGTGGGCTGGCGAGGCAAAGCGGTGAACACGCTGCGCCTGTGGCGGGCCCGCGCCGTGGAAGATCTGCATCTGGAACGGTTCAACGCGGGCGACCACGTCGGCGCGGTCGCGGAAGTCGTACGCGCCGAAAGCATCTCCCGCGTGCTGTACCCGAACGACAGCACCGAAGCAGGGCAGGAGCTGCGCCTGCGCCAGGAATATTTCTTTGTGTCTGCGTCGCTGCAGGACTTGCTGCGCCGCCACAAGAACATGGGCTACAGCATCAACAGCCTGCCCGAGCACGCGGCGATCCAGATGAATGACACGCACCCCTCGATTGCCGTGGCCGAGTTGATGCGTATCCTCATCGACCTCTACGAAGTGCAGTGGGACGAAGCCTGGCGGATCACCGTGGGCACCCTGGCCTACACCAACCACACGCTGTTGCCGGAAGCGTTGGAAACCTGGTCGGTCGGCTTGATGGAGCGGATGCTGCCTCGTCACATGCAGATCATTTACATGATCAACGCGCAGCACATCGATCAGGTGCGCATCGATCACAAGGACGACCCGGACCTGTTCGGCCTGTTGCGCTCCGTGTCGCTGATCGAAGAAGACAATGGACGTCGCGTGCGCATGGGCAACCTGGCGTTTCTGGGCTCGCACAGCGTCAATGGGGTGTCGGCCCTGCACACCCAATTGATGCGCAAGACGGTTTTTGCGCAACTGCACAAGCTCTACCCGGAGCGCATCAACAATAAAACCAACGGCATCACCTTCCGTCGCTGGCTGTTCCAGTCCAACCCCCAGTTGACCGCGATGCTGGTCAAGGAACTGGGCGAACAGGTGCTCGACAATCACGAAACCGCCTTGCTGAAGCTTGAGCCGCTGGCTGACAACGCGGCCTTCCAGCAAGAATTCGCGGCGCAGCGACTGCACAGCAAAAAAGCCTTGGCCGCCATCGTGCAGGAGCGCATGGGCATCACCTTGAATCCCGAGGCGCTGTTCGACGTGCAGGTGAAGCGGATCCATGAATACAAGCGCCAACTGCTGAACCTTTTCCATACAGTGGCGCTGTACCAGGCCATGCGCGCCGACCCAAGCACCGACTGGGTGCCCCGCGTGAAGATCTTCGCGGGCAAGGCGGCTGCCAGCTATCACTCGGCCAAGCTGATCATCAAACTGGCCAACGACATCGCCCGCACGGTCAACAACGATCCGACATTGCGCGGTCGCCTGAAAGTCGTGTTCCTGCCCAACTACAACGTGAGCCTGGCGGAGAACATCATCCCTGCCGCCGACTTGTCGGAGCAGATTTCCACCGCAGGCCTCGAAGCGTCAGGCACCAGTAACATGAAGTTCGGCCTCAACGGCGCGTTGACCATCGGCACCCTGGACGGTGCCAACGTCGAGATGAGCGAGCAGGTGGGCCTGGAGCACATGTTCATTTTCGGCATGACGTCCCAGGAGGTCGAAGCCCGCAAGCATGCCGGTGAGTTCAATGCCCACGGCGACATCGCTTCGTCAGCGCGGTTGAACGACGTTCTGCAGGCGATTCGGGGGGGCGTGTTCTCTCCGGACGATCCGTATCGCTATGCCGGGTTGATCGAGCAACTGATCAACTACGATCGCTTCTTCGTCTGTGCGGATTTCGAATCCTATTGGACCGCCCAGGCCCGCGTCGAACAGCGCTGGCACGACAGCAAAGAGTGGTGGCGCTCTGCCGTTCTGAATACGGCGCGCATGGGCTGGTTCTCCTCGGACCGCACCATCCGCGAGTACGCGGACGAGATCTGGCAAGCCCTGGATTGACCGCCTGAGGTGATCATTCCCACAGGGTGCAAGTTGCCCTGTGGGCCAGCGCGCGCGGCGTGTTCGACACGCCGCGTTCTCCGGTCGCATGACCTCAGGTCGTGCGAGATGTGGTTCTCGCCGCTGACACAAATTTTTTTCTCCGCTTGAACGCCCGATATACTCCTGCCATCGCCGCGCTGCGGCCAAAAGGAATGTCGTCGCGTGCAATGGATTCTTTTACTGGTGGGCCTGTTCTTCGGCGCGGTGCTGGATGAATCGCTGCTGGGCGGCGCTGTCGGCGCCGTCATTGGCCTCACCTTGGGACTGAGCATTCGCTTGTCCTCACTGTCTCGTCAGGCCGCCGAACACCAGGCACAACTGGCGCAAACCCATCTCGATCTGCAAGCGCTGGAACTGCGCCTGAGCCAATTGGACTCTGCTGCGGCACAGTTGCCCGATGCACCCGCCCCAGCGCCACTGCTCGTGGAACCGGTTGCGGACAACGGCCCAGAATTGCTCTGGGACTTGCCGGATCTCGAACCGGAACCCGCCGAAACCACCACCGATTCGGAATGGCGTCGCACGCGCGAGGCCCCTTCCGCTTCCGAACGCGCTCACGCACCGGCCGCGCCGAACCTGGTCGACAACCTGCTGCAGCGCGCAAAGGATTGGTTGCTGGGTGGCAATACGGTGCTGCGCGTTGGCGTGGTGCTGCTGTTTCTCGGCCTGGCGTTTTTGTTGCGCTATGCCACTGAAGGCATGGTGGTGCCCATCGAAGCGCGCTACGCCGCCGTCGCTGTCAGTGCGCTGGCGCTTCTGGGGCTGGGCTGGTGGCTGCGGTCGCGGAATGAACCCTTCGCCCTGATGATGCAAGGCACGGGGGTGGCAGTGCTTTATCTGACGGCCTTCGCCGCGATGAAAGTCCACACCTTGCTTGCCCCTGGCATGGCCTTCAGCCTGTTGGTTGCAGTGACGCTGTTTTCCGCCATTCTGGCGCTGACCCAAAACTCCCTGGCCTTGGCGCGCGTGGCTGCACTGGGCGGTTTCGCCGCGCCCCTGTTGACCTCGAGCGGCGACGGCAGCCACGTGGCATTGTTCAGTTACTTTGCCTTGCTCAACACTGGCATCTTCGCCATCGCCTGGTTCAAGGCCTGGCGTGCGCTGAACCTGATCGGCTTCGTCGGCACATTCGGCATCGGCTTCGCATGGGGGCTGAAGGCCTATACCCCAGCGCTTTTCTGGAGCACCGAACCGTTCCTGATCCTGTTCTTCCTGATGTACCTGGCCATCGGCCTGCTATTCGCACGGCGCAAATTACAAGAACACACCACCGGGCCAGAAAACGACAGTCGTGAAGCGCTGTTGCGCTGGTCGGCGTCCCAGAGTCATTACGTCGACGGCAGCCTACTGTTCGGTACGCCCATCGCCGGGTTCGGCCTGCAATACGCCATTGTTCAGCACATGGAGTTCGGTGCGGCCTTCAGCGCCCTGCTGCTCGGGCTGCTGTACATGGGGATCGCAAGGCTGCTGGCCGGACGCGCCCCGGGGCGAGTCCTGTTGTTGGTGGAGGTCTGCCTGTCACTGGGCGTCGTCTTCGCCACACTGGCCATCCATCTCGGGCTCAGTGCCCAGTGGACCACAGTGGCCTGGGCGGTGGAAGGCGCCGCGGTCTTTTGGCTGGGGATGCGACAAAACCGCTTGCTGGCCCGCGTATTCGGCCTGTTGCTGCAACTGGGTGCAGGCTTGTCGTATCTCGACATCGTCGATCGCAGAACCTTACCAGGGGACGGACCTGACTTCGATCATGGGGACTTCTGGACGCCGCTAATCATTTCGCTGGCGGCCCTGGTCAGTGCCTTCACCGTCGAACGGATCGGCACATTGCGCCTGGCGCGGAGTCGGCAGGCTTTGCAACCGTGTTTGCTGGCCGGGGGAGCGTTGGGCTGGTCGGCGGCGCTGTGCGTCAGCACCTACTACGTCCCTGGCAACAGGGTAATACCCACCCTGCTGTTACTAGGGGCTATCAGCGTCGGTCTGTGGACAGTGACCGCGAGGCGCCTGAACTGGGCCGGACTGGCGCAACTGTGCACGCTGTTGACCCCGGCCAGCTTCGTACTGCTGGGGCTGAAGCTGTTCTCCCCTTATTACCATCCGGCCGCGGAGGGTGGCTGGCTAGTCTGGATAGCGGTTTTCGCAGCGCACCTGATTTCGCTGAAGCGCCTGGACCACCTGCTGGTGCCTCGCCTGCGTACTGCGGCCCACGTGCTGGGGTGCTGGCTGATCATCACGGTGCTATCGCTGGAGCTGCGTCATGCCCTGCTCATGCTTTCCGAATCCTACAATGCATGGCGCTGGCTCGGCTGGGCGCTGATACCGAGCCTCTACCTGCTGGCCATGACCTCGGCTCGCCATTGGCCATGGCCGGTCGGCAGCTACCCCCGTGAATATCGGGTCTGGGCCGCTGCGCCCTTGGCGGCCGCGATGCTGGCATGGTTTTGGTTGGCGAACGGTTTCAGTGACGGCGCTGCCGACCCCTTGCCTTACCTGCCGCTGATCAATCCGCTGGAATTGGGCCTGGCGATCACACTGGTAGCCGTCTGTGGCTGGACGCGCCTGCAATTGCCGCAATCGGGAGTCGATTCTCATACGGCTGTGCGAACCTCCTGGATCATCGCCGGTGCTTCTTCCTTCGCGTTGATCACGGCAATGGTGATGCGCAGCGCCCATCATTGGGCGGGGGTGGCCTGGAACAGCGAAGCGCTGTTCGATTCGATGCGGGTCCAGGCCGGTCTGTCCATCGTCTGGACCCTGACCGCGCTGGCCTTGATGGTGGGCGGGCACCTTCGTTCGCGCAGACAGGTGTGGATCGTCGGTGCTGCGTTGATCGCGGTCGTGGTGGCGAAACTGTTTTTCGTCGAATTGAGCAACCGTGGAGGGCTGGAGCGAATCGTCTCATTTATCGGCGTTGGCATTCTGCTGCTCGTGGTGGGATATTTCGCACCACTACCACCGAAAAGCCCTACTCAAAGCCCGTCTCCTTCCGACGAGACGGCTTCCGATTCGGCCATGCCATGAACGCCAGGAGTCCGTTGTTGAGTCACCAGTCTCTCGCCAGGGCCGCTGTCATCGGCGCACTGTTATTGGCCCCTCTGCTCAGCCTCGCGGAGGATTTGCCGGATGATTTCGCCCACCATACGCCCTTGACGATCAGCGGCGAAGGCCCATGGTATCGGCTCGAACTGCCGCTGGCCGCACAACTCAATGCGCGCCAGAGCAACCTCAATGATGTTCGCGTATTCAACGCCGACGGTCAGGCCCAGCCCTATGCACTGACATTGGGCCAGCCGCAGCGTCAGGAGGAGGAAACGCCGGTCGACGTCAAATGGTTCCCCCTTTACAACAGCGACGATGCCAAGGACGCCGAACCGAGGATACGCGTGGAACGCAGCACCACCGGCACGCTGGTCGAGGTCCAGCCTCAGGAGGACATGGAGGCCGGGGAGGAAATCCTGCGCGGCTGGCTGTTGGATACCAGCGCAATCAAGGGTCCGCTGGATCAACTGATCCTGGATTGGAGCAGCGAGCGCGAAGGCTTCCAACGCTTTGACATCGAAGCCAGCGACGACCTTCAACATTGGCTACGCTGGGGCGAAGGCCAGGTGGCGCGCCTGTCATTCGCTGACGAGTTGGTCGAGCAACGGGTCGTGACCTTGCCGGGCCGCAGCGCTCGCTACCTGCGCCTGCTCTGGACCAACCCGCAATCGGCCCCGACGCTGACCTCCGCGCAATTGGTCAGCGTGCGCCCTGGCGTGCTGCCCCTGAGCTGGTCGCCGAAGATTGCGGGCAGGGTGGAAAAGCCCGGCGTCTACGTCTGGCAGTTGCCGGTGGCGCTCCCGCTGGAGCGCATGAAGATCGACATCGCTCAGCCCAACAGCCTCGCCCCCGTCACCCTCTACGCGCGCCACGACAGCAATGGGCCCTGGCGGGTGGTCGACAGCGGCCTGCTGTATCGGTTGACGCAGAATGGTCAGGACGTCGTGCAGGATGAAATGGAATTGCCGGGCGACGTCATGCAGCAATTGAAGCTTGAGGTCGATGATCGCGGCGGCGGGCTGGGCAAAGAGGCGCCCGGGCTGCGTTTTGCCGTGCGCGCCACCCAACTGGTATTTCTAGGTCGCGGCGCGGCGCCGTATAGCCTGGCCATCGGCAATGCCACGATCAAAAGCGCCAGCTTGCCGTTGAGTACCCTGGTGCCCGGCATCACCCCTGAAAAATTGGCGTCACTGGGCAGCGCCAGGTTGGACGCCTCCACGATGAACGCTCCAGTGGCTGCCGCACCGCCGGCAGCCGGCCCGGACTGGAAGCGCATAGGGCTGTGGGCGGTACTGGTGCTGGGCGTGATATTGCTCGGCGCAATGGCGCTGGGCACATTGCGAGCGTCAAACGCCAAGCGGTGAGGCTGAAACGATCCTGCGTGAGAAAATGCCGGATCGCCACACCCCGCTGTCACGGATGCATGGCAAGATTCCTGTAGCCCGTGAACCGAAACACTACGAAACCGGTCTGACAGGCAGTATTCAATCGCCACACACGTTAAACTGTGTGCGTTTTTATCCCCCCTTCTTCGGAGCTCTCCATGTCCCGCACTACCCTGAGTCGCTATCTGATTGAGCAGACCCGCAGCAACAATACCCCTGCCGATCTGCGCTTCCTTATCGAGGTGGTGGCGCGTGCGTGCAAGGAAATCAGCCACGCGGTTTCCAAAGGCGCCCTGGGCGGCGTCCTCGGCAGCATGGGCACTGAAAACGTACAGGGCGAAGTGCAAAAGAAGCTGGACGTGATGTCCAACGAAATCCTGCTGGAAGCCAATGAATGGGGCGGTCACCTCGCGGGCATGGCGTCCGAGGAGATGGACAACGCCTACCAGATTCCCGGCAAATATCCGAAAGGCGCCTACCTGTTGGTATTCGACCCACTGGACGGCTCGTCGAACATCGACATCAACGCCCCAGTGGGCACCATCTTCTCGGTACTGCGTTGCCCTAACGAATACCTGAGCCAGAACGAAGCGCTCAATGAAAAGGCCTTCCTGCAACCGGGCAGCAAGCAAGTGGCCGCCGGCTACGCGATCTATGGCCCGCAAACCATGCTGGTTCTGACCCTCGGCGATGGCGTGAAAGGCTTCACGCTGGACCGTGAGATGGGCAGCTTCGTGCTGAGCCACGAAAACATCCAGATTCCGGAGTCCACTCAGGAGTTCGCGATCAACATGTCCAATGCGCGTCACTGGGAACCGCCGGTCCAGCGCTACGTCGACGAATTGCTGGCGGGCAAAGAAGGCCCGCTGAAGAAGAACTACAACATGCGCTGGGTAGCGGCGATGGTTGCCGATGTACACCGCATCCTGACCCGCGGCGGCCTGTTCATGTACCCGCGCGATGCGCGTGAGCCTTCCAAACCGGGCAAATTACGCTTGATGTACGAAGCGAATCCGATGTCCTTCCTCGTCGAACAGGCCGGTGGCGCGTCCACCAACGGCCATGAACGCATTCTCGACATTCAGCCTGAAGGCCTGCACCAGCGCGTTGCCGTGTTCCTCGGTTCGAAGGAAGAAGTGGAACGCGCCACCGCGTACCACAAGGCCTGACGGTGCGGGAGCCCTGGCTGCCGCTCCTTGAATGGTGGTTCGGTGATGCCGAATCACCCACCGAGGCCGCCAGGCAACAAAACGCCCTTTGGTTCGGCAAGAAAAAGTCCCAGGACGCCGACGCGTCGAATCGCTTCGGCGGGCTGGTCGAGCTTGCGCTCGCGGGCGGGCTGTCCGAATGGACCGCCACGCCCCAAGGCTGGCTGGGGTTGGTGCTGTTGCTCGACCAACTGCCTCGCATGATTTTCCGCGGCACCGCCAAATCCTATGCCGGCGATGAACGTGCGCAGGACTTGGTCAGGCACGGCCTGAGGCTCGATCGAGACCGCTTACTCACACCGCTGCAACGCACCTTCATCTATCTGGTACTCGAGCACACCGAGACGCTGGACGCACAAGACGAAGCCATCCGCCGCTTCTCTGCCCTCCTCCCCTTGCAGCCTGCCACCGACCGGGACTACTTCAACCGCACGCTGGATTACGCGAAGAAACACCGCGCGGTGATCGAGCGATTCGGGCGCTTTCCCCATCGTAATGACCTGTTGGGCCGAACCTCCACGGCGCAGGAAGTGGAGTTTTTGAAAGCGCCCGGATCGCGGTTTTAAGCAGCACCAAATCAAGCGCAGAAGCTTCGGCTCGAACAGCAGCCATAGCCGCGCCAGCGAGGGCATCAGGGAACCCGACCTGCCCATTCTCTTCTAAGCTTTCGGCATGACGTCAGTACTGGCGCTGCCCCCTTCAGGTTCAGGAGCTTCATCCATGTCGTTGCGCTCTATCGCGTTGTTGTCACTCTGCGTGCTACTGGCCGCATGCAGCAAAATCAATCAGGAAAACTATTCGAAGATCTCCGCCGGGATGTCCAAGGCGCAAATCGAACAGTTGCTGGGCAGCCCCACTGAGTGCTCTGGGGCACTGGGGATGTCGAGTTGCACATGGGGGGATCAGAAAACGTTCATCAGCGTCCAGTACGCGGCCGATAAAGTCGTGATGTATTCCGGCCAGGGGTTGAAATGAACCTTCGTCCAGTCATGCGTAGGGCGGCGATAGCACTCGCAGCCCTGTGGTTGAGCGCCTGTTCAGTCACCCCGAACGGCGATTCCATGGCGCCCCGAACGGTCGATCATGTTGACTTGAAGCGCTATCAGGGCACTTGGTACGAACTGGCGCGCATGCCCATGTTCTTCCAGCGCAACTGTGCGCAGTCCGAAGCGCACTACAGGCTCAAAGGGGACGGCAATGTCGCGGTGACCAACCGTTGCCGAACCTTCTCCGGCGAGTGGGAGGAAGCGAATGGGACGGCGTCCCCGCAGGTGGAGGGCAAGACCGACAAGCTATGGGTCGTGTTCGACAACTGGTTCTCGCGACTGCTGCCCGGCGTTGCCAAAGGCAATTACTGGGTGCTGTACGTGAGTGATGATTACAAACTGGCGATCGTCGGCAATCCGAGCCGTAAATACCTTTGGCTGCTGTCGCGCACCGCCCATGTCTCCGAATCGGTGCGCAACGACCTGCTGATGAAGGCCCAACAACAAGGTTACGACACCACCAAACTGATCTGGCGGGCCGAGGATGCCAAGGTCGCGAAAGCCGCCGACTGACGGGATGGCCGCCCAGACGGACGGCCAAATCAATCGCATTCGAGGTGCAGGAGCGACGGTCGGTCTGGCCGTCAGCCCAGCAGTTCGCGCAGTACGTTCGCAAATGCTCGACCGCTGTCCTCTTCGTCAGCGTGGCGCCCGTCGCGGATGACCCAGCGACCGTTGACCATGACGTGACGCACCTGACGATCGCCACCGGCAAACAGCCAACGATTGAGAATCGCATCCCCCGTGGCGGTCGCCAGATAGGGGTCGTTGCCGTCGAGCACCAACCAGTCGGCGCGCTTGCCCGCTTCCAGGGCGCCCACCGGCTGCCCCATCGCCTGAGCTCCGCCTGCCAGCGCGGCGTCATACAAGGTCCGACCGACCCCAGGTTGATCGGGGCGATACAGCCGGTTACGGCGTTGATCCCGCAGACGCTGGCCATATTCCAGCCAGCGCAGCTCTTCGACCACACTGAGTGACACGTGGCTGTCCGAGCCGATCCCCCAACGCCCACCCTGGGCGATGTAATCAACCGCAGGAAAGATCCCATCGCCCAGGTTGGCCTCGGTGGTCAGGCACAGACCGGCCACCGCGCCGCTTTTGGCCATATGTGAGACCTCATCCGGCTCGGCGTGGGTCGCGTGTACCAGGCACCAGCGCTCATCGACTTCGATATTGTCGTAAAGCCATTGCAGCGGACGACGCCCGCTCCAGGCCAGACAGTCGTCGACCTCTTTCTGCTGTTCGGCGATATGGATATGAATGGGGCAAGGCGAGCCATTGGCCGCCAATACCTGCTCGATCTGCCCTGGCGTGACGGCGCGCAGCGAATGAAAACACAGGCCCAACGCCTGCGCCGGTTGGGCACCGATAATCGGTTGCAGGCGCGCGTGCAAATCCAGATAACTGTCCGTGGTGTGAATGAACCGACGCTGGCCCTCGTTGGGCGCCGAGCCGCCGAACCCGGCGTGTGAGTAGAGCACTGGAAGCAATGTCATGCCGATGCCCACCGAGCGCGCCGCCTGACTCACCTGCAACGCCAGCTCCGCCGGATTGGCGTAGGGCTTGCCCGCCGCATCCTGGTGCACGTAATGAAACTCGGCGACCGAGGTGAAGCCCCCCTTGAGCATTTCGATGTACAACTGACGGGCAATAACGCCCAACTGTTCGGGATTGATCTGCCCGACCAGGCGGTACATCAAGTCACGCCACGTCCAGAAACTGTCGTTGGGATTGCCTGCCACCTCTGCCAGGCCGGCCATCGCGCGCTGAAACGCGTGAGAGTGCAAGTTCGGCATGCCCGGCACCACCGGACCGCCGATCGACTCGGCGCCCTGACGGTCAGCATCAGCCTGCACACGGGTGATAACCCCTTCGGCACTGACCTCCAGACGCACGTTATCGGCCCAGCCAGCCGGTAATAACGCTCGTTCGGCAAAGAAAACGGACATCGTTTCGCACCCCCTGCGTGAAATTGTCTATACATATACAGACGTTTGCCTGCCCGGTAAACTGCGGCAAGCTTGTCGGCACTCGCGTTAATGGTTAGCGTGGGCGCCATTTACGGCTTGTTCACCCACCGCTCGTCATCACAAGGATTTCTCCGTGCCGACTCCGCCTGCCAATTCTTCGCTGGCCGCCCAGATGGGTGACAGTCCGGCGCCGCTTTACGCCCGGGTCAAGCAGATGATCACCCAGCAGATCCAGAATGGGACCTGGCCCCCGCACCACCGCGTACCCTCGGAGAGCGAGCTGGTGACGCAACTGGGCTTCAGCCGCATGACCATCAACCGCGCCTTGCGCGAGATGACGGCCGAAGGCTTGTTGGTGCGCATGCAGGGTGTCGGAACCTTCGTGGCCGAACCCAAGACTCAGTCTGCGCTGTTCGAGGTGCACAACATCGCTGATGAAATCGCCTCTCGCGGCCATACGCATACCTGCCAGGTGATTATCCTCTGCGAAGAAGCCGCAGGTTCAGAGCGAGCCCTTGCCTTGGAGATGCGCGAAGGTCAACGCGTCTTCCACTCCTTGATCGTCCACTTCGAGAACGGCATTCCCGTGCAAATCGAAGACCGCTTCGTCAACGCAGCGGTGGCCCCCGACTACCTCCAACAAGACTTCACCAAGCAGACACCCTACGCTTACCTGAATCAGGTGGCACCGCTGACCGAAGGCGAGCACGTGGTCGAAGCCATTCTCGCCGACCCGGATGAATGCAAGCTGCTGCAAATCGAAAAAGGCGAGCCGTGCCTCCTGATCCGTCGCCGCACTTGGTCAGGCCGTCAGCCGGTTACCGCCGCGCGGCTGATCCACCCCGGCTCACGCCATAGCCTGGAAGGACGTTTCAGCAAATGACGCAATTGACTGTTTTGCGCGCCGCCACTTACCCGCGCATGCCCTGGAAAAACGGCGGCGGCAGTACCGAGGAAATCACCCGCGACGCAGGCGAAGGTCTGGACGGCTTCGGCTGGCGCCTGTCGATCGCCGACATCGGTGAGTCAGGCGGATTTTCAGTGTTTGCAGGGTACCTGCGCATCATTACGGTGCTGCAAGGCGCGGGCATGACGCTCAACATCGATGGGCAGGACAGCGAGCCATTGCTGCCGTCCGATCCGTTCGCTTTCCGGGGCGACAGTCAGGTGTCCTGCACCCTGCTGGATGGGCCGATTCGCGACTTCAACCTGATCTACTCGCCGCAGCGCTTCCGCGCTCGCCTGCAATGGATCGACGTGCTGCAACCCCAGCGGTTTTTCAGCTCGGCCCATGTATTTCTTGTCTTCAGCGCTGCCGAACAGATGGCCGCGAATGTCGGCGAACACCCGCCGCAGTTGCTGGAGCGCCACGATTGCCTGCAATTGGACAACGCCGAGGGCTCGCTGCTGGAAGTGGTGTTGTATGCGCCCCGGGCAAGCCGCGTTTGCGTGATCGAGCTGACCGCGATCTAATCGCGGCTTCCCGCAGCGCGTAGCTGCTTGATCCGGTCGCGCTCTGCCGTGAAGCGGCACACCGGATCCGGCGTTGGAGCGTTTGCGGGTGGCACCCGGCAGGTGGGGTGCCATGACCTTCAACACGGGCACTCCGGGTAGGTTCTGAATTCAACACAAGGACGCGCATGACCACGCTCAAACACAACACAGAAACCCCTCGCGCCGTCGCGATTCTGGCCCGCTTTCTAGCCTCGGAGTCTGCCGGTGGTATCGTGCTGATGGGCGCGGCATTGGCCGCGATCATCGTCGCCAACTCCCCCATGGCCTCGTTGTATTTCGCCGCGCTACACAGCGTTTGGGGCGGATTGTCCGTGGAGTTGTGGGTCAATGATGGCCTGATGGCGATCTTCTTTCTGATGGTCGGGCTGGAAATCAAACGAGAAGTACTGGCAGGCGGCCTGGCCAGTTGGGGCCAGCGTGCCTTGCCCGGTTTCGCTGCGGCCGGCGGCATGCTGGTGCCCGCGTTGATTTACGTGGGCATCAACACAGGCAACGCCGAAACACTCAGCGGTTGGGCGATCCCGGCGGCGACCGACATCGCCTTCGCGCTGGGGGTGCTGTCGCTGTTGGGCAAGCGCGTTCCGACCTCACTGAAAGTCTTTCTCGCGGCATTGGCGATCCTCGATGACTTGGGTGCCGTGACCATCATCGCGCTGTTTTACAGCTCTGGCCTGAACCTGCCCATGCTCGGCGCCTCGTTCGCGACACTGGCGGTGCTGGTGATCATGAACCGCGCGGGGATACAGCGCCTGCTACCGTATCTGCTGCTGGGCCTGCTGCTGTGGTTCTTCGTGCTGCAATCCGGCGTGCATGCCACGCTGGCAGGCGTGGCCCTTGCGCTGTGCATCCCCTTGGGCACCCGACAGGAAGAAGCGCGGTCCCCCCTGTTATTTCTGGAAGAGAAGCTGCATTACTGGGTCGCCTTCGGCGTCGTACCCGTGTTCGGGTTCGCCAACGCGGGCGTATCGCTTTCAGGCATCACGTGGGGCAACCTCGTGGACCCGGTTCCGCTGGGTGTCGCGCTGGGACTGTTCGTGGGCAAGCAGGTTGGGGTATTCATCGCCGCGGCGCTGGCGATTCGCGCGGGTCTTGCGACGCTACCGGAAGGCAGCAACTGGACGCAGATGTATGGCGTGGCGCTGTTGTGCGGGATAGGTTTCACGATGAGCCTGTTCATCGGCAACTTGGCGTTTCCGGGCGCTGCGCACTTGATCGATGAAGTGAAAGTGGGCGTGCTAATGGGATCGATCGCCTCGGCAATCGCGGGTGTGCTGTTGTTACGAAGCCCACTGGCGAAACGCTGATCCCCCTTGGCGCATTACGGGACTACGTGCCTATTTCCTGCCCGTCTGGTGGTTTGACGACGACCACCGTGACGGCCATTCGAAAAAGCCCTCCCGTGCGTCGTAACAATGTGTTTCTAGAGTGGCGCGGCGGTTATTCTGGATACCATCGCACACACCTCTGGTGCGCCGTCGGCGCGGTGAGCGCCCGTATCAAGCGCGGCAATGCCACGCGGCGGGAGTGTTTTGGATGAGTGAAAAACAAGACAAGATCCCTGATCTCGACGTGCAGACCCTGGCGGGCGAGTACGTGCTGGGCACCTTGACGTCCGACCAGCGGGCCGAGGTCCAGGAACGGCTGGTCCATGACCCTGCCCTGCGCAAGGCCATCGACGGCTGGCGCTCGCGGCTGCTGATGCTTACGGAAATGGCCGAACCTCCCAGTCCTTCGTCGCGCCTCTGGAATCGCATCGAACGAAACATCAACGGACTTAGGCCAACCCCACAGACCCGCAGAGCCCAGCGCAAGAAACGCCGCCTGGCTTGGTGGGATAACGCGGGGCTTTGGCGCGGCCTGGCCGGGCTGGGATTGGCCGCGTCGGTGATCCTCACCACACAATTGCTCGGGCACGTTCCCACACCGCCTGCACCTGCGTTTCTGGCGGTGCTTTCGACGCCTGGAGACCACCTACCCGGGTGGGTGATTCAAGCCAGCAACTTGCGCGGTATCCAATTGGTGCCGGTGGACCAGACTCAAGTCCCCATCGGCAAGGTGCTGCAGCTCTGGACCCAGGCCGATGACTGGCAGGGCCCGATCTCCCTTGGGCTGGTCTCGCCGGGACAAACGTTAAAGGTGCCAACAGACCGTCTGCCGCCGTTGCAGCCGAATCAGATGTTCGAGCTGTCGCTTGAGAAGGCCGGCGGCTCCCCGACCAACAAACCCAGCGGGCCGATCCAGTTTATCGGGCGAACGGTGAAGGCCGGGTAAACGGAGCGAATCACGCGCCGCACCCGTGGCAATGATGCAGGCTTCCAAAGCAAGTTTCCCAAGGGAGCGCGGTAGCATTTACCAACGCAAGACTCGGGGCCCGAGCAGCCCGCCTAACACGCTCGACAACAACAACCCCAACAAATACCAGACACCCCAGAAAGGGATCTCCATTTCCGGGCAATGCAGGCAGTACGCGATCGTCGCCAGCGAGCCTGCGAGCAGTCCGCCGCAAGCGCCGGCCAGGCCCAGCCGCGTGGGTGCCATGCCACGCAATGCCCAGAAGATCGCGGCGAAGCCGGGTACTGACAAAAGCACGATGTTGAACGCACAGACCTTCCACGTTTTGCCGAACACCAGGCTCAGGCGCGCATCGGGTGCCGCCTGTGCCAGTGCGAACAGTGCCCCTGCCCATACGGCCAGCACCCCAGCCATCACCAGCCAACGTCCTGCTCCGCACGTCATGCCTGGCCGCGCCAGACGCGTGATCATCCAAAGCGCTCCCACGCCCAGGCACAGGGGGAAGGCCACCTTGCCCCAAAACAGAGGCGTATGAGCCACCGCTACCAGATCCGGCCGAATGCCGAATATCAGCAGCATCATTACTGTCGACCCCGACAACGCCAGTATCACCGCCAGACCGAAACGCCTGAACAGCAGTCCCCTCTCGACGGGCGTGACACCGCCTGCCAGCAGGGAAATCAGTTCCTCGGTTTTCATCGTGCACCCCGTATGCGTGCCGCCAACGCCTTGAGGCCGCGATGCACGCCAATCTTGACCGCAGACTCGGACAGCCCGGTCAGTTTCGCCGCCTCTGTCACCGACAAGCCCTCCAGTTTCACATGCATGATCGGCAAACGCTGACGATCAGGCAGGCCACTCAATAAGCGACTCAAGTCGCGCCGCGCCTGTGCAGGCTCGAGTTCGGGCTCGGCAAACAATTCAGCCGTGTCATCCAGCGAATCGTTGAACACATCCCCCCGCGAACGCCCCCGGTAGAAGTCGGTGAGCTTGTAGCGGGCAATCGCGAATACCCATGCGGTCAGCGGCTGATCCTCTCGATAGGTGTGCCGAGCATTGTGAATGGCGAGCAACACTTCCTGAAGCACATCTTCGACATCACCCGGCTGACGTGATAGGCGCACCCGCAAGAAACCGCGCAGGTGATGGCTCAGGTCGGTGAGAAATGCCCGATAGGCACGCTCATCCCCATCCTGACCCGCCAGAAACAGCGCCTGCAGGCGTATTTCCCGATTGCGCAATGCGCCTTGATCAATAGTTCGGTCCATCGCTCGCCCTGGTTACACCGACCGGAAAGTTCCTGTGGAACGACGCGAGCAGTAGACCCCTTAGGACGCGCGTAAACAATTCAACATTCTGTTACCGATTGCACCGTCCTGGAGCAGGCGCACCTCAAAGTAACAATTTCCGAGTGGCTGTAACGCCCAACCCGGTAGCGGACTAACCTTTGATTTTCCTGGGAGGCCCTTCACCTCAGGCGCTCAACGAAAATTCAGGCTCATCAGCAGACTTGGCCCTTCAGTTGCATATGCTTGTATGTACAAGTAAATATGAGTATGGAAGCGTGCAGTCTGAGCACCGCCTGCCGCGGCGCCTGATTCGCCAGACCCTATTCCGCCTGTTCGACGCAGGCACCGTCAGCCCAGTGACTGGGCCGGATTGATCATCGAGGATTGTGACGTGACGACTGACAACAAAGCCCCAGCCCAGCAATGGACCAAACGCCGCAACGTGGAAATCCGCGCTGCCCGTGGCACTGAACTGACCGCCAAGAGCTGGTTGACCGAAGCGCCGCTGCGGATGTTGATGAACAACCTGGACCCTGAAGTCGCCGAGAACCCGAACGAATTGGTGGTCTACGGAGGCATCGGCCGCGCGGCGCGCAACTGGGAATGCTACGACAAAATCGTCGAAAGCCTGCGCAACCTGAACGAGGACGAAACCCTGCTGGTTCAATCGGGCAAGCCGGTCGGCGTGTTCAAGACTCACAGCAACGCGCCTCGCGTCCTGATCGCCAACTCCAACCTGGTGCCCCACTGGGCGAACTGGGAGCACTTCAACGAACTGGACGCCAAGGGCCTGGCCATGTATGGCCAGATGACCGCGGGCAGTTGGATCTACATCGGCAGCCAAGGCATCGTGCAAGGCACTTACGAAACCTTCGTTGAAGCCGGTCGTCAACACTACGACGGCAACCTCAAAGGCCGTTGGGTCCTGACCGCAGGGCTCGGTGGCATGGGTGGGGCACAGCCGCTGGCAGCGACGCTTGCTGGCGCCTGCTCGCTGAACATCGAATGTCAGCAGAGCCGCATCGATTTCCGTTTGAAAACGCGCTACGTCGACGAACAGGCGTCCGATCTCGACGACGCACTCGCCCGTATCGCCAAGTACACCGCCGAGGGCAAGGCCATTTCCATCGCCTTGTGCAGCAACGCGGCAGAGGTGCTGCCGGAACTGGTTCGTCGCGGCGTGCGCCCCGACATGGTCACCGACCAGACCAGCGCCCACGACCCGCTCAACGGCTACCTGCCCAAAGGCTGGACCTGGGAGCAATACCGCGACCGTGCCGCCACCGAACCGGCTGCGGTGGTCAAAGCGGCGAAACAATCGATGGCCGAACACGTGGAGGCCATGCTGGCGTTCCAGAAACAAGGCATTCCGACTTTTGACTACGGCAACAATATTCGTCAGATGGCCAAGGACGAAGGCGTGAGCAACGCCTTCGACTTCCCAGGCTTCGTACCGGCCTACATCCGTCCACTGTTCTGCCGCGGCATCGGCCCGTTCCGCTGGGCAGCGCTGTCGGGCAACCCGGAAGACATTTACAAGACCGACGCCAAGGTCAAAGAGCTGATTCCCGACGACGCGCACCTGCACAACTGGCTGGACATGGCCCGCGAGCGCATCAGCTTTCAGGGGCTGCCCGCCCGTATTTGCTGGGTCGGCCTGGGCCAGCGCGCCAAGCTGGGCCTGGCCTTCAACGAAATGGTTCGTCGCGGCGAGCTGACGGCGCCGGTCGTGATCGGTCGCGATCACTTGGACTCCGGCTCGGTTTCCAGCCCCAACCGCGAAACCGAATCGATGCAGGACGGGTCCGACGCTGTGTCGGATTGGCCGTTGCTCAACGCACTGCTCAACACCGCGAGCGGCGCAACCTGGGTTTCGCTGCACCATGGCGGCGGTGTCGGCATGGGCTTCTCGCAACACTCGGGCATGGTGATCGTCTGTGACGGCACCGATGAAGCGGCCGCGCGCATCGCCCGCGTGCTGCACAACGACCCGGCCACCGGCGTGATGCGTCATGCAGATGCCGGTTACCAAATCGCCATCGACTGCGCCAGAGAGCAAGGCCTGAACCTGCCGATGATCAACAAGTAAAACGCAAGTCCTGAGCATGGCGCTCGCTCTCGTTGGAGCGCGCTTGCCCGCGAATACGTCGGCACATCCACTGAAGGGGTGACTGACACAACGCTATCGCGGGCAAGCGCGCGCCTACAGCTCGCCGCTGCGTGATCCAACACTTGCTTTTGGGGAATGTTCGAGATGGCTGTTCCAGATGATCGTGCTGCAAACGTTTCAGTGATCGAAAAGCGTTCGATCGACTACATTCCTGACGCGGAAAGACAGGGTCGTCTCTTCAGTCAATTCACCTTGTGGCTGGGCGCGAACCTGCAGATCACCGCCATTGTCACGGGCGCGCTGGCAGTGGTGCTGGGCGGTGATGTGTTCTGGTCGCTGATCGGCCTGTTCGTCGGCCAAGTGCTGGGCGGTGCAGTCATGGCGCTGCACGCGGCCCAAGGGCCGAAACTGGGGCTGCCGCAGATGATCTCCAGCCGGGTGCAATTCGGTGTCTACGGGGCGGTGATTCCATTGGTGCTGGTTTGCCTGATGTACATCGGCTTCTCGGCGAGCGGCTCGTTGCTGGCGGGGCAAGCCGTTGCTCAATTGATTCAGGTGCCTGACTGGCAGGGTGTGCTGTTGTTCGCCGCCGCTATCATCGTCCTGACCCTCTTCGGTTACCGCGTCATCCACATGATTGGCCGTGCGGCCAGCATTATCGGCGTGGTGGCCTTCGTCTATCTGTTCGGGGCGCTGCTGGCAGGCAATGACCTCGGCGCGCTGCTGGGCAACAAGCATTTTTCGCTGAGCAGTTTTCTGCTGGCCATCTCGCTGTCGGCATCGTGGCAGATCGCATTCGGTCCTTACGTCGCCGATTATTCGCGCTATCTGCCGCGCAGCACCTCTGCGCGCAAGACCTTCTGGGCCGTGGGGCTGGGTGCGGTGATCGGCGCGCAGGTCTCGATGGTGTTCGGTGTGTTCGCCGCGGCACTGGCGGGGAAGAATTTCGCGCACCACGAGGTGCAGTTCATTGTCAGCCTGGGTGGCACAGGTGCAGTGGCCGCGGCGCTGTATTTCAGTATCGCCTTCGGCAAGGTCACGGTGACCACGCTCAACGCCTACGGCAGTTTCATGTCGATGGCCACCATCGTCAGCGGCTTCAAAGGCAACCGCCACCTCTCCAGCGCCGCGCGCCTGTCGTACATCGTTGCGATGGTCGGCCTCGCCACAGCGCTTGCCCTGGCGGGCAAGGATTCCTTCCTCAAGGACTTCTCGGCGTTCATCCTGTTCCTGCTGGCCTTCTTCACCCCTTGGAGCGCCATCAACCTCGTGGACTTCTACTGCATCACCCGGGAGCGCTACGACATTCCTGCGCTGTCCGACGCCAATGGCCGCTACGGGCGCTGGAACGCGGTCGGGATCACCGTTTATGTCATCGGTGTGCTGATCCAGATGCCGTTCATCTCCACCCACTTTTACACCGGCCCGCTGGTTGCCAGCCTGGACGACACCGATATCTCGTGGATCATCGGTCTGGTAGTGCCCGCCGCGCTGTATTACTGGGCGGCGAAAAAATGGCCTGGCCGGATTGCCGACCGCCTGATTTTGCCGACCGAACAATCCACTTTTGAAAATCGCCCTTTCAACACCAGGAGCATCACCCCATGAAGATGAAAAAAGCCCTGTTCCCGACACTGCTGACCGCAGGTCTGCTCGTCAGTGGTGCCAGCCATGCGGCGGGATGGTGTGAATCCGGCAAACCGGTGAAATTCGCCGGGCTGAACTGGGAAAGCGCCATGCTGCTGACGGACGTTCTGCAAGTGGTGCTGAACAAAGGGTATGGCTGCGAAGTGGACAGCCTGCCGGGCAACTCGATCACCATGGAGAATGCCCTGAGCACCAACGATATCCAGGTGTTCGCCGAAGAATGGGTCGGCCGCAGCGAGGTCTGGAACAAGGCCGAAGCGGCGGGCAAGGTGGTCGGCGTAGGCGCTCCGGTCAAAGGTGCAGTCGAGGGCTGGTACGTCCCGCGCTACGTCATTGAAGGTGATGCCAAGCGCAACCTGAAAGCCAAGGCCCCCGATCTGAAATCGATCGCTGACCTGGCCAAGTACCCGGCGCTGTTCAAGGATGCGGAAGAGCCCAGCAAAGGCCGCTTCTACAACTGCCCGGCCGGCTGGACCTGCGAATTGGAAAACAGCGAGATGCTGAAGAGCTACGGTCTGGAAGACAAATACACCAACTTCCGCCCTGGCACCGGGCCTGCGCTGGACGCGGCGATTCTGTCGAGCTACAAGCGCGGCGAACCGATCCTTGCGTATTACTGGTCGCCGACGCCGTTGATGGGCCAGGTCGACTTGGTCCGCCTGGAAGAGAAGGCGGGCGTGAACAAGACGATCGACATCAAGGTCGGCCTCTCGAAAGCCTTCCACGACCAGGCCCCCGAATTGGTGGCGGTGATGGAAAAGGTCAACATCCCGATCGACCTGCTGAACCAGAACCTTGGGCGCATGACCAAGGATCGCATCGAGTCGCCCAAACTGGCGAAGATCTTCCTCAAGGAACATCCTGAAGTCTGGCATCAATGGGTCAGCGAGGATGCGGCGAAGAAGGTAGAAGCTTCTCTCTGATTCGAAACCCGACCTGTAGGAGCGTGTTTGTCCCGCGATCTGTCGCAAAGCGGCAGCAAAATCAGGCCATGCGGTGCATCTGATACACCGTGATCGCAGGGTTCCCGGTCGATCGCGGGACAAGCCACGCGCCTACGGGGCCGGGTGAAAAATTCACAGACCGAGACACGATTATGTTCCCCGAAAGCTTTACCTTCTCCATCGCCGACTGGGTCAACGGCTGGGTCGACAAATTGGTCACCCAGTACGGCGATGTGTTCCGGCATATTTCGGACACGCTGCTGTGGGCCATCGTCAAGCTTGAGGCTTTGTTGCGCATGGCGCCCTGGTGGCTGTTGCTGGCCATTGTCGGCCTCATTGCCTGGCACGCCACGCGCAAGATCACCACCACAGCCGTGGTCGTCGGCCTGCTGTTCCTCGTCGGCGCGGTCGGGCTGTGGGACAAATTGATGCAGACGCTGGCCCTCATGCTGGTGGCCACCTTCATTTCCGTGCTGATCGGCGTGCCGCTCGGCATTCTCTCGGCGCGCAGCAATCGTCTGCGGTCGGTGCTCATGCCCCTGCTGGACATCATGCAGACGATGCCCAGCTTCGTGTACCTGATTCCGGTGCTGATGCTGTTCGGTCTGGGCAAGGTACCGGCGATTTTCGCGACGGTGATTTATGCAGCCCCTCCCCTGATTCGCCTGACCGATCTGGGTATTCGCCAAGTGGACGGCGAGGTCATGGAAGCGATCAACGCTTTCGGCGCCAATCGCTGGCAGCAACTGTTCGGCGTGCAACTGCCACTGGCCTTGCCGAGCATCATGGCAGGCATCAACCAGACCACCATGATGGCGCTGTCGATGGTGGTGATCGCGTCCATGATCGGCGCCCGTGGTCTGGGCGAGGACGTGCTGGTCGGCATTCAGACCCTCAACGTCGGCCGCGGACTGGAAGCGGGGCTGGCCATTGTCATCCTGGCGGTCGTGATCGACCGCATCACGCAGGCCTATGGCCGTCCACGGCATGAGGCAAGCAAATGATGAGCACCGAACCGAACAAAATCGTGGTCAAGAACGTCTTCAAGATCTTCGGCAACCGCGCCTCGGAAGCGCTGGAGATGGTTCGTCAGCAGCAGACCAAGGATCAGGTACTGGCGCGCACCGGTTGCGTGGTGGGCGTGAACGACCTGTCAATGTCCATCGGCAGCGGCGAGATCTTCGTCATCATGGGCCTGTCCGGCTCCGGTAAATCGACGCTGGTGCGCCACTTCAACCGACTGATCGACCCGACCAGCGGCGAGATTCTGGTGGATGGGGAAAACATCCTGACCTATGACATGGAAGCCCTGCGCAACTTCCGTCGACGCAAGATCAGCATGGTCTTCCAGAGCTTCGGCCTACTGCCTCACAAGACCGTCATCGACAATGTGGCCTACGGCCTAGCGGTTCGTGGCGAGAGCAAGGCACAGTGCGCCGAACGCGCGCAGCACTGGATCAACACCGTGGGCCTGCAAGGCTACGAGAAGAAATACCCCCACCAGCTTTCCGGAGGCATGCGCCAGCGCGTGGGCCTGGCCCGTGCCTTGGCTGCCGATACGGACATCATCCTGATGGACGAAGCCTTCAGCGCCCTGGACCCTCTGATCCGTGCAGAGATGCAAGACCAGTTGCTGGAGCTGCAAACCACCTTGCACAAGACCATCGTGTTCATCACCCACGACCTCGATGAAGCCGTGCGCATCGGTAACCGCATCGCCATTCTCAAGGATGGCCGGTTGATCCAGGTCGGCACCCCCAAAGAAATCCTCCACTCACCCGCCGACGAATACGTTGACCGTTTCGTCCAGCGTCGTGTGGCGACCATTTAAGGACGGCTGTACCCATGGCGCGAGCACAACAGATCATCATCGGCGACGTACCGGTCACCTGGCAGGCCGTCACGGCCGTGGCGCGCCACGACGCGACCCTGGCCCTGTCAGACGCGGCCTGGGCCCGTATCGATAACGCCCAGGCCATCGTTCAGCGCATCGTCGCCAGCGGCGAGCGCGCCTATGGCGTGAACACGGGGCTTGGCGCCCTGTGCAATGTGTCGCTGCAGAATGAGCAGCTCAGCCGCCTGTCACGCAACACCTTGCTCAGCCACGCGTGTGGCGTGGGGCCTGTGCTGGCAGACGAGCAGACACGCGCGATCATTTGCGCCTCGATCATCAATTACAGCCAAGGCAAATCCGGCATTCACCGTCAGGTGGTGCAGGCCCTGCTGGCCTTGCTCAACCACCGCATCACCCCGCAAGTCCCGTCTCAAGGGTCGGTGGGGTATCTGACGCACATGGCCCACGTCGGCGTGGCGCTGCTGGGCGTGGGCCAGGTGAGTTACCGTGGGCACATCGTTTCGGCACTGCAAGCACTGGCCGAGGAAGGGCTGTCGCCGGTCGAACTGGGCGCCAAGGACGGGTTGTGCCTGGTCAATGGTACGCCTTGCATGACGGGCTTGAGTTGCCTGGCCATCGCCGACGTCAATCGTCTGATGCAGTGGGCGGACGTCATCAGCGCCATGACGTTCGAAGGCCTGCGCGGACAGCTGGACGCCTTTGACGAGGAGATCATTGCCCTCAAGCCCCACCCTGGCATGCAGCAGGTCGGCAAGAATCTGCGCGGCCTGCTGGCGGGCAGCGAAGTGCTGGCCAACAGTCAGGGCATCCGGACGCAGGACGCACTGAGCATTCGGTCGATTCCCCAAGTCCATGGCGCCACACGCGATCAACTGGCCCACGCGACGCGGCAAATCGAGACCGAACTCAATTCGGCGACCGACAACCCCCTGCTGCTGGGCACTCCAGAGGCCTATCGAGTGGTCTCGCAGGCCAACCCTCACGGGCAGTCGGTGGCCATGGCGGCCGATCTACTGGCGATTGCCATGGCCGAACTGGGTTCGATCGCCGAGCGCCGCCTCGATCGCCTGATCAACCCGACCGTCAGTGGGCTGCCGGCGTTTCTGGTCAGCCAGCCGGGCGTCAACTCGGGGATGATGATCGTGCAGTATGTGGCCGCCTCCCTGTGCGCGGAAAATCGCCAGATGGCGCAACCGGCGATCGTCGACAACTACGTCACCTCCGGGCTTCAGGAGGACCATCTGAGCATGGGCACCAGTGCGGCGTTGAAACTGCACAAGGTGCTGGAAAACGTCACGCAGATCCTGGCCATCGAGTATTTACTGGCCGCACAAGCGTTCGAATTCTTCAAGGGGCCGCGTTTTGGCGTCGGCACCGAGGCGGCCTGGCGGTTGCTGCGCGAACGCGTCCCGGCTTACGACGAAGACCGCTGGCTGGCGCCGGACATCGCCAGCAGTGTCACTCTGCTCAAAAACGAAGAATCACTGGAAAGCGTCTTTCAGGCCTGCCGCGACTACGCGCGGGCACACAACACCCGTCGCAACCCGAGCGCCACAAGCGCCGAACAGGCAGGAGCCAGTTCAAGGCACGCGACCGACCTCAACGAAGGAGTAGCAGCATCGTGACCGACAACCAACAGGCGACCCCGCTGAACCTGATCCCCGGCCAGTTGACCCTGGCGCAACTGCGCGCGATCTATCAGCAGCCCGTGACCCTGACGCTGGATGCCAGCGCCGCCGGGCAGATCGACGACAGCGTGGCCTGCGTCGAGCAGATTCTCGCCGAGAACCGCACCGCCTACGGCATCAACACCGGCTTCGGTCTGTTGGCCTCGACCCGCATCGCCAGCGCCGACCTGGAGAACCTGCAACGTTCGCTGGTGCTCTCCCATGCTGCAGGCGTTGGCGAGCCGATCAGCGACGATCTGGTGCGGCTGATCATGGTCCTCAAAGTGAACAGCCTGAGCCGGGGTTTTTCGGGCATTCGACGGCAGGTGATCGACGCGCTGATCGCGCTGGTCAATGCGCAGGTTTACCCGCACATTCCGCTCAAAGGCTCGGTCGGCGCTTCCGGCGACTTGGCGCCGCTGGCCCACATGTCGCTGGTGCTTCTGGGCGAAGGCAAGGCGCGTTACCAGGGTCAGTGGCTGAACGCTGTGGAGGCGCTGGCGGTCGCCGGTCTCGAACCGTTGACGCTGGCGGCCAAGGAGGGGTTGGCGCTGCTCAATGGCACTCAAGTCTCCACCGCGTATGCGCTGCGCGGCCTGTTCGAAGCCGAAGACCTGTTCGCCGGTGCACTGAGCTGCGGCGCACTGACCGTCGAAGCCGTACTCGGCTCCCGGGCCCCCTTCGATCCGCGCATCCATGCCGCTCGCGGCCAGCGTGGGCAGATCGACACGGCTGCCGCCTTTCGCGACCTGTTGGGCGATGGCAGTGAAGTCTCCGAATCCCACCGCGACTGCGACAAAGTGCAGGACCCCTACTCCCTGCGCTGCCAGCCACAGGTCATGGGCGCCTGCCTGACTCAGCTGCGCCAGGCATCCGAGGTGCTGGCGATCGAATCCAACGCGGTGTCCGACAACCCGCTGGTGTTCGCCGCTGAGGGCGAGGTGATCTCCGGTGGTAACTTCCACGCCGAACCCGTGGCCATGGCCGCTGACAACATCGCCCTGGCTCTCGCCGAAATCGGCGCCCTGAGCGAGCGCCGTATTTCGCTGATGATGGACAAGCACATGTCGCAACTCCCGCCCTTTCTGGTGGGCAATGGCGGCGTGAACTCCGGGTTCATGATCGCTCAGGTGACGGCCGCTGCGCTGGCCAGCGAAAACAAGGCGTTGGCGCACCCGCACAGCGTCGACAGCCTGCCGACCTCAGCCAACCAGGAAGACCACGTGTCGATGGCTCCCGCCGCCGGCAAGCGCCTGTGGGAAATGGCGGAAAACACCCGAGGCGTGCTGGCTGTAGAATGGCTGGCTGCCTGTCAGGGGCTGGACCTGCGCAAAGGTCTGAAAACCTCGAAAAAACTGGAGATGGCCCGCGCCACTCTGCGCGACATCGTCCCGTTCTACGAAAAGGACCGCTTCTTCGCCCCTGACATCGAGGCCGCCACCCACTTGCTCGCATCCCGATGCCTGAGCAAGCTGGTGTCCGCTGACTTGTTGCCGAGCTTCTGATCGGGACAGGCCAGGGACGGCCTGTCATTGGAATGAGGAGAGGGCCGCGACGCTTTGTAGGAGCGCGCTTGCCCGCGAAGGCGGTGTGTCAGGCGACGCATCCGTGAATGACACACCGCCTTCGCGGGCAAGCGCGCTCCTACAGGGCGTGCTCCTTCTCATTCCAGCAAAAGAAAGACTTGGAACTGAAATGAAACCGCAAAACGCAAATGCTCTGAAACGCGGGCTCAGCGCCCGCCACATTCGCTTCATGGCGCTGGGCTCGGCGATTGGGACCGGCCTGTTCTATGGCTCGGCCTCGGCAATCAAACTGGCCGGCCCCGCCGTGTTGCTGGTCTACCTCATCGCGGGCGCCGCGGTTTACATGGTCATGCGCGCACTGGGCGAAATGGCTGTGCGTAATCCCGTGGCGGGCTCGTTCAGCGAATACGCCACACAGTACCTCGGGCCACTGGCCGGCTTCGTCCTGGGCTGGACCTACGCCTTCGAAATGATCATCGTCTGCCTGGCCGACGTGACCGCATTCGGGATCTACATGGGTTTCTGGTTTCCCGACGTGCCGCGCTGGATCTGGGTGCTCGGCATCGTGTTCGTGATCGGGGCGCTCAACCTGTGCAGCGTCAAAGTGTTCGGCGAGACCGAGTTCTGGCTGTCCCTGCTCAAGGTCGGCGCCATTATTGCGATGATCCTGGCAGGCTTCGGCATCCTGCTCTTCGGCATCGGTTCGTCCTCCGGCGACAGCGTCAGCCACGTCAGCAACCTGTGGACCCAAGGCGGCTTCATGCCCAACGGCGTCAGCGGCCTAGTCGCGGCGCTGGCCGTGGTCATGTTCGCTTTCGGTGGTATCGAAATCATCGGCGTCGCGGCTGGCGAGGCGCGCAATCCCGAGCAGGTCATCCCCCGGGCCATCAATGCAGTACCGCTGCGTATCCTGCTGTTTTACGTGCTGACACTGTTCGTCCTGATGGCCCTGTACCCTTGGCAAGAGATCGGCAGCCAAGGCAGCCCATTCGTCCAGATTTTCGACAAGCTCGGGATTCCCTCGGCCGCGATCATTCTCAACATCGTGGTGATTTCCGCGGCCGTGTCCGCGATCAACAGTGACATTTTCGGCGCCGGCCGCATGATGTATGGCCTGGCGGTACAGGGCCAGGCGCCGAAAGGATTCGCACAGTTGTCCGGCTCGGGCGTGCCATGGATGACGGTGCTGGTCATGGGCGCCGCGCTGCTGTGTGGCGTGGTCCTGAACTACCTGATCCCGGAAAACGTTTTCCTGTTGATCGCCTCGATCGCCACCTTCGCCACGGTCTGGGTGTGGCTGATGATCCTCGTGACCCAGATCGCCATGCGTCGCTCAATGACACAGGGCGAGGTCGCGCAACTGAAATTTCCGGTGCCGTTCTGGCCGTTGGGCCCGATGGCGGCCACTGCGTTCATGGTGCTGGTTTTCGTGGTGTTGGGTTACTTCCCTGATACCCAGGCAGCCCTGGCAGTGGGGGCTGTCTGGATCGTGTTGTTGGTGGTTGCGTACCGGGTCTGGGTCGCCCCGAACCGCAATCGGCCATTGTCGGATCAGGCGCGGGGCAAGCCGCCGGCCTGACCCTTCACCCATTCCCGTCGGCGTGAGCCTGCTCGAAGCCGGTGCACGCCTGCTGGGCTCGAACCGCATCGATTTATGGAGGCATTGATGAAAACGCTCTGGCATAACTGTCACGCAGCAACCATGGCAAACGGCACATACTCGATCATCGAGGATGCCGCCATTGTGACCGACGGAGCGCTCATCGCCTGGCTCGGGCCGCGCAGTGAGCTGCCTGAACAGGGTGACATCGCCCAGGTCGATTTGAACGGAGCGTGGGTGACGCCCGGCTTGATCGACTGCCACACCCACACCGTCTTCGGCGGCAACCGCAGCGGGGAATTCGAACAGCGCCTACAGGGCGTGAGCTACGCCGACATCGCAGCGGCCGGTGGCGGCATCGCCAGCACCGTTCGAGCCACGCGCGCGGCAAGCGAAGAAGCGTTGTATGCCAGCGCGGAGCGCCGCGTGCTGCACTTGCTCAAGGACGGGGTCACCACGCTGGAAATCAAGTCCGGCTATGGTCTGGATCTGGCGAGTGAAGCGAAGATGTTGCGCGTTGCGCGTCAACTGGGCCGGAATCTGCCGGTGACCGTACGCACCACCTGCCTGGCGGCCCACGCCTTGCCGCCCGAGTACAAGGACCGTGCCGACGACTACATCGCCCACGTCTGCAGCGACATGCTGCCCGAGCTGGCGAAGGATGGCCTGGTGGATGCCGTCGACGCGTTCTGTGAATACCTGGCGTTCTCGCCCGCCCAAGTCGAGCAGGTGTTCATCACCGCAGGTCAGCTGGGCCTGCCGGTGAAACTGCACGCCGAGCAACTGTCGTCGCTGCATGGCTCCAGCCTGGCAGCACGGTATCAGGCGCTGTCTGCCGACCATCTGGAATTCATGACCGAGGAAGACGCCATCGCCATGGCCGCCTCCGGCACTGTCGCGGTGCTGCTGCCCGGTGCGTTCTATTTCCTCCGGGAAACCCAGTTGCCCCCCATGGAGGCGCTGCGTAAACACGGCGTGAAAATCGCCATCGCTACTGACCTCAATCCGGGCACCTCTCCCGGCCTGTCATTGCGCCTGATGCTGAACATGGCTTGCACCCTGTTCCGCATGACACCCGAAGAAGCCCTCGCGGGCGCGACCCTTCACGCCGCTCAGGCGCTGGGGATGGCCGATACCCATGGTTCGCTGGAGGTGGGCAAGGTCGCCGATTTCGTGGCATGGCACATCGAGCGACCTGCGGACCTGGCGTACTGGCTGGGTGGAAACCTCGATAAACGCGCCGTGCGCCACGGCGTGGAAAGTCATTTCTAATTACTGAATCGGGAGAACATCGTGGACAAGGTTCTGAGTTTCACTCGTGGTCGCATACCGCTGCTGATCAGCATGCCCCACCCAGGTCTGAATCTGACGCCTGTGGTACGCGAAGGCTTGGTGGATGAGGCCGTGAGCCTGCCAGACACTGACTGGCATATCCCGCGCTTGTACGATTTCACCCACGATCTGGGCGCCAGCGTGCTGGCAGCGGAGTATTCGCGATTCGTCATCGACCTCAATCGCCCTTCCGACGACAAACCGCTGTACGCCGGAGCGACCACCGGGTTGTACCCTTCGACGCTGTTCGAAGGCGACCCGCTGTTCCAGGAAGGCCGGGTGCCGAGCAAAGAAGAGCGCGCGACTTATCTGGAGAAAATCTGGACGCCATACCACGACACCCTGCGCAAAGAGCTCGAGCGCCTGCGTGACGAATTCGGCTACGCGTTGCTGTTCGATGCCCACTCGATTCGCGGCCACATCCCGCACCTGTTCGACGGCCGCCTGCCGGACTTCAACCTCGGCACCTTCAACGGCGCGAGCTGCGATCCGGAGCTGGAAAAGCGGCTTGAAGCGGTGTGTGCAAGCGCCAAGCGCTACAGCCATGTGCTGAATGGGCGCTTCAAAGGCGGCCACATCACCCGTCATTACGGCAATCCGGCAGAGCACATCCACGCGGTGCAGCTTGAGTTGGCGCAAAGCACCTATATGGAGGAGTTCGTGCCGTTCCACTACCGCGCGGATCTTGCTGACCCGACGCGGGTGGTGCTGAAGTCGTTGCTGGAAAGCATGATCGCCTGGGGGCGGGAGAAGTACGGAAAATAATGCCCTTCCGGTGATCGCTCCCACGCTCCGCGTGGGAATGCAGTGCGTGACGCTCCGCGTTACCGGACGGGGAGCGTCACGCGGCAGGCGGCCCACGCGGAGCGTGGACACGATCACGCTGACGTTGCTATCTCCTCAATAACCGTAGCCCGTTGAACACCACCAACAGGCTCACCCCCATATCTGCGAACACCGCCATCCACATGGTCGCCATTCCGGCGAACGTCACGGCCAGGAAAATTGCCTTGATCACCAGTGCCAGGGCGATGTTCTGTCTGAGTACCGCAGCCGTATCGCGAGACAGGCGGATGAACGCCGGAATCTTGCGCAAGTCGTCATCCATCAATGCCACGTCGGCGTTTTCGATGGCCGTGTCCGTGCCGGCAGCGGCCATGGCAAAGCCGATCTCTGCACGAGCCAGTGCCGGCGCATCGTTGATGCCGTCGCCAACCATCCCGACCCGATGCCCCTGCGCATAAAGCCCTTCAATTGCTTTCAGCTTGTCCTCCGGCAGCAGATTGCCCTTCGCGTGGTCAATTCCTACCTGTGCGGCAATGGCCTTGGCGGTATGCGGGTTATCGCCCGTGAGCATCACTGTCTTCACGCCCAGGCCATGTAATTGCGCGATGGCTTCCCGGCTGCTGTCCTTCACTGTGTCGGCGACCGCAAACAAAGCCAGGGGTCCTGTCTCGTCAAACAACAGCACCACCGTCTTGCCCTGGGACTCCAGCGCTTCCAGGCGCGCCTCGAGTGCTGGCGAGCACAGACCTGCGTCGTGCACCAGCCGGTGGTTGCCCAGATGGTAGAAATGGCCTTCAACTTCGCCTTTGACCCCCAACCCACTCAGCGCCTCGAAGGCTTCCACGGCCAGGTGCCCGTGCTGGCCGAATGCCGTGGCGATGGCTTGGGAGACAGGATGATCGGAACGTCCGGCTAGGCTCGCGGAGATCACTCGCGCACGCTCGCCAAAGGCCTCATCGAGCAACACGTAATCGGTCTGCACCGGTTTGCCATGGGTAATGGTGCCGGTCTTGTCCAGCGCCAGGTAGTCGAGTTTGTGCCCCATCTCCAGATAGACGCCGCCCTTGATCAGGATGCCCTTGCGCGCCGCAGCGGCCAGACCGCTGACAATGCTGACCGGTGTTGAAATGACCAAGGCGCAAGGGCATGCCACCACCAAAAGTACCAGCGCGCGATAAACCCAGTCGAACCAAGCCGCCCCCATCAGCAGCGGCGGAACGAGCGCCACGGCCAGCGCCAGGACGAACACCGCCGGCGTGTAGACCTTGGAGAAACTGTCGACGAAACGTTGGGTCGGTGCACGGGCGCCTTGCGCCGCCTCGACGGCATGAATGATCCGCGCCAGCGTCGAATCATTCGCCGCCGCCGTGACCCTGTACTCCAGCGAGCCGGCCTGGTTGATCGTGCCCGCGAAGACTTTATCGCCCACTCTCTTCTCGACCGGCAGGCTTTCGCCCGTGATGGGCGCCTGATCGATGCTGGAATGCCCGGCGACCACTTCACCGTCCAAACCAATGCGCTCACCGGGCTTGACCCGGACTACGCTACCCACCGCGATATGCTTGACGTCGATCTCTGCCCACTGACCGTCCTGCTGCACGGTTGCCGTGTCAGGCGTCAATTGCATCAACCCGCCGATAGCATTTCGCGCGCGGTCGAGGGACTTGGCCTCGATCAGCTCAGCGACGGTGAAAAGAAACATCACCATGGCCGCTTCCGGCCATTGCCCGATCAACACCGCCCCCGTCACCGCAATGCTCATCAGCGCATTGATGTTCAGGTTGAAATTCTTGAGTGCGATCCAGCCTTTCTTGTAGGTGGTCAGGCCGCCGCTGAAGATCGCCACCAAGGCGATCAGCGCCACGACCCACGTCGGCGCGGCCTCGGTGAAATGAATCACCTCAGCCGCAATGGCCGCGACGCCGGACAATGCCAGCGGCCACCACGGCTTGCTCGGCGCAGGCAGCGTTTCGGCCTCCTCGATTGCGCCTTCATCGATCATCTCGGCCTGCATCCCCAACGAACCGATGGCATCACGGATCGGCTGCACGGACGGCAACTCGTGCCATACGCCCAGCACACGGTTGATGAGGTTGAACTCAAGCTTCTGGATGCCTTTGAGCTTGCCCAGCTTGTTCTGGATCAGCGTCTGTTCGGTAGGGCAATCCATCGCTTCAATGCGGAAACTGCTGAAGCGCGCGTCATTCATCGAACCGCTGCCCAGGTTGACCACTGCCGGGGCGGCGTCGTGGGAGCAGCAGGCATGTGCGGCATGATCGTGCTTGCCGACAGGCGTCAATGTCATGGGGGCCGAGTGATCGTGGCCCGGATGGGCATGCCCTTTGTGGTCATGACCCTTGTGGTCGTGAGGCGAATGTTTGTGGACAGAGTCACTCATGGGTTGAGTCTCTTGATGTGCGTGTTGCCAAGTACACACCCTGTAGCCACTATAGGGTCAAGCCTCAAAACGGGATGAGTGACATGAGCGCCTCTTTCAAGATCGGCGAACTGGCCAGACTGACCGACTGTCCGGTGGAAACCATTCGCTATTACGAGCGTGAGGGACTACTGGCCGAACCCGCGCGCAGCGACGGCAACTATCGGCTCTACACTCAAGAGCATGTCGAGCGTCTGACCTTCATCCGCAACTGCCGCAGCCTCGACATGACGCTGGACGAAATCCGCAGCCTGTTGGCTTTGCGCGACAGCCCGCAAGACCAATGTCAGAGCGTCAATGCGCTGATGGACGAACACATCCAGCACGTCAGCGCCCGCATTGCCAGTCTCCAGGCATTACAGGAACAACTCGTGGCGTTGCGAACGCGCTGTAGCGAAGGCGCCTTGGACCATTGCGCAATATTGGAGCGCCTGGAGACCAGCGGCAGCGTGGTCACCCCCGACGTCGAACATTCCCATGTGGGCCGTAGCCACGGCCATTGATGGGTCGATCCTGCCTGAATTAATCACGCCCCGACTCGGCCCCGTAGGAGCGCGCTTGCCCGCGAAGGCTGTGTCAGGTGGCATGGTTGCCAACAGACATCCCCTATCGCGGGCAAGCGCGCTCCTACAAATAGGCGTTAAGCAGCGTGAATGCGTTCCACCGCTTCGGTCACACCTGCGCCGTACTCCGGGTCCGCCAGCGTGCAGTGTTTGATGTGCAGCGCGATGATGGGCGCTGACACGCCGCGCAAGGCACGGGCGGTGTTGTCGAAAAGCGACTGCTTCTCTTTGGGCGTCATCTTGCGGAACAGATTGCCCGGCTGCGAGAAGTAATCGTCATCCACCCGATGGTTCCAGTGCCCCGCCGCGCCTTCGATGGACAGAGGTGGCTCACGGAAATCCGGTTGTTCCTGGAACGCGCCCTTGGTGTTCGGCTCGTAGGAGGTCATGCCGCCACGGTTGCCGTCGATGCGCATCAGGCCATCGCGGTGGTAGCTGTTCACGTGCAATGCAGCCTTGGGCGAGTTGACCGGAATCTGGTGGTGGTTGACGCTCAAGCGGTAGCGCTGGGCATCGCCGTACGAGAACAGGCGACCTTGCAGCATCTTGTCTGGTGAGAAACTGATGCCCGGCACGACGTTGGAAGGCGCGAAAGCTGCTTGTTCGACATCGGCGAAGTTGTTCTCCGGGTTGCGGTTGAGCTCGAAATAGCCCACTTCGATCAACGGGTAATCGCCTTTCGGCCAGACTTTGGTCAGGTCGAACGGGTTGATGTGGTAGGTGCCCGCTTCCTTCTCCGGCATGATCTGCACGAATAATTTCCAGCGCGGGAAGTTGCCCTGCTCAATGTTGTCGTACAGGTCTCGGTGGTGCGATTCGCGGTCGTTACCCACCACGGCGGCGGCTTCGGCGTCGGTCAGGTTGGCGATACCCTGCTGCGAGACGAAGTGAAACTTGACCCAGAAACGCTCGTGCTGGGCGTTGAGGAAGCTGTAAGTGTGGCTGCCAAAACCGTGCATTTCGCGGTAGCTGCGAGGTATGCCCCGCTCGCTCATGACCACGGTGACTTGGTGAAACGCCTCGGGCAATTGAGTCCAGAAGTCCCAGTTGTTTTCGGCGCTGCGCATGCCAGTACGCGGGTCGCGTTTGACCGCGTGGTTCAGGTCAGGAAATTTCAATGGATCACGCAGGAAAAACACCGGCGTGTTATTCCCGACCAGGTCCCAGTTGCCTTCCTCGGTGTAGAACTTCAAGGCAAAACCACGAATGTCGCGCTCGGCGTCCGCTGCGCCGCGTTCACCGGCTACGGTGGAGAAACGGGCGAACATCTCGGTCTGCTTGCCAACCTGCGAGAAGATCTTTGCGCGGGTGTAGCGGGTGATGTCGTGGGTTACGGTGAAGGTGCCGAACGCGCCTGAACCTTTGGCATGCATGCGACGCTCCGGAATCACTTCACGGTCAAAGTGCGCCAGCTTCTCGAGGAACCACACATCTTGCAGCAGGGCCGGGCCGTGTGGGCCGGCGGTCTGGATGTTCTGGTTATCGACTACAGGAGCGCCGAAGGCGGTCGTCAATTTGTTGCTCATGCGCGTTCTCTCCGTTAGGGTCACTGACGCGGGCGACCTCGTAGGAAGCCGGCCTGGATGTCTTGGATGGGGAGAACGATAAGGAAAACCGGAGGCGGACGCTCATTGTGATGCCGCACTGGGTGGATAGAGAGATTTCATTGACTAGCTGATCTTCGATAGCCAGCACAAATTCTTAAAGACACCCGAACCTGTAGGCCTTCGCCAGCTGTCTCTCACTCCTCCGAGGATCGTTCCCACGCTCCCGCGTGGGAAGGCCGTTCGCGATGCTCTGCATTGCACTGACGCGGAGCGTCAGAGGCTGCGTACCCACGCAGAGCGTGGGTACGATCAAACACTGCAGCCTGTGGGAGTGAGGCGGCGGCCTTAGATTTGGCTGCGATGGTACCCATGCGGCACGCCGCCTTTGGACAATACCCATTGCCATAATTGAATGTCCCGTGCTCGGAACGCGCCCGCGCACGACAACAGGTAGTAACGCCACATGCGATAAAAGCGCTGACCCAATTTTGATTCAAACTCAGGCCAGGCCTTCATGAAGTTGTCATGCCAGGCCATGAGCGTCTTGTCATAGTCCGAACCAAAGTTGTGCAAGTCTTCCACTACGAATAAACCGTCCATGGCGTCCCCCATCTGACCTATTGAAGGAAGATCACCGTTGGGGAATATATATTTATCAATCCACGGGTCGGGATAAGAGTTGCGTTGATTCTTCCCGATGGTATGCAACAGAAACAATCCACCCGGTTTCAAACAGCGGTGGGCTAACTCCATGTATTCTCGATGATTTTTACGCCCGACATGTTCGAACATGCCCACACTGGCAATGGCATCGAACTGTTCATCGATTTCACGATAATCCTGAAAACGAAACTCGAGCGGCAATCCCTTGTAACGCTCCTTGGCCCAAGCGATCTGCTCCTTGGAAATGCTCACACCCACGGCTTCGACACCATAATGCTCGGCGGCATAACTCATGAAACTGCCCCAGCCGCACCCGATGTCCAGCACGCGCATACCCGGTTTGAGTTGCAGCTTGCGGCAGATCAGGTCCAGCTTGGCGGCCTGAGCCTCTTCCAGGGTCGTCGCATTTTCCCAATACCCACAGGTATAGGTCATGCGCGAATCGAGCATTTTCGAATAGAAGTCGTTCCCCAGATCGTAGTGCACTTCGCCCACGGTCTTGGAGCGCTTGATGTTCTGCCGGTTCATGAACTTCGCCATGAGCGCGTAGAACACCAGCCGCACCGGCTTCACTTCTTCGGTCATGCCGGTTTTCAGCAAACGGTGAAAAAACTCGTCCAGTTGGTCGCTGTCCCACAGCCCGTCCATATACGCTTCGCCCAGTCCAAGGTTGCCCTGCGCGAATGCTCGCTCGATGACGCCCGGCCCGTTGAAGCGAATGTCGGAGGGTGCGGATCCATTCATCTGGATACCGGCGGCGTTGAGGAGACGAGAGGCCGTGCGATAAAGCCCGGAGGTGTGATCTGAATAAGTGTCAGTGCTGAAGTTCGTCGTGGTCATGGAGAGGGCTTTCCAAACGCATGTCAGGCTAAAGACTTTTTTGGTAGACCCGGACTATAGAACAAACGATCGCCACAGTTAAACTCAATAAATGCGATCGGAAGATTGAAAATATCTATCAAATCAATTTTGTTTACCGTGCTGCAAAACAGTTATTACACAGCTGCAACAATCCAATGTTCAGTCGAGTAATTAACAACCTGCAAGAAGGTTTTAACCAGTTAGAACATAGAAGGTTTGTGCGATTTTGTCGGCAGACCCCCTGGAGGGTCCAAGGCAGGTCTGATTACACCGCGGCGTGGTGAGCCTGCCCTGTCGAAAGCGGCAGACTCCTGGCGAGGTCCGTGGCGCTCAGACCGCCACCGGCGCCTTGATGTTGGGATCGGCGTCGTAACCCACGATTTCGAAATCCTCGAAACGGTAGTCGTAGATGCTGTCCGGGCGACGCTTGATGTTCAACCGAGGCAGCGGCTTGGGCGTGCGAGTCAGTTGCAGGGCGATCTGCTCTTCATGGTTGGCGTACGCATGAGTATCGCCCAGGCTGACAATGATCTCGTGGGGGATCAGATCGCACTGCTGCGCCAACATATGGGTCAGCAGTGCCAACGCAGCGATGTTATACGGCAGGCCCAGGAATACATCGGAACTGCGGATATACAGTTGCATCGACAGCTTGCCGTCGGCGACGAACGCCTGGTAGAGCAGGTGGCAGACCGCAAGCGCCTGGCGCCCCGCTTTCACGTTTTCCTGAGGCGAGAGTTTCTCGTCCGGCAGGTACTCGGTGTTCCAGCCGTGGAACAGAATCCGCCGACTATTGGGGTTGTTCTTCAGGCAATCGACCATGTAGTCGATCTGGTTGATCTTGCCGCCATCCTTGGTTGGCCAGCCAGTCCACTGCGCACCGTAGACCGGGCCGAGGTCGCCCTCTTCGGTGGCCCACTCATCCCAGATGGTGACGCCGTTTTCGTTCAGCCACCGGGTGTTGGTGTTGCCGCTGAGCATCCAGATCAACTCGTTGGCGATGCTTTTGAAATGCAGTTTCTTGGTGGTCAGTAACGGAAAGCCGTCAGCCAGGTTGTGGCGGATCTGACGGCCGAACACCGCTGTGGTGCCTGTGCCGGTACGGTCGCCTTTGCGTGTGCCGTTGGCAATGACGTCCTGCAACAGGTCAAGGTATTGCTTCATGCCCAAAGGCCCTCTTTATCGATGAACCGCCAGATGCGCTCACCTGGCGGTTCAGAATCATGCAGCTGCGTTATTGGCAGCGGGTGCGCGGTGGTACGCCAGCCAGAGCAGTACCAGACCGCCGATGATCATTGGCAGGCTGAGGATCTGGCCCATGGTGACCCAACCCCACGCCAGGTAACCCAACTGAGCGTCCGGCACGCGAACGAATTCCACGACGAAGCGGAAAATGCCGTAGAACAGCGCGAACATACCGGAAACCGCCATGGTCGGGCGTGGCTTGCGCGAGAAGAAGTAAAGAATGACGAACAGTGCCACACCTTCCAGCGCGAACTGATAAAGCTGCGACGGGTGGCGAGGCAGCTGCGCGGGGTCGCTGTAGGGCGGGAAGACCATCGCCCACGGCAGATCGGTCGGCTTGCCCCACAGTTCACCATTGATGAAGTTACCGATACGTCCAGCGCCCAGCCCGATCGGGACCATCGGGGCGATGAAGTCCATCAATTGGAAGAACGACTTGCCATTGCGACGGCCGAACCAGTAAGTGGCGATCATCACGCCAATGAAGCCCCCGTGGAACGCCATGCCGCCCTTCCACACTTCGAAGATCAGCAGCGGATTGGCGATGTAATTGGGCAGGTCGTAAAAGAGCACGTAACCCAGTCGCCCACCGACGATTACGCCCATGGCGACCCAGAAAATCATGTCGGAGAGTTTCTCTTTGGTCCAGGTCGGGTCGAATTTGTCGAGACGACGTGACGCCAGAAACCAGGCACTGCCGATACCGACCAGATACATCAGGCCGTACCAGTGAATTTGCAGCGGACCGATGGCCACGGCTACCGGGTCAATCTGCGGGTAAGGCAGCATTGCAACTCCTTAAATGGGCGCTCCGAGAGCGACGAATCAAATCAGAAAACTGGTACCGACCACCACCAGCAGCAGTGCGAACAGTCGTTTCAGCACCCTGGGCGACAGTTTATGCGCCAGTTTCGCACCAAAACGGGCGAAGAACATGCTGGTGAATGCAATACCGATCAGCGCGGGCAAGTACACGAAACCCAGACTATGCGGGGGCAGCAGGGGATCGTGCCACCCCAGAATCATGAAACCTATGGCGCTGGCGACAGCGATGGGAAACCCGCATGCCGACGAGGTCGCCACGGCTTGCTGCATGGTCAGGCTGCGCCAGGTGAGAAACGGCACCGTGAGCGAACCCCCTCCGATGCCAAAAATCGCCGAGGCCCAGCCGATGACCACGCCTGCCCCGACAAGGCCAGGTTTGCCAGGCACGCCGCGGCTGGCCTTGGGTCTCAAATCCAGCGCCATCTGGATGGCAACCAGGATCGCGAACACACCGATGATCTTCTGCAGGTGCGGCCCGGCAATGTAGCTGGCCGTCAGCGAGCCGAGCCCCGCACCGATGAGGATGCCGACTGTCATCCAGCCGAACACAGGCCAGCGCACAGCGCCCATGCGGTGGTGGGCGCGCACGGACTGAATCGACGTGAACACGATGGTTGCCAATGACGTACCCACGGCAAGGTGCGTCAACACTGAGCTGTCGAACCCTTGCAGCGTAAAACTGAACACCAGCACCGGCACGATGATGATGCCCCCGCCCACGCCAAACAGCCCGGCCAGCACACCGGCGCATGCGCCCAGGGCCAGATAGAGCAGAAATTCCATGGGGGTCTCCGAAAATCAGTGCGGCAGTTTACCGGAGCGTGCGGCCTGTCTCTAGGTGCGCGCGATGGATGTGCAGCGGATCTGTGCGTACAGTGGCGGAAAAAGGAGACCTGCATGTGCCTGATCGTCTTCGCATGGCGCCCTGACCACCCGCAACCTTTCATCCTCGCTGCCAACCGCGACGAGTTCTATGCCCGCCCGACGCGCCCGCTCGCGCAGTGGGAAGATGCCCCGCACATCTACGCGGGCCGGGATCTGGAAGCTGGCGGCACCTGGCTGGGCGTCTCCACGGACGGCCGCTTCGCGGCCCTGACCAACATCCGCGACCCTGGCCAGCCCTTGGGGCGTCGCTCGCGCGGGGAGCTGGTTGCTCATTTTCTGCAGGGCACGCTGTCTGTCGATGATTACCTGCGCGAAGTCGCGGGACGCGCGGCAGAATACAGCGGGTTCAATTTGCTGGTCGGTGACCGGCATTCGCTGCACTTTCTCAACGCTGTCGACGCCGCGCCTTGTCAACTCGCCCCGGGGGTTTATGGCGTGTCCAACGCCGGCCTCGATACACCATGGCCCAAGCTGCTCAAGGCCAAAGCGGCGCTGTCCGCACACCTGAACGACCCCGAGCCTGAGGCCCTGTTCGACTTACTCGCAGACGACACGGCGGCGGCAGACACGGAGCTACCCAACACGGGCGTAGGGTTTGCTACAGAAAAACTGCTGTCCAGCGTGTTCATCGCCAGCCCCAACTACGGAACCCGCGCGAGCACGGTGTTGATTGTCAGTGCAGACGGGAGCCGGAGGCTGATTGAGCGCAGCTTCGGGCCACATGGTGGGAGATTGGGTGAGGTAAGCCTGCACATCTGAATGCATCGCCCCTGTGCATGATCGTTGCATGATCGTTCCCATGCTCTGCGTGGGAATGCATCCTTCGACGCTCTGCGTCGTTGTGGACGCAGAGCGCCCGGGGCGGCGTTCCCACGCGGAGCGTGGGAACGATCATGCACAGGTACTCAGGGCTTGCGCCCGATCAATGCCCTTTGACCGAGGCCGGGTTGATCATCCGCGACAGCCCGAGGTTCTTCAGCGCCAGTTGCAACGAACTGCTGATGACCTGAGGGTTGTCATTGTTCATCAGTTGCGCCAGCAGTTCCTTGGCCTTGCTCAGGTTGATCTGACGCAGCATCCATTTCACTTTCGGCAGGTTGGTGGCGTTCATCGACAGGCTATCAAAGCCCATGGCCATCAGCAGCACCGCTGCCGCCGGATCGCCCGCCATCTCCCCACAAATGCTCACCGGCTTGCCTTCGGCATGGGCGTCGCGCACCACGTTCTGCAAGGCCTGCAGCACCGCGGGGTGCAAGTAGTCATAGAGATCGGCCACACGCGGGTTGTTGCGGTCCACCGCCAGCAGGTATTGGGTGAGGTCGTTGGAGCCGACCGACAGAAAGTCCACTTGCCGGGCCAGTTCTCGGGTCTGATAGACCGCCGCCGGGACTTCGATCATTACCCCTACCGGCGGCATCGGCACATCGGTGCCCTCATCGCGCACCTCACCCCACGCCCGGTGAATCAGGTGCAAGGCCTCTTCCGTCTCGTGCGTACCGGAAATCATCGGCAGCAAAATCCGCAAGTTGTTCAAGCCTTCACTGGCCTTGAGCATCGCCCGGGTCTGTACGAGGAAGATTTCCGGGTGGTCGAGGGTGACTCGAATGCCGCGCCAACCCAGGAACGGGTTGTCTTCTTTGATGGGAAAGTAAGACAGCGCCTTGTCGCCGCCGATGTCCAAGGTGCGCATGGTCACCGGCAGGGGATGAAAGGCCGCCAGTTGTTCGCGATAGATCGCCAACTGCTCCTTTTCACTCGGGAACCGCTGGTTGATCATGAAGGGCACTTCGGTGCGGTAGAGGCCGACGCCTTCGGCACCACGTTGCTGAGCGCGGGCAACGTCGGCCAGCAGGCCGGTGTTGACCCACAGCGGCATCCGATGGCCATCGAGGGTCACGCACGGCAGTTCACGCAACGCGTCGAGACCCTGCGCCAACTGACGCTCTTCCTCGACCACCACCGAATACTGCCTGCGCAGCGCTTCGCCAGGGTTGGTGTACACCTCGCCGTGGTAACCATCGACGATCAGTTCAATGCCATCGACTTTGGAATACGGCAGGTCAACCGCACCCATGACCGTTGGAATGCCCATGGCCCGGGCCAGAATCGCAACGTGGGAGTTGCCCGAGCCCAACACCGAGACCAAGCCCACCAGCTTGCCTTCCGGCACTTCCCCGAGCATCGCAGGTGTCAGCTCCTCGCTGACCAGAATGGTATTGTCCGGATAGACCAGCGCCTGTTGGCGCTCTTCCTGAAGGTACGCCAGCAGACGGCGCCCGAGGTCTTTCACGTCAGAAGCCCGCTCGCGCAGGTAATCGTCGTCCATCAGTTCGAAACGATTGACGTGCTCGTTGACCACCGAGCGCAACGCGCCCTGCGCCCACTGGCCGGTCCTGATGACGTTCTTGACCTCACTGCCCAGCGAGGCATCGTCGAGCATCATCAGGTAGACATCGAACAGCGCTCGCTCTTCAGGACGCAACTGTGTCGCCAACTTCGCCGAAAGCGTGCGCATGTCGGCGCGAACACCTTCCAGCGCATTTTTGAAGAGCTGAATTTCGGCCTCGATGTCGGTGACCGTCTTGTCCGGCACCACATCCAGATCCGCTGGCGGCAGGACCACCAACGCCGTGCCTACCGCAGCGCCCGGCGAACCGGCCACGCCGACGAACTTGGTTTCCTGGATGCCCTTGCCTTGCCGCCCCAGGCCACGGATCGAACCTGTGGCCTCAGCATGAGCGATGACGCCCGCGAGCTGGGCGCTCATGGTCACCAGAAACGCCTCTTCCCCTTCGTCGAACTGGCGACGCTCCTTTTGCTGGATCACCAACACCCCGACCACGCGCCGGTGGTGGATGATCGGCGCGCCGAGGAAGGAGGCATAGCGCTCCTCGCCCGTCTCGGCGAAATAACGATAACGAGGGTGATCGGCGGCGTTTTCCAGGTTCAGCGGTTCTTCTCGCGTGCCGACCAGGCCGACCAGGCCTTCATTGGGCGCCATGCTGACCTTGCCGATCGAGCGCTTGTTCAAGCCCTCGGTGGCCATCAGCACGAAACGATTGGTTTCGGGGTCGAGCAAATAGACCGAGCAGACCTGGCTGCCCATGGCCTCTTTGACGCGTAACACAATAATCCCCAACGCCGCCTTGAGATCCTTGGCGGAGTTAACTTCCTGGACGATCTTGCGCAGCGTATTGAGCATGGCTCGGGGTCGAACTCCGTGTCAGTCGCGCGACAACAGGCGCGGGGCAAGCTCTTTGAGTGCGCGGCGATAGACTTCGCGCTTGAATGTCACCACCTGGCCCAACGGATACCAATAACTGACCCAGCGCCAGCCATCGAACTCCGGTTTACCGGTCAAATCCATCCGCACCCGCTGCTCATTGGAGATCAGGCGCAGGAGAAACCACTTTTGTTTCTGGCCGATGCACAGCGGCTGGCTGTGCGTACGCACCAGGCGTTGGGGCAGACGATAGCGTAACCAGCCACGGGTGCAGGCCAGAATTTCGACATCGTGCCGTTCCAGGCCGACTTCTTCATTCAATTCACGATAGAGCGCGTCTTCAGGCGTCTCCTGCGGGTTGATACCCCCTTGAGGAAACTGCCAGGCATCTTGGTTGATACGGCGAGCCCATAAAACCTGGCCAGCATCGTTTGTCAGAATTATCCCGACATTAGGGCGGAAACCATCGGGGTCGATCACGGCTACAACCTCGCAAACGCATGTCGTCGCATTGTTCCACAAAGATCGTGAAGGCAGCAACGAGGCGCGGGCAGCTTATCGCCACAAGCGCATTAATAGATGCGATCACTTGATGAAACCTCGTATTCTTGTGCTCTTTTTTCAGTGATTTCAGCGGGTAACCCCATGCGTCTGGCCTTATTCGACCTCGACAACACGCTCCTCGGCGGTGACAGCGACCACGCCTGGGGCGACTACCTGTGCGAACGCGGCATTCTCGACGGCGCTGCCTACAAGGCGCGCAACGACGCGTTCTATCAGGATTACCTGGCGGGCACCCTAAACCTGACCGAGTACCTGAATTTCAGCCTGGAAATTCTCGGACGGACCGAGATGGCCCAACTCGACGAATGGCATTCGGATTTCATGCGCGATTGCGTGGAGCCACTGATATTGCCCAAGGCGCTGGCGTTGATCGCCCAACATCGCGACGCAGGCGACAAGCTGGTGGTCATCACGGCCACCAACCGTTTCGTCACGGCGCCCATCGTGGCCCGTCTGGGCATCGATACGCTGTTGGCGACGGAGTGTGAGCAGGTCGAGGGGCGTTACACCGGGCGCACCACCGACGTACCCTGCTTCCGCGAAGGCAAGGTCACCCGCCTGAATCGCTGGATCGAGGAAAATGGCTTCACGCTGGAGGGCAGCTATTTCTACAGCGACTCGATGAATGACCTGCCGTTACTGGAATGCGTGGCTAACCCAGTGGCCGTCGACCCGGATGAAAAACTGCGCGCCGAAGCGACTCGTCGCGGCTGGCCGGTCATTTCGCTGCGCGATTGAAAGCGTTCGCGGGCAAGTGCGCTCCTACAAGATGCCCTTTCACCTGTAGGAGCGCGCTTGCCCGCGACGGCGATCATATACACGCTTCCGCCGACAAGCCGTCTGCTGTGAATAGAGAGTACTAAACCGGCTTGGCTCCCATCAGGCCGGCGATGGCGACAAAGCAGACCGCGCTGAAAATCGCCAGCCCTAGCGTGAAACGAGGATTGCCAACCACTACTGGCCTGCGCAGCCGATTGACCCGCACCGCCAGCCAAGCCCAACTCAGCGCGCCAAGCGTATAGAGCATGGCGCTGCCCAGAATCCAGGCTTGCCCCAAGGGCCATCCGGCATAGTGCACCAGCCACCAGCCGCTGATGGGCAGCGCCAGCAGACACACCCCCATCAACAACCAGACGAACACCCAAGGCCGTTGCATGGCACGGTTCTGCACGGTCAAGTCCCCCGCCCGGCGCCCACGCACGATCCAGACTGCCAATGCCAGACCGCTGATGAACAGCAGCGCAGTCATCACCATGTGCAGGATTTTCAGGGTGGCGAAGTGTTCCATGGCGGTGTTTTCCTTTACAGAGGGCCGTGCTTTGAGCGTAGTACCGACGAGGAAGTTGCGCTGACCAGGGAAATCGCGTTCGCCTCTCTGTAGGAGCGCGCTTGCCCGCGATCTGGCGCGCAGCGGCAGCAGAACCAGACAACCGCGTTGTATCAGGCAAACCGCGTCATTTGGGTTTACTGCCGCTGCGCGCCAGATCGCGGGCGAGCGCGCTCCTACGGGCTAG
>NZ_JAOCEA010000046.1:0-500 GCF_029841165.1 Pseudomonas sp. GD03842 | reverse complement strand
CCCAGGAACAACCGGTACGCGGGGTTGTTCGTCTCGTCCCAGTACGGATAACCGATTTCCGCCAGCGCCTGGGGCACCAGGTGGCGTTCTTCCTCCGGCACCACCAGCCCGGCCACCACGCGCCCGTCGGCGGCGCCGTGGTTGCGGTAATGGAACATCGAGATGTTCCATTTCCCGCCGAGCTTGTTGAGGAAGTTGAACAGCGCGCCCGGGCGTTCGGGGAACTCGAAACGGAACACCATTTCGTCGCTTACCCGCTCCGAGTGGCCGCCCACCATGTGTCGCAGGTGCAACTTGGCCAGTTCGTTGTCGGTCAGGTCCAGCACCGGGAAGCCTTGCTCGGTCAGGCTGGCGATCAGCGCCTTGCGCGGGTCGTTTTCCGGGTGGGTCTGCACGCCGACGAAGATGTGCGCTTCGCGGTCGGTGTGGTAGCGGTAGTTGAACTCGGTGATCTGGCGCTTGCCCACCGCCTCGCAGAATGCCTTGAAGCTGCCAGGCTG
>NZ_JAOCEA010000045.1:0-542 GCF_029841165.1 Pseudomonas sp. GD03842 | reverse complement strand
TCGACACCGATCACCTTGATCTCGGGGCGCAGGTATTTCACGTAGGCCGCAATGCCGGCGATCAGCCCGCCGCCGCCCACCGGCACGAAAATCGCGTCCAGCGGGCCCGGGTGTTGGCGCAGGATCTCCATGGCCACCGTGCCTTGCCCGGCGATGGTGTCCGGATCGTCGTAGGGGTGGATATAGACGTAGCCTTTTTCCTCGACCAGCTTCAGGGAATGCGCCAGCGCCTCGGGGAACGAATCGCCATGCAGCACGACCTTGCCACCTCGCGAGCGCACACCTTCGACCTTGATCTCCGGGGTGGTCTTGGGCATGACGATGGTCGCCTCGATCCCCAGTTTTTTCGCCGCCAGCGCCAGGCCCTGCGCGTGGTTGCCCGCCGAAGCGGTGACCACGCCCCGCGCCAGCTCCTCGGCGCTCAACTGCGCCAGCTTGTTGTACGCGCCGCGGATCTTGAAGGAGAACACCGGCTGCAGGTCTTCCCGCTTGAGCAGCACCTGATTGCCCAGCCGCTCGGACAACTGACGGGCGCCGTGCAA
>NZ_JAOCEA010000044.1:0-566 GCF_029841165.1 Pseudomonas sp. GD03842 | reverse complement strand
AGGCCTTGCCAGAGGAAATGTTTGTGCTCGGTTTTGCCTTCGATTTCGGAGGTTTTGCCAATTCGTCTTCCGAGGCTGTCGTATCTGTAAGTGCCGGTGCTGTGCAGCTTGCCGCTGGAGAGCGTCTCAGCCCTGACCAGCCGGTTTTCGCAGTCGTAGCTGAACGTCTGCAGCGTGCTGACCCCTACCCGTTTTTCGATCAAATTGCCCCACGCGTCATAGGCATATTCCTGATCACGCCATTTTTTGATGCGGTTGTCTTTGATGTGGTCGAACTGGCGCGTGTTGAAGTTCAGCCGGTTCGCCGCAGGGTCGTAGCGGAATTCTTCGCTGTCGACGAGTTGGCCGGTGTCGCGGCTGTGCAGTTGGCCGTTGGCTTCGTATTCGTACTTGATCTCTCCGCGCAGTTTGTCGAGCGTGCGGATCAGTTCGCCGGCCGGGTCGTATTCGTAGCGGCGGTGGATCGGGTTGTAGGCGTGGTCGACCAGCAGGCTGTTGTCGCCGGGGTTGTGGATCTGCGAGAGTTTTTCAGCGGGAAAGGTCGAGGCGAACTGCCAGCGCTTGCG
>NZ_JAOCEA010000043.1:0-574 GCF_029841165.1 Pseudomonas sp. GD03842 | reverse complement strand
TGCATATCGACCGTTTGTCCGTCCCAAGTCGGGGCCTTTCTCGACTATCCGGCCCTGCACGCGGCTGACTTCAATCGGATCCAGGCATGTCCCTCTGATCCAGGTTTTCGCTATCCCGCCTGGCGCAAGGCCAATGACCAGAAGTTCGCGATGATCCGTAATCCAGTTTTTCGTGCCCCTGCAATACGTGTTCTGCTTGACTTCCAACATGGTGTTACGAGTCGTCTCAGGAATTTCAATGAAAGCCTCGTAGGTTTGAGGCTCTGCCAGGGATTGCCAACGCACATAAATCAGACGAGGCACATCGGCGCTCCAGACGTGTTTTCCTGCTCCACTGCCAGGTCGCTTCGGCCACCCTCTTGGGTTACCCCTGAGATTCGGTGGTGTCTGGATAGCCGCCACGCCACTCATGGCGCGTATGAATACTCGGCCTTTGACATCGAGCACATCGGCGGTTTCGATCCAGACCTCCATGTAGTTGGGCGCCAGAAAACCCAGACGCCAGGCGTCATACGGCAGCTCTGCACCGTAGTCATTAACGTGGCTGCACCCGCAGAGGACAACAGCGAGTGCG
>NZ_JAOCEA010000042.1:0-585 GCF_029841165.1 Pseudomonas sp. GD03842 | reverse complement strand
TAAGGGAAAACACCTCTGGCGCGCCGATGTGCCTCGTATGATTTATGTGCGTTGGCAATCCCTGGCAGAGCCTCAAACTTACGATGCTTTCATTGAGATTCCTGAGACGACCCGTAACGCGATGTTGGAGGTTAAACCGAACACCTATTGCAGGGGCACGAAAGAATGGATCACGGACCACCGCCAGCTCCTGGTCATTGGCCTGGCGCCGGGCGGAATTGCGAAAACCTGGATCAGAGGGTTGTGCCTGGATCCAATTGAAGTCAGCCGCGTGCAGGGCCGGATAGTTGAGAAGGGGCCTTATGACGGCCTGTCAGAAGGTCACTATTACCGCCCGCCTAATAAAGAGTCTCAGGCATACATCGACAAATTCGGCATCCCCTATGACTCGTGGTAATCGGCTTTCGTCATTTAGTGGTTTATCCATTGCAATCAATAAGCTCAACGTGCTGTTGGGATGTGCACTCGCCGTTATTCTCGGCGGGTGCAGCCACGTTAATGACTACGGTGCAGAGCTGCCATATGACGCCTGGCGTCTGGGTTTTCTGGCGCCCAACTACATGGAAGTCTGGATCGAAACCGCCG
>NZ_JAOCEA010000041.1:0-945 GCF_029841165.1 Pseudomonas sp. GD03842 | reverse complement strand
GGGACGAGGTGCATGAGGATTTTTCGGGCGTTTATCGTGACGTAACATTTGGCCAAGAATATACAGTCTTGGAGGAGCTGAAGCATTTTTCGTTGAGAAATACAGTTGATGAGCGTTATTTTTATGTAACTGTTGGTAGTTCTGCGACTTTGGGTTCAGGTCTTCAAAAATTTCTATTGCAAAGTGCTGAAGTTAAATTCAATACTGGCTGGAAGAAGGTCAAGATGCAATTTGTCCTGAGTGCGAATTGGGGCGTTGGTCCAGCCAATTATGGAAGGGTTACTTTTTATGATCAGGCCAGGCGTGTGTTAGCGACCTGTCAGACAAGAGCACTTGTCGATCTTACTCCGGACACAGTGGAATATACGGCCCCAGAAGGCAGCTTTATTGGCTACGCCATATTTGGGTGCGCGAATTCAGGCAATGCCATAAGGGTTACCGATATGAGAATGTCTAAGTAAGCTATCGACGGGTCTGAAGGTGCTAATAATTGGACTCTAGCGCCGCCTTTAGCAAAAAAACTGGGGCTATCCCGTAAAACCAGCCCATGGCCGCCGGGATCATTGTGGCAGAGCATTGCCACCAGTAAGCTGTACATGATGCTGTCCGCCTGGCTGCCCGTTACCCACGGTGGAAACCGGGCCAAGAACAAGCACAAGGCCACCGACCACGGTCCGAACTTCCAGCACGCGAACACCGGCCTGATCGCCGGACGACGTCACAGCCAGCTCCTTGGCCGATCTGAAGACCGATGCTTCCTTCAAGAAGACGATTGTCGGCATCGACGCCGGTTCAGGCGTGATGATCAAGACCGATCAGGCCATCAAGGATTACGGCCTGGAGGGCTACAAACTTCAGGCGAGTTCCGGCGCCGGTATGATTGTCGAGCTGACCCGCGCTGAAAACAAGAAAGAATCCATTGCCGTCACCGGTTGGGTGCCGCAT
>NZ_JAOCEA010000040.1:0-1129 GCF_029841165.1 Pseudomonas sp. GD03842 | reverse complement strand
TGGCTTCTACTAGGCTTTGCATATCGCTATTTCGTTAGAGGTGCACGATGGCAAAGGCTGGGCGACCCAAGATCTACACGGAGGAATACGAGAAGACCCTGGCGAAAATCGTCCAGGAAAATCCAACTGCCACCGCGCTTGAGATCCGTACGGAGTTTGCGCGCATCACGCAAAAAAAGATCAGCAAAAATGCTCTTTATGCGGCGCTTGATCGTCAAGGCATCAAGCTCGTTCCTAGCTACCAAGCGGTAACTATCGAGATGGCACCTCCTGCTTTAGCTCGATATGGCTACACAGACACACATCGCCACCAGGAGCCTGAACAGATTTATCCAAGCAGCTTGAGCCATGCTGAGTGGAAATTGGTGCAGGATATTTTCGAGAACCAAGGTGGTCGTGGATTTCCTCCAAAAGTGAGTCGACGCACCTTGGTGGACGCTTGTTGCTATGTAGTGCGTAGCGGTTGCCCGTGGCGGATGTTGCCAAGCCATTTTCCTCGTTGGCAGAACGTCTATCGCACCTTCAGGCGCTGGAGCGAGCAAGGTAAGTTTGAACAGATGCATGATCGCTTGCGTCGGCAGTGGCGTGAGCGAGAGGCGCGCTCAGCAGACCCCACTGCCGCGGTATTGGATTCGCAGTCGACCCGAGGATCAGCTCAGGGAGGAGCAACAGGGCTGGATGTCGGCAAAAAAGTAAAAGGACGCAAACGTCACCTGTTGGTCGATACGCTCGGACTACTTTTGGCCGTCGTCGTTACGGCAGCAAACGTCCAAGACCGTGACGGCGCATATCCGCTTGTAGCAGCAGGAATGTCCAAGTACCCCAGTCTCAATACCCTGTTTGTAGACAGTGCCTATGCGGGGCAATGCTCACAGATCGTCTCACAGCGCCATAGTGTTCGCGTTCAAGTCGTGAGGCATCCGGCCAACAAAAACGTGGGGCGCTGGGTGCGCCCGGAACAACCTGATCTGTTCACCGTAACCACCGACAGTCATGGCTTTTTACCACAACCTAAGCGTTGGGTAGTTGAGCGAACACATGCCTGGAATGATCGGGCGCGCAGACTCGCTGTTCACTATGATCGTCTGCCTGTGGTAGCTGAATCATGGGTGTGGCTAGCTGAAGGACG